>JBBKVW010000033.1:0-5382 GCA_037968655.1 Burkholderiaceae bacterium
CCTGAACGCGCGCGATGGCCAGCTGGCGCAGTTCGCGCCGCTGCAGCTTGCCGGTGACGGTCAGCGGCAGCGCGGCGCAGTTCTCGATGTGGTCGGGCAGCTTGTATTTGGACGCTTCGGCCGCGCAGTGGCGCAACAGGGCGTCGGCGTCGAACGCCTGCGGCGTCACCGGCACCACGAAGGCAAAGATGCGCTCGCCGCGGGCCGCGTCGGGCACGCCCACCACGGCGGTGTCCCGCACCGATGGGTGACGGCGCAACACCGCCTCGACCTCGGCCGGTGAGACGTTGATGCCGGCACGCTTGATCATCTCGCTGACACGACCGACGAACACGAAGTCGCCCTGCGCATTGCGCATGCCCATGTCGCCGGTGCGGTAGAAGCCGTCGGCGGTAAAGGCCTTGTCGTTCTGGGCCGCGCTGGCACCGCTGTAGCCCTGCGTGGTGTAGCCGCGCACCTCGACCAGGCCCGGTGTTCCCGGCGCGACGGAAGTGCCGGTCTCCTCGTCGACGAAGCGCATCTGCTGGCCGGGCAGCGGCGGGCCCTGGCAGGTAGAGCGGCGCTCCAGCGGCCAGTGGTGCCAGGTGACGGCGCAGTTGCCGCAGGTTTCGGTCGCGCCGTAGATGTTGCACAACCCGGCGACCTGCAGCGCCTGCACCGCAAACAGGAACTCCTCGGCGCTGCCGATGGTCAGGCCGGTGCGCAGGCTGGCCAGCCGCTCGGGGCGGTAGCTGGGATGGCGCGCCATTGCCGCCGTCATGGCCGGCAGGGTATAGATTGCCGTGCAGCGTTCGCGTTCGATGACCTCGATTGCGAGCGCGGCGTCGAACTTCTCCATCAGCACCAGGGTCGCGCCATGCGACCAGGTCGCCGGCAGCGCGTTGGCGCTGCCGAATGCCCAGAACAAGGGCGAGGACAGAAGCACACGGTCGGCCGGGCCAAGGCCCTGGCGCTCCCCGATATTGAAGCCGTTCTCGATCACCGCGTGCTGGCGCAGCGGCACCGCCTTGGGCGCACTGGTCGAGCCCGAGGTGTAGAGCACCAGCGCGTCATCGCCGGCGCTGGGGCCCTCGCCGGGCGCCGCCGCGGGCAGCGATGCGGTGCCTTCGAGGCGCTCGGACAACCGCGCGAAGTGCGAACCGGTGCCATCGAGCAACCAGATATGGCCGGCGTCGGGCATGCCGGGCGTGCCTTGCAGCGCCACCAGGTCGGACTCGAAGTCGCTGTCGCCAAAGCGCGCCGCAGCAACCAGCAGCGACAGCGACCCGTCCTGCAGCAGGAACTCCAGTTCCCTGCGCGTCGACCAGGTGCTCAGCGGCACGGTGATGGCGCCCAGCGCGCCGGCGCCAAGACACAGGTCGAGCCATTCGACGCGGTTGGGCAGCAACAGGCCGACCCGATCGCCGCGTCGCACGCCATTGGCGTGCATGGCACCAGCGACGCGGTCCGCGCGCTGCGCCATGTCCAGGTAGCTGAACCGTCCCTGGGGGCACACCAGGGCGATCGCGTCGGGAGAACGGGCGGCCTGCTCCCGCACCAGTTCAACCAGCGTTCTGGCAAATGGCGCTGTGGTCATCGTCAGTCCATCTTGGCGCCGGAGAGCTGTACCACTTCTTTCCACTTGGCGCGCTCACGTTCGGCGAATGCCGCGGTGTCCTGTGGTGATGTGGCCACCGACCGCGCGCCGGCGTCCAGGAAGCGCTGCTGCATCGCCGGCTCGGCCGAGATCGCCGCGATCGCAGCGGAGAGCTTGGTGACGATCGCCGCCGGCGTTCCCTTGGGCAATACGAAGGCACCCCAGGACGTCACGACGAAGTCGCGCACGCCCGCCTCGGCCATGGTGGGCAGCTCCGGCATGGTCGGCCAGCGCGCCGGGGCGGTGACCGCCAGCGCGCGCACCTTGCCGGCCTTGATCAGCGGCGTGTAGCTGGCGATGTTGTCGATCGCAAAATCGGTGTCACCGGCCATCAGCGCCGGCATCGATTGCGCGGCGCCACGGTAGGGCACATGCAGCGCGGTGATGCCGGTGCGCTCCTTGAACAACTCGCCCGACAGGTGCGGTGTAGTGCCCACGCCGGCCGAGCCGAAGGTGACGCCCTTGGGCTGCTTGCGCGCCCACACCAGGAACTCCTGCACCGACTTGGCGCCCGACGGATGGTTGGGCGAGACTACGAACACGTTGCAGTTCTCCCAGATCATGGAGACATAGGCAAAGTCGGTGGCCGGGTCATAACCCATCTTGTTGAACAGGAACTGGTTGATTGACAGGGTGCCGATGGTGGCCGAGGCGATGGTATTGCCGTCGGGCGCCGCATTCTTGACGAATTCCATGCCGATGTTGCCGCCGGCGCCGGTCCGGTTGTCGACGACGAAGCTCTGGCCGAGCCGGGCTTGCAGCTGCTCCGCCAGCATCCGCGTGAGCAGGTCCGACGCACCGCCGGCGGAGAACGGCACGATGATCTTGACCGGTGACTCCGGCCATTTGGTGGTCTGGGCCCTGCCAGTGGGTAAAAACAGGCTGCTGCCGGCGGCGACGCCGGCCTGAACGAGGGTGCGACGGGTGATCATGTGGAATGCTCCTGGTTGTCAAGGTGCTGTCCGGTCAGGCCAGCGGGTTGGTGAACGATGTACATGGGTTTCCGGTCTGTTCGCTGCGCTGCTCAGGCCGGCGTGCGCGTCTTGGGCAGCAGCGCATTGCCGATGATCTGGCGCATCACCTCGGCGGTTCCGCCGCCCAGGCGGCACATGCGTGCGTCGGCGAAGGCACGCGCAATCGGGTATTCCCACATATAGCCCCAGCCGCCGAAGAACTGCAGGCACTGGTCCATCACGCGGCCCTGCAGTTCGGTGGTGACCAGCTTGGCCGCTGCGGCGTCGATCGCGTCGAAGCGGCCCTGCAGATGCAGTTCGATGCAGCGGTCGACGAAGACGCGCTGCGCCAGTACCTCGGCGTGCAGTTCAGCGAGCTTGAAGCGGGTGTTCTGGAAGTCGCCCAGCGTCTGGCCGAACATCTTGCGTTCTGCTACATAGGCGATGGTCCATTCGAGCGCGGCCTCGGAGCTCGCGACGCCGCGGATGGCCTGGATCAGCCGCTCCTGCGACAGTTGCGTCATCAGCTGCGCGAAGCCGGCTCCTTCCGACTGGCCCAGCAGATTGCCGGCCGGCACGCGCAGGTCGGCAAAAAACAGTTCCGATGTGTCCTGTGCCTTGCAACCTATCTTCTCGAGCCGGCGCCCACGCGTGAAGCCGGGGCGATCGGTCTCGACCAGGATCAGGCTGACACCTTTGCCGCGCGCCTTGGGGTCGGTCTTGCAGGCCAGCAGCAGCAGGTCCGCACTGTGGCCGTTGGTGATGAAGACCTTCTGCCCGTTGATCACGTAGTCGTCGCCATCGCGGATGGCCTGGGTGCGCATCGCCTGCACGTCGCTGCCACCCGAGGGCTCGCTCATGCCCAGTGCGACCACAATCTCGCCGGTGGCCATCCTGGGAAGCCACTGGCGCTTTTGCTCCGCGGAACCGAAGTCGACCAGGTAGGGCGCGACGATGTCCGAGTGCAGATAGAAGGTGGGTCCGGTCGCGCCGGCACGCGCCATCTCCTCGATCAGGATGGTGCTGTGCAAATAGTCGCCGCCCATGCCACCGTATTCTTCCGGCACGTTGCAGCACAGCAGGCCGAGTTCACCCGCCTTGTGCCACAGCGAGCGAGGTACCTGCCCGTCCTTTTCCCACTGTGCGTGGTGCGGGGTGACATGTTCGCCGATGAAGCGGCGTACCGAGTCGCGAAAGGCGTCGTGGTCGGGGCTGAAGAGCGTGCGTGGAATCATGCTGCAGGCCTCATGCTTCGGCGGCGCAGACCCCGCCCGGGGCCAGCAGTTCGAGGATCGAGGGTTCGTCGTACTCGCATTCGCGCAGGATCTCGGCGCCGTGCTCGCCCAGGTTGGGCGGCAGTCGGGTGATGTCCGGCGGTGAGGCGCTCATGCCGATCGGGTTGGCCGGCAGGCGCAGCATGCCTTCAGTCGGGTGTTCCATCAGTTTCCAGAAGTGCACGCTGTTGAGGTGCGGGTCGCGCGGCAGGTCCTCGATGTCGTTGACCGGCGAGAACGGTATGTCCTCGGGTGTCAGCAGCCGGATCCATTCGGCGTTGCTCTTGCGTGCGACCTGGCGTTCGATCTCGTCCCAGACGGTGCGAAAGTGCTCCTGCCGGGCGGAGAACGTCGCGAAGCGCGGGTCCTGCATGATCTGCGGCTCGCCCGCGAGTTCAAAGAAACGTTTCCAGTGCGTGTTCGAGTACGGCAGCAATGCCAAAAAGCCGTCCAGCGTACGGTAGGGTCGGCGCGCCGCCGAACTCACCGGTGCATAACCCATCGGGCCGATCGGCGGCTCGAATGCATGGCCCCACTGGTGCTCGAGCATGTTGAACGCGGCCATGGTCTCGAACATCGCAATGTCGACCTGCTGGCCCTGGCCGCCGCGCAGCCGGTGCAGCAGCGCCAGCACGATCGCGTAGGCGGCATGCACGCCGCTGATCTTGTCGGCAATGATGGTGGGTATGAAGCGCGGCTGGCCACCTACCACCTTTTGCAGCATGGCCAGGCCGGAGGCGGCCTGGATGATGTCGTCGTAGGCCGGGCGTCCGCCGTACGGGCCATGGTCGCCGTAGCCGGTCACGTGGCAATACACCAGGGCCGGGAACTGCGCCGCCAACGCCGGGTAGCTCAGGCCGAGCCGGTCCGCCGCCGACGTGCGCAGCGAATGCAGCAGCACGTCGGTGCGGCCGATCAGGCGTTGCAGCACGGCCCGTCCCTCGGGGCGCTTGAGGTCGACCACGATGCTGCGCTTGCTGCGGTTGCTGGTCAGGAAGAAGGCGCCCATGCGCGGCGAGCGGCGTGGCCCGATGGCGCGCGTCAGGTCGCCTTCGGGCGGCTCGAGCTTGATCACCTCGGCGCCCATGTCGCCCAGGTACTGGCCGGCCAGCGGGCCGAAGATCATCGAGGCGATCTCCAGCACGCGGATGCCTTCGAGCGGTCGTGTCGGCGACATAGGATCTACAGCACGGCCACCGGCGCGAGCGGGCTGCCGGTGGCGCCGACGATGGGCAGCACGCTGGCGATGAACATGAACTCGTGCCGTCCGCTGGCCACCAGCGGATCAAGCATCAAGCCCTCGAGCAGCGGCATGCCGACATCGCGGATCAGGAACTTGTGCACCGGGAACACGCGTGGGGCGGGGAAGGGCAGCACCTCGATCGCGAAGTTGTCGGCGCCAAGCATGGCCACGTCGCGCTCGGCCAGCCAGCGTGCGGCATCGAGGTTGATGCCGGGCTCTTCATTGAAAGACGGCCGCTTGACGCCCTTTTGCGCCTCCAGCCAGCCGGTGCGCAGC
>JBBKVW010000034.1:0-2989 GCA_037968655.1 Burkholderiaceae bacterium
AAGGCCTTGTTCACGGTCATCGCCCCCAAAGGACAACGGGCCACGCGATTGCTCGTGTGACCCGTTGCTTGGATTGGTGCGGCTGGCAGGATTCGAACCCACGACCCCTTGGTTCGTAGTTCCTGATGCGCCGCTAAGTTGTTGATTCAAAAGGGGTTGTTGCCGTCCGTTCCACCCGATTCTGCGCTGTTTTGGACTGTTTTGGATACCTGAGTCCCCCAAAAGTCCCCCACGGCTTTTGCGAACGAATCTTGTTTGTCAGTAGGGTTGCCCTGGGGTCGCCACCTGCGCGCACTGAACTCGGCGAAGACGCGTCCTTGACAGCATTGTCTTGCTTGGATATCTTGAACATATCCATTTCTTGAGGTGACTCTGATGACCGCTCGCAGCACCGCCGATCAGATTGCGTTTCGGTATCGGCCAGCAGACAGTGCCACCGGGGTGACGCGTGACACCGCCAAACGCATTGCAGAGCGCCTGGGCGTTGTTGAGACCCAGGCCATTCACCTCGCACTGCACGACATGGCGGTCAGGCTGCTGCCGCAGTACGACGCCGATGAGGGTCCACTGACGGCCAGCCAGTTGCGACAGATCAGGAAGCAGGCCCCGCAAGGCAAGAAGCGCTCGGTGCGCTCCAGCCTGTTCGAGGTGGAGCCCACGTGACCGCGCAGTGGTGGGCCGAGCCCACCGCCGGCGAGATCGTCTGGTGTCACTTTCCCGACAACGTCACGCCACGTCCCAAACCGCGCCCGGCGCTCATCCTTGGGGTCTTCGACGACGACGCGCCCGAGTTCACCGTGCGCGTTGCCTACGGCACCAGTCAGCGCACCACGACGCTCCACAGGGGTGAGTTCTCGATCCTGCGTGATCGCAATCCCGTGGCTTTTCAGGCTGCTGGCCTGAGCTACGACACGAAGTTCGACCTCAGACAAGCCGTCGATCTTCCCTACACAACCGACTGGTTCTCCGTGCCACCCGCCGCGCCCCATGGTCAGAACCCTCGGCTCGGCACGCTGCATCCTTCCCTGGTGCGGGCTGTCGAGGCTGCGTTCCGCGCGGCGAAGCAGTAGGTCGACGCGGGCCGGCACGCCTCACGGTCGGTCAATGGCTGCGAACTCGTAGTACTGGTATTCGCTCATCACGACGAAACCCGCAAAGTCCCTGCCCGCCTGAGTGCAGGCCACAAGACCGCACGAAGCACCGACACCACATCCACCAGTGGCCGATGGGCGATGTCGTTCTTCTTCAGCAAGGACTGCCACAGCGCCATGCGGCTGGGGTCGAGCGCGAACTCGTCGCTCAAACCCATCGGCAACGCAGTCGGCACGCGCGTGCCCCGACGCTGAAAGGTCGCGGCAATGGCCAGGGCCAGCGTTGAGCCATCGAGGGTCTCGCGCTCGGCTATCACCACCAGGTCGAGATAGTCCTTCAGGCGACTGTTCACCATGCCCAGCACCACGACGGCGTGCAACTTCTCGGCAATGACGGTGTAGACCGTGTAGGTGCGCAAATGGGGCGCCGGCAGATCGTCCAGCAGCACGGGGTAGATCGAATTGGTCGGCCCCGGCGTGACGGCATCGCCGAATCCGACGTCCACCTGCGCCACACAGCGCGCACCGGCGAGCTGGCCGTTGAGCGTGACGCGCACGCCGCCGTAGCCGGCTTCCTTGCGAATCTCAACGACGCGCACCGATGTGGGATCGAAGACGATGCCATCCTCGCCCGCGATCGACGCGATGTCCCTGAAGACTTCGGCGATCGAGGCGGTATCGCTCGGCCCGAAACCCAGCAGGTCAGCATCTCGCGTGGCGCGGTGCGGCAGGTCGTACCAGAGCGTGAACAGCAGCGCGCCCTTCAGGACGAAACGATCGGCATGGTCCGAGGTGGACAGGCGAAACAACAGCCGCTCCAGCGCATAGCGGACCAGCACCAGGTTGAAATCCGCAGCGGTGGCTTTGGCGACATTGAGCAGGCGTGCTCGCACCGACGCCGCGCGATCCCGACTCATGCCACCGCTTCCATGTAGGGCCGCATCACGTTGGCCACGCGGCACACCTTGGCGCAGCGCCACAGTTCGTCGAAGTCGACCCTGCCTTGTGTCCGCGCGTCCTTGAGCGCTTCCAGCGCCACGTCCATGCCGATCTTGTTCCGATGCTTGAAGCAGTCTGCGATGGTCTTCGCAACGCTGTACACCCGCACCCCGGCGCCGTCGAGCAGATGGGTTTCGATGCCATGCACATAAGCCTCACCGGTGAACTGCACCATCTTGATGGGCGGGTAGTCGAGCCGCGGCACGTGGCTTCCGCGCGGCATCGCGACCCAGACCTGCCAGGGCAGTTGGGTCGTCAGCTCGTGGAACTGCAGTGCGCTCAGCAGGCAGATCACGGCCTGCGGCACCTTGCTGGCGACCGTCACCAGGCCTTCATGCTCGGAGGACTCGCCTTTCGGTAGACGGTACAGCCCTCGAGCCGCCCGCTCCAGTTGACCGCTTGCTGTCATGCGCGTAAGGACCATGCGCGGCACACCCGCCGCCGCCAGATCACTGGTGCGGAGCCGGCCTTCTTTGCGAACGAGCTGCAGTACTCGTTGAATGTGGGTGCTTGCGGGGCGCATGACAGTGGCAGCAGGGCCGATCGTTCCTGGCCGCAGTATGTTCCTAATCTTCGTCGTTTGCAAAGAATCGACGAAAGGTCAGCAGTGCCGCTGACCTTGAGCCGGTGAAGATCGCACGGCAGCCCGGCAGCCAAGAGGGTCGCGACTTCCGTGGTGACTTGCCCGGTGACTTGCTCGGTGACTTGCTCGGCCGCTTCAACAGTCGTCTGGATCGCGCGGTCCGATGCGCGCCCGCGCCCGGTCTTTGAACGGCAAGCACGACTCGGCAGGTACGGGCACGATCACGTGAGCCAGGGTCTCCAACTTCTCCAGCGCCGTCTGGATCGCCTCGGCCGACTTGCCGCGCTTGGCCATCACCGTGGGCAGGTGCTCTCGC
>JBBKVW010000035.1:0-2888 GCA_037968655.1 Burkholderiaceae bacterium
AGATCATCGTTATCGACAGCGGCGACGGGCTCACATCCTTCGATCTAAAGGCCTTTGGCCACAAGCGGGTGCGTCGGCCGGTTTACCCACTGGACGAGTTGGCGAGCGGCCCCTGACTGGCCACTGCTGGCGCCGGCGCATCGTCCGGCCTGCCGGGCACTGCGCGGGCGCGCAGGCCCAACGCGGCGACGTGCCCATGGACATGCAATTGCGCCAGCATCTGCAAGCGCAGTCAGCGCGATCAACACACTGCGCTGCTGCTACAGTGTTCCGACCCGGTCGCGTTGCCCTCATGCGTCGCGCCATTTCAACGCCAATCCCACTGCCATGCCCAGTTTCAACACCCTGCGCATCGACGCCGACAGCAGCAGCCCGCGCATTGCCCGACTGCTGCTCAACCGCCCCGCGAAGCTCAACGCCATCAACGACGATACGCCGCGCGAGATCCGGGCCGCGGTGGAATGGGCCAACGCCGAGGCCGGCATCCACGTGATCGTCGTCGAAGGCGCCGGCAAGGGTTTTTGCGGCGGCTATGACCTGTCGATGTTCGGCCAGGGCCGGATCGACCACCCCTGCCAGCAGGAGCAGTTTCCGTGGGACCCGATGGCCGATTACGCCTACATGAAGCGCAACACCGAGGACTTCATGAGCCTGTGGCGCAGCGCCAAACCCACGATTGCCAAGGTGCACGGCCATGCGGTTGCCGGCGGTAGCGACATTGCGCTGTGCTGCGACCTGCTGGTGATGGCCGATGACGCACGCATCGGATACATGCCGACCCGCGTCTGGGGCTGCCCCACCACCGCGATGTGGACCTATCGCCTGGGCCCGGCCCGGGCCAAACAGCTGATGTTCACCGGCGACACCATCGACGGGCGCACCGCCATGGCCTGGGGCCTGGCCAATGACAGCGTGCCGGTGGACCAGCTCGATGCCGCGACGATGGCGCTGGCGGAGCGCATCGCCGGCGTGCCCTGCTCGCACCTGGCCATGCACAAGATGGTCGTCAACCAGGTCATGCTGGCGATGGGCCTGGAGCAGAGCCAGCAGATGGCAACCGTGTTCGACGGCATCACCCGCCACAACCCGGAGGGAATGTGGTTTCGGCGCTATGCGCAGGAAAACGGCTTCAAGGCCGCGGTGCAGTGGCGCGACAGCGGCAAGCCGATTCCCGAGGGCGACGCGGCGCGCGCGCTGGTGCGCGAGATGGAACAAAAACACAAGAAGGACAGCTGATGCTCAATCACCTGCCAGCGCCACTCGTCAGCGCCATTGCCACGTTGCTTATGGTGCTCAACGCCCTGTTCTGGGTGCCCATCCTGCTGCTCTTTTCCCTGCTCAAGCTGCTGTTGCCGTTTGCGGCCGTGCAAAAGGCGCTGGCGCCAGTGCTGCTGTGGATTGCCGAGGCCTGGATATCCTGCAACAGTGGCTGGATGGCGCTGACGCAACGCACCGAATGGGACGTCGCCGGCATCGAAGGGCTCGATCCGGTCAGCTGGTACATGGTCAACTGCAATCACCAGTCCTGGGTCGACATCCTGGTGCTGCAGCACCTGCTGAACCGCAAGATCCCGTTGCTCAAGTTCTTCCTCAAGCAGCAACTGATCTGGGTGCCGGTAATGGGCCTGGCCTGGTGGGCGCTGGATTTCCCGTTCATGCGCCGGCACAGCGAGGAGTTTCTGAAGAAACACCCCGAGATGCGCGGCAAAGACCAGGAAACCACGCGCCGCGCCTGTGCCAAGTTCGCGCTGGTGCCGACCAGTGTGATGAATTTTCTTGAAGGCACCCGCTTCACGAAGGCCAAGCATGCACGCCAGCAGTCACCCTACACCCATCTGCTCAAGCCCAAGGCCGGCGGCATGGCGTTGGCGCTCAACGCCATGGGCGACAAGTTCCAGGCCATCCTGGATGTCACCATCGTCTACCCCGATGGCACGCCCACGTTCTGGCATTTCCTGCAGGGACGCGTGCGCCGCGTAATCGTGCGGGCGCGGCTGCTGCCGATCCCGGCCCATCTGATCAACGTCGACTACAGCGGCGACGCCGAAGTACGTATGCAGTTCCAGGCCTGGGTGCAGCAGTTGTGGCGCGAAAAGGACGAGCAGATCGCGCTGTTGCTCAATGCGACGAGGGCTCCCCCCACAACTGCTTGAGGCGCGCGTCGCGGCCACAACCGGTGCGGTAGAAGTTGTATCGCACCGGGTTCTTGAGGTAGTAGTCCTGGTGGTATTCCTCGGCGCGGTAGAAGGTGTCGGCCTGCATCACCTCGGTGACGACGGGCGCCTGGAACGGCTTTGATTTTTCCAGCGCCGCCCGGGACGCCTGCGCAATACGCAGTTGTTCCGCGTCCTGCGCATAGATCGCGGTGCGATACGGCGAACCGACATCGCAGAACTGACGGTCTTTCGTTGTCGGGTCGATGGTGCGCCAGAAATGCTCGACCAGTTGCGCGTAGCCGACCTTGGCCGGATCGAACACGATCTCCACCGCCTCGGCATGGCCGGTCATGTTCGACGACACCTCCTGGTAATTCGGATTGGCGGTCTTTCCGCCGGTGTAACCCGACGTGGTCGACAGCACGCCTGGAACCTTGTCGAAATCGGCCTCGACGCACCAGAAGCATCCGCCGGCAAATACCGCTTTCTCCGTCGGGCCAGTCGCCTGCACGGCAGGTACAGCAGACGGTGCTGCGGCCTGTGGCTGTGCCTGCTGCGACGGACTGCAGGCAGACACGGCTCCCAGCAGTGCCAGCAGTCCCAAGCCATGGGCCAGACGGCGCAGTCCAGTGGCGGCTGGTAGCAAGGCGAGGAGCGATCGGGTCGAGGGGCGCATGGGGAAACCTTGGTTGCCACCGGAGCCAAGTCCTGGCAGCGTGTTGAATACGGCAC
>JBBKVW010000036.1:0-4045 GCA_037968655.1 Burkholderiaceae bacterium
TTTCAGTGCAGCTTGATCAGGCTGAAATCCAGCTGCTGAAGGCCCTCGATGAGTTGCGTTCTCGAATGCCCGAAGATTGGTGTCAGTTTGAAACTGGTCGTCGACGCCTTAGCCAGCCAGCAGCAAAACGGGAAATGCTTCGGCTCCTCGATTGTCGGGCACCGTTGGATAGCGACATGGAAGCGTTCAGGCTTTTCATGGGCAACAAAGATTTGAAGGCGGACGATCCAGAAGCGAAAACAGCAGATTCGTTGCTACGCCGCGCCGAGGCACTTCAGTGTTATGGATATCAAGGTCTGATTCTTCATGGCGTAGCCCTAGAGTTCAGAAAACGTGTCAAGACCAGGCGCAAGAGCAAGATCATTGACGAACACAACAACGCCTAGTCGTGTCTTCATTGCCCACTTCCAACTGCGACTTCCGCTGACACCAGCCAGGCGATCTCGGGTGGAAACCTCCTGAGCTAAGTAGCGCCCCGTAGCTCAGGACGACAAGTCTTGCGCTTCCCGGAAGAATTCGACTCCAGCGCCGAGCGATGTTGCCACGCGCTGTCAACAAGGAGTCGAACAAATGTCAATGCCTAGTAATGGAGGTCAACCTACCGCGCCACGCCGCCTGACCTCGGTTGCCAATCTGAGCAAGCGCCATGATGGTCTTAGTGAGTCAAGTGTGCGTTGGCTCATTCACTGCTCAAAACCGCGCCATGGCGCGAAGTCGCTGACTCCCGCGAACGGGCTTGCTGATGCAATCGTGCACATCGGGCGTCGTGTTTTGATCGACGAAGACAGGTTTTTCGAGATTCTTGCAAAAATGAATGTCGAGGCCAGTCATGACTAGCCCGGCGCAAACCCTGGCAAACAAGGACCATCAGCAGCTTTTTGACGAGTGCGACTATCTCGCTTGGACAATTTCTTGCGAGGTGGAATGGATGGCCCAGTTGCTGGCGCTGCTTTTCCGGCCCGACCGCGGTCAGCAATCGCATCTCCACGCATCGGCCAACGCATTTCGCAGAATACGCCGTCGCGTGGATCGCCTCCAGGTGTACGTTGGTGCCGTGCGAAGCATGGGTCATCTAACGCCGAAACGTGGTCTCAAAAAAATGCAATAGACGACGCGCGCGTGGAGCGGGTGAAAGTGCTCGACGCGCGAGCCTACAGCCAAGGGGAGGGCCACTCTGCCAATTAATTCCAACGCGAACCAGGTTCTGACGTAGCGAACTGCTGCGTTCTCAGACCGGCCCTCTAAATCTCGTTGAAAAAACACTCGCATGCGGGTGTCGGGGGTCGCTTTTTGTCAATTTCTCAGCAACTTTTTTTCAAGCATAAATTATGACCAACTCTATAAACGCCGCTGAGCCCGCAGTGGGCTCCACAGCAGGAGAGCTAGCGACTGATAGTCGCGACCCGGGGCTACGCAAACCAGTCTCCGGCCCGACCAAGAAACCAGCGAAGTCAATGGCCGGAACTCTCACAGTTGATGAGGCGAACAGCCTGCATCATGAGTTCGCAACCATTGTTTGGGGCATTGAGCACGACATCCAGTCGCTGGACGCGCTATTTGACCTACTGTTCGCTGCCGATCCCGTCAAGGAGATGGAACTCCACTACTCAGGGAAGGTGTTTCGCAGCATTCGGGTTCGCGTCAACGCCCTGCAGGCCCGCATCCGCATGGTGGGTGAGCTGGGGCACACGCCCAAGGAGGCGAGCAATGTCTAAAAGATGGAATGGCGTCCACTATCAAAGAATGGCGGTGCTGGCGATCACAGCCCGTCCTGCCGAGGCAACCATGACAACCGCGGCTATGGTGGGGGCGAAACCGGAAGTGGCGAACGCGATGGTCACCAGCCTCGTCGAGTCTGCTTCAAGCGACCCATCCCATGTGGGTCTTTGTGCTTGCTGCGGCCTTCATGTGGTTGTCAGTGAATCGGTCCAGGCCTCACCTATGGCTCCTAGCACGACTACCGAAAGTCACACGGACATTACGGCGATGGCCGCAGCACCTGTTGCAGCGGTCATTCAGTCCTTGGTCGTCGCTGAGGCTGCCCAGCACCCGCATGAGGCAGTGGCGCAGTCGAGTGCAGTGCCACAGCCGCCGGACAGCATCGACAGCGTGCAGCCTACCCGTGCCACCCCACCTGCCGTTGTCGCCAACCCGCCTGCAGGAGCGATTGAGAAACTCGCCGAGCAGCCAGGACAAACCCAGGGTACGGTCGCAGAAGTGGCCCGCCCTGTTGTGGCCGCTAAGGGGCCCGCGCAACCCAAGGAGCCCCGGTTCATCATCGAGCCGGAACCTGAAACGGCAGTTGCGCGTACCCAGACGGGTCCTGCCAATATCTCGATGGGCGGGTTCGACCGGCATCAGGAGGCAGCTACGAAATCGCCGTTGATCATCAAGGGGCTGCTGCAACGAGGGGGTGTCAGCATCTGGGACGTGCCGGCTTCGCTGGTCAATGTGATGATCGGGTTCGTCACGTCGTTGTTGATGCGTGGTGCTAAGCTCGGGCCATACAAGGCCGAGCGGAATCTCGTTGTGGCAGTGGCCTTGCTGTACCGGGCTGGCGCGGGCGAACTCGAAGACCTGGTCAGCCGAGCCTTTGCAGCAACGGGCGCTCCGCGTCTGATCCTCCGGCAGATCGGGCACAAGGCTAGCTCAGAACTTTCGTTGGCCGAACGCTCAACATGGGCACTCATGAAGGCCCGGCTGAATCCCAAGGGCAAGCCTGCGCCAGATGTCTTGGTTTTGACGGTTGTTGCTGCTCTTTACCGGACCGACGATCAGCGCAAGTACGTGCTCGGCCGATTGGCAATGTTGGGCCGGTCAGGCATTGCCGTGGTTTTGATCTGGGTGAGGGAGTCGCCACAGGCTTGGGCACCACCTGCTGCCATCGCTGACGCATGCTTTGCCGTCCGTCCCATCTACAGTAGTGACTCCGATGTGGCGCTGCTCGTGCGGTTGACCGCCGGTCGTTTCGCCACGGAGGGGCAACTGCCGCCAAAATTCGTCAGTATCGCATCGGCGCCTGGCGCGTATCGATGGACCTGCGATGAGCTTTTCGGTGCTGGCACAGCCCGCTCGACCGCGTTTCGCATGCGGGCGGCAGGCGCGACGATCGAGCAAATCGCCGCCCGAACCGGGGAGGATGCAGGGACCGTCTCTCAACTGCTTCGCGACTGCGTTGCAGCCTTGCAGATGAATGGCCCCGTTGCCGAAGCTGTGCGACCCCCGCGTCGCAAACCCGGTAGACCCAGGAAGGCGGCAGTTGACGTCGAGGCCCGGACTTCGACCATGGGCAGGCCGCGTAAAAAGTCCGCCGTTTAGTTATTCGACATCGGTTGGCACGCAGCACCGGGGATCGGTGCTGCAGTTATGCGCCCCACGCTAATTTCAAACATGACTACCACTACCAACCGTCCAGCCTTGTACCTGCCGCCAGGCTATCTTGGTGCACGTCCGGTCGCCGTGATTCTTGCCTTCGACCGTGTGCGGATGGCGATGGACCAATCGACCTTGACGGGACCAATCGATCGGATCCGTCGTGCTTGCCGCGATTTCGTCGTTGAGTCCGCGTTTATGGAATACAACGCCCGATACTCCGGCAAATTCGAAATGTTCCAGCCGTCGCGGCGAGCATTTGACCTGCTCGTCTCGTCGTGCCTGGGTGACCAGGTGGCTGTGCTCCCGATCTATGCTGAAGTGGCGATGGACTTCATTTTCGAGGACGGCGAAAAAGCGCAAGTCTTTGATGCCTGGATTTCCGAGCACATGGTGATCAGAGGCCTGCGCGGCGATATCCGCCGAATCGGGCGCACCACATATTTCAACGGTGCAAAGCCCGCAGACGCGGTCGGCACGGCCGAAGGCAAAAAGCGCAAACCACGGCGAACCGCAGCACTCTATTCCGACAGGCCCAGCAAGCTGAATATCGAAGGCGATTTTGGCAGTCCCCGTTTTGCGGTGCACTTGGAGCTCCGGTTCAATGGTGCACCGGCGCTTCGCCGTGCAGGACTGGCTTCAATCAGCGACTTTTCGGGCTTCGATCATCGAC
>JBBKVW010000037.1:0-2647 GCA_037968655.1 Burkholderiaceae bacterium
ACTCTGTGCGATCTTGTCCACGATCTCCCTGGGCGTTCCGCTGGGCGCCAGCAGGCCGAGCCAGGAACCGGACTCGGCTCCCTTCACGCCCGCTTCCTCCAGCGTGGGTACGTCCGGCAGTGCCGACACGCGCGACTTGCTCGAAATCGCCAATGCCTTGAGCTTGCCCGACTTGATGAATCCCGAGGTCTCGAGCACCGACGTGAAAATCATGTGCACATTGCCCGCCATCAGGTCGGTCATGGCCGCGCCGCCGCCCTTGTACGGCACATGCAGGATCTGGGTGCCGGTGGCGATCTTGAAGGTTTCTGCCGACAGATGCGGCGAGCCGCCGTTGCCGGAGCTGGCGTAGGTGTACTTGTCGGGATTAGCCTTGGCCTGCGCCACCAGTTCATTAATGTTGTTGGCCGGCAGACTTGGCGTGGCGGCCAGAACGAATGGCAACTCGGCGAACTGCGCGATCGGATGGAATGCGGTGTCCGGGTTGTAGTTGAGCTTCTTGTAAAGCGTTGGGTTAATCGACTGGGTTCCGACATTGCCGGTCATCAAGGTGTAGCCATCGGGCTTGGCACGGGCGACGATCTCCAGTCCGACGTTGCCGCCAGCGCCACCCTTGTTGTCGATCAGTACCGGTTGCCCCCAGAGCAGCGACAGACGCTGGGCCAGGATGCGCGTGCCGATGTCGGTTCCGCCGCCGGGCGCGAATGGCACGACGATGGTCACCGGCTTGGTCGGCCATGGCGCTTGCGCGACGGCCGCGCTGCTCAGCAACAAGGCGGGAATGGCTTTCAGGACAGTGCGTCGAATCGCGCGCAAGGAGGATGAGGACATGCTTGGCTCCAGGTTGGTGAGGAAATATGGTCGACGCTGACGGTGCAAGATGCATAGGCGTGGCATCGTGCCGGCCTTGTCGGTCCGGGGCGGCGGATTTCTG
The DNA here is from genome assembly GCA_037968655.1 of Burkholderiaceae bacterium. Classification (GTDB taxonomy): domain Bacteria; phylum Pseudomonadota; class Gammaproteobacteria; order Burkholderiales; family Burkholderiaceae_C; genus CAISIP01. The sequence goes on from JBBKVW010000037.1 coordinate 935, forward strand.
TAGGACTTGATTTTGGAATTCTAGAATTCTAGAATAAATCGCCACCAATGGCAAGCCAACGATAGACTCAGCCCATGGCCCGTGCACGATTGAACATTCCCGGCATCCATGCCGCGCCCAAGGCGGTGGAGCGGGCGCCCGCGCGTGGCCGGATCGGGCAGGAGGCCTATGAAAGCCTTCGCACCGCCATCCTCGATTGCACTTTTGCGCCCGGTACTGCGCTGTCCGAGCTGGCGGTATCGGAAGAACTGGGCGTTAGCAAGGCGCCGGTGCGCGATGCGTTTCGCCGCCTGGCCAGTGAAGGACTACTGGATGTGGTGCCGCAGCGCGGCAGCTCAGTCAGCTTGCTGAGCCGGGCCCGGATTCGCGACGCCGTCTTCGTGCGCGAGGTCATCGAATGCCGCGCGGCAGAACTGGCCGCGGCTGCGCCACTGGCCGAGCGCCGCAAACTGAATCAATGGCTTGACCGCCAGGTGGCCGCGTCGGACGTGCAGGATTTTGTCGGCCATCTGACAGCCGATGAGGCCATGCACCACGCCATCCTGGTGCTGGCGGGTCACCGCCACGCCTGGGGCCCCCTGCTGCTGGCGCGTACCGGTATGAATCGCATCCGGCATATCGCCATTCCGGAGCTGGGTGGCAACCGGATTGCGATCGCGCAGCACCGAAAATTCGTGCGCGCTATCGTGGCGGGTGATGCAGCCAGGGCGCGCGACGCCATGCTGACGCATATCCGTTCACCACTGGGCTTTGTCGACGCGATCTGCGAGCGGCATCCGGAGTATTTCAGCGCGGATTGAACGGCGCGCTGTCAGGGCAAGACTGGTCAGCAACCTGCTCCGGTAGTTTGGCCGAGCCGGCTGTTGCCGACACCGCCCAAAGCGCAGCTTCGATAGCGGTTCAGGTTTTGCCGGCAATCGTGCGGTAGTGCGCGTCGAGTGCCGCCTGGCGCGCAAGCGCTGCCGGGTCCAGATCAGACTGCGCGACGGTATCCGTGCCGAAATGACGAAAGCGATCGTCGCCGCGCACCAGCAAGGCAGTGTCATCCGTCTGCTTGGTCTGGCGCACATGGGCCGCCAGGTATTGCACGTTCAGTCCGATGCGCCGATCCTGGCTGCGGTTGGGGCCGGAGGCATGCAGCGTCCAGCCATGGTGGAACGATGCCTGGCAGGGTTCGAGCGGGCAGTTCAGCGCCAGCGCCTCGTCGACGCCTTGCACCGTCTGGCCCTGCAACAGCACATTGGCGGGGTCGCGCGTGGCGACATGCTCGGCCCGTCCCCGGCGGTGGCTGCCCGGAACCATGCGCATGCAGCCGCTCTCCTCGGTAGCGGGCGACAGCGCCAGCCACATCGACACCTGGTCATCGTGGCTCAGGCCCCAATAGGTCAGGTCCTGGTGCCAGCTGACATGCGAGGCGGCGACGGGCTCCTTGACGATGTAGGTCACGTTGTACAGAAGGATGTCAGGGCCGATCAGCTGCTCGACTACGTCGAGCACCGCCTGCAGTGTGGCCAGTTGAAGCGGAGACGTCAGGATGGTGTGAATTTTTGCGCGGTAGTGCAGCGGGCCGATCCGGGCCTCGGCGTCTTCCATTGCGCGGCGATGCTGCAGCGCCTCCTGGGCGTCGACGATGGGAAGCGCCGATACAAAACCGTCCTGGTCGTAGCGCTCGCGCAGTGTGGCATCTGTCGTATCAGTCATGCCGTACCCCGA
>JBBKVW010000038.1:0-3336 GCA_037968655.1 Burkholderiaceae bacterium
CCTACGCCACAGCCGGTGGCACCTGCACCGACGCCACAGCCGGTGGCCCCGTCGCCAACGCCACCCGCGGCGCCACCGCCTGCACCACCCAGCGCGCAAACCGTGCTGAGCCAGATCGACGCAGGGCGCGACGCGCGCATCGAACTCAAGGCCACCCTCGTGCAGGAGCGCAACGGTGCGACGCGCTTGCAGTACGAGGCCAGCGAAGGCGGCTACGCCTACCTGCTGGGCTCGCGCACCGACGCCAATGAACTGGTGATGGTGTACCCACGGCGGGGCGGGATCACCGCAAAGCTGGGCGCAAGCGGCAAGGTCGATGTGCCAACGCCAGGCGCTGCCGGTGTGCAAACCTACTATTTGCTGTGGGCACGCGAGAGCCGCAATCTGGCCGCGGGTGGCTGGTCCATGCGTGATCCCGGTTGGGTGCGCAGCATGGCAAACGGCGTCGAACAAAATGCTGCCGCCAATATATGGGGCGCGCCGCATTGCGCGCCGCGCACCCGGCCTTGCGACCCCGCCTACGTGATGACCGAAGTCACAGACATGACCAAGGTCACAGTGCCCGCGCAGCGGTCCGCGCCGATGCCCTCTGCCAACCCCAAAGCGCCCACGCCCGCGCCCGAAAAAACTGCTTCCAGGCGGCGCGAAAATGCCTCTCCCACAGAAGAGAAATCGCCACCCAGGCGCGACGATGCAATGTCGGCGCAATGCCTCGAATTGCTCAACCGGGCATCGCTCGGCGACACCGGCGCCGACCTCATCGCCAAGATGAAAACGCTGCGTTGCGGCAACTGATCCCCTGCTCCGACGATTGACAGACGCATTGCGATCGAACGACGATCGCATGGCTGGACCGGGCCTCGCGCTCCGATCACGCAGCGGTGGCTGCACCGCGCAGCGCCCTTGCCCGGCTCGGTGTGCACGGAGGTTGTTCGACCATGACCATGAAGCTGATAGTGAACCGGCGGAACCTGGAACGCATGCTGTGCGCCTGCATGTTGACGCTGGCGGCCAGTTGTGGCGGCGGTGGCAACGAACGCGACAGCGGGCCGCAACAGACGACGCTCAGCGTGGCCACGAGCGATGCCGACAGCGACACACTGAGCTTCGAATGGCGCGTCACCAGCGGTACGGTCGACAACCGCAATGCGGCCACCACGCTGTGGACGCTACCGCCTGGGCCTGGCTTGCACTTTGCCTATGTCCTCGTCTCGGATGGCCGTGGCGGCTATGCGGAGCGGCAATATGCGGTCAGCACGGATACGCTCACGATCGATGTACCCGCGCGCACCTCCGTGGCCTATGCGCCGCCGCTGGCGTCGGCGGTTGCCGATGCCGGCGTGGTGCGCCGCCTGCGCTTCATCGCGCCCACGGCGCTTGCGTTTGCGAATGCCGGCGCAGGTGCCGGCGAACGCACCGTCTACCTTTCCGACACGCCGGTTTCCGTTGCGCTCAAAAGCACGGGCAGCGTTGTCTTTAGCGCCACCACCGATGCAGCGGGCGAATTGAACCTGCCCATACTGGCAGACGGCACCTACACCGTCAATTGCGCCACAACGCCTGGCGGGCCAATGGGGGCCTGCGGCGGCGACCTGACCTTCAGCGCCTTCACATCCAGCAGCGTCGCCACGCGCGCTCCGGCCATAGGGGCGGGCAGCAACCTGCGTCTGTACGGTCACGTCGGACTGGCCGACGGCGGCGCATGTGGAACGCGCAACGGCTACTTCGGCGTCCTGTCCAGCGCTACGGTGCAACTACAGCATGTCAACGGGCAGGCAGTGACGCCGGCGCGACGCGTGAACCAGTTCGGCGACTATTTCCTGGATGCGGCGGTGGCCAACAACACGCCGTTGAAGCTGCGCATCCAGTGCGGCGTAGATGTGCATTACGCAGACGTACTGCCCGGCGCGGGCGGCTTTCTGAGCGCATCGCCGCTCGAAGTCAGCCACAACACAGGAAACCGGCGGCCCGCAATCACACGGATGATCGCCAATGGCCAGGATGGCAATGTGCGCGGACGCGAGGTACTCGCCGAGGCCGGCGCCTTCTCCAACTCACGGCCCGGCTTCGATCGCTTTCTGACCTACAAGGGCATCGATACCGCCCTCAGCGCCTGCATGTACTACCGCGCAATCGGCGCGGTGTCGGGCTGCGATTCACAAGGCCGGATGCAAAATCCGATCTCGTTCGACGACTGGAAGCGGCACCACAGCTTTCCACCCTACGGCACCGGGGGCAACGCCGTAGTCGCCGCGACCTTCATCAACCAGCGCGACCTGAACCTTGTGCGGCGAATGTTCGCCACCAAGGTGTCAGATACGCAAGTGGCTTTCTACGTCTGCAACAACCCGGGCCCCGAAGGGCGCACGCAGGCCGAAGTCGATGCCGTCGTGAACTTTGGCCTGGACAACGAGCGCCGGGTCGCCTGCGTGGCGATGGAATGGTCCGTCGCGCCAGGTGTGAACGGCGGCGCGCCGTTCACCAAGTTTCTGACCTTCGGCCCGAACGGCGCGCTGATCCCGTCTGTCAATCTCGATGGGCGTGGCGAGAAATTCATGCCCGGTGCCTGCATTGCCTGCCACGGCGGTTCGCAGGTCGGGGGCAGGTTCCCCGAGACGGGCAATCCCTCGCCCTTCCTGGGTTCGCGCTTTCTCGGTTTCGATACGGGCAACTACCTCTTCTCCAGCGGCGCAGGGCTGACGGAAGCCAGTCAAAGTAGCGCGCTGCACGCCTTGAACAGGCTGGTGCAGCACACAGAAGGTGGCCCGGGAAGCGGCACGGCGACTTCCAGCCTGATCGACGGGTGGTATGCCGGCGGCGGCACCCAACTCGACAAGGCCTATGTGCCAGCAGTGTGGCAAGCGCCTGCCGACAAGGCGCAGTTCTACCGCGAGGTGATCGGCACGTCGTGCCGCACCTGCCACGCCGCGCTCGGATCGGCCAACGACCGCTTCGACTGGGACTCCAAGCCGAACCTGTTTTCCGGCTCGACAGACCCCACCAACCTCGTGTTCCAGCATGTCTGCGGCGGCACGTCCGAACTGGCAGTCAACGGCTCGATGCCCAATGCCTTGGCGTCGCTCGATCGCCTGCTCGACAGCAGCGCGCCCGGCAACGCCGCCCTGCGCATCCGCATGAATACCTACCTGGGTTGTTCGACGCCGGCGCAAGACCCCGTCTACCCGCGCCGATAGCACCCCGCGCAACCAATTCCCGGAGGCTTTGATGGCTCGAATCCAACCAATCGGCACCAGCATGCAACTGCGCGCTGGCGTGGCCATCGCCTTGCTGGCGATGGTGGCAGCGTGCGCCAACCCTGGTTCGCCGGAGTCGGCG
>JBBKVW010000039.1:0-8169 GCA_037968655.1 Burkholderiaceae bacterium
GTTTCTGGTCACGCCCTATCGGCGCGCCGCCGGCTCGATCGAAACCGCATTCGCATCGCCTTCGGCGCTTGCCATGGCCAGCCCGGTGGCGGCCAGCGCCGGCGCAGGCAATCAGGGCAGCCTGGTGCTGCAAGGCCTGAGTCCGCAGAGCGCCGACCTCAACCTGGCCCAGACCGTGACGCTGACCTTTACCGGTGCCGGCAGTTTTGACGTGGCGGGCACCGGTACCGGCAACCCGGCCGGCGTGGCCTATGTGCCGGGCCAGGCCATCAGCTACAACGGCTGGAACCTGGTGCTCAAGGGCAATCCACAGGCCGGCGACACCTACACCGTGCAGGCCAACACCTATACCGGCATCAATGCCGGCAATGCCGAAGCCATGATGGCGCTGCGCGATGTCGCCATGTTCGACGGCGCCGCCACCACCGACGGCTTTGCCAGCCTGATGGCCCAGGTGGGCGTGCGGGTGCAGGGCGCGGGCTTCACCGCCGCCGTCTCGACCGCGATTGCCGCCAGCGCGGCGTCCGACCAGGCGGCGCTGGCCGGCGTCAACCTGGATGAAGAAGCGGCCCGGCTATTGCAGTTTCAGCAGGCCTACCAGGCCTCGGCCAAGATGCTGCAGGTGGCGCAGACCTTGTTCGACACCGTGCTGCAGAGCATGCGCTGAGCACCAAGCCCCGGCACCCACCAAAGACGACCGCGATGCGCATCGGAACCTCCAACAATTACGACACCTCCGTCGACCACCTGCTGCGGCGCCAGTCGGAGCAGGTCGCGCAGCAGGAAAAACTCAGCACGGGCCAGCGCGTCAACCGGGCCAGCGACGACCCGGTGGCTGCGGCCCAGGCCGAGCGCGCCCATGTGCGGCTCAGCCGCATCGACACCGACCAGCGCGCGCTGGAAGTGCAAAGAACGGCTATTGCCACCAGCGAGTCCACGCTGGGCGAGGCCAGCGCCCTGCTGCAAAGCGCGCGTGATTTCGTGATCTCGGCCGCCAACGCGGCCTACACGCCGGCCGAGCGCAGCACGATTGCCAAGCACATGGCCACCTTGCGCGACCAGCTGATCACCATGGCCAACCGCACTGACAGCAACGGCATTCCGCTGTTCGGCGGCCTGGGCAGCACCGGCGCGCCGTTTGCCGACGTGCCGGCCGGCGTGCAGTTTCAGGGCATTGCCGGCCAGCGCGGCGCCACCACCACGGCATTGCCCGGCGCGATGAACGGGCAGGCGATCTTCATGCGGGTTCCCAGTGGCAACGGCACGTTCGAGGTCGGGTTGGCGCCCGGCAATACTGGCGCGGCCTGGACCGACGCCGGCACGGTAACCACACCGGCCGCGCTGACCGGCGACAGCTACAGCATCAACTTCAGCGTCGTGGGCGGCGTCACCACCTATGACGTGGTCAACACCACGACCGCGGCCACGCTGGTCAGCGGCCAGCCCTATACCGACGGCAACTCGATCCAGTTCGACGGCCAGTCGGTGATGGTGCATGGCGCGCCGGCCAACGGCGACAGCGTGGCGACCGCGCCCAGCGTGCAGATCAATATCTTCCAGGTGCTGGACGACGCAATTGCCGGCATCGACAACAAGCCCGGTGGCAACAAGCTAACACAAAGCGTGACGCTGTCGCTGGTGCAGATGGACGCCGCTCTGGAGCGCCTGCAGGCCGCACGCGGCCAGGCCGGCGACTGGCTGAATCGGGCCGACAGCATCACCAATACCCAGGCCGCCAAGACCCTGTCGCTGCACGAAGACCGCTCGCGTGCGCTCGATCTGGACATGGTAAAAGGCATCTCGGACTTCAATAAATTCCAGACCGGCTACCAGGCGGCGCTGCAGTCCTACGCCCAGGTGCAGCGTCTGTCACTGTTCAATTACATCAACTGAAATGTCACCGTCCACCCTGGGGCATGTCACGCTGGGCTACCAGATGGTCTGGGGCCGCAAACGCCAGCCGGTGGCGGTGCAGCTGTTTGTCGACGACGACCCGGCCGAGCCGGTGGACGCCGCGCATTTTCTGCGCATCTTGGAGCAGACCTGGACCGAGCAGGGGCCGCGCCTGATCATTTGCGCGCAGTCGGCACGCCTGGCCGGCGCGATGCTGCATTGCGCCCGCGCCGATACGCCCTGGCTGGTGGTGCAGGACGAGTGGCTGGCCAATCCGATCCTGGTCGACGAATTGCGCCAGGCGCAGCGGCGCGGCGCGCAGGTGTTGTGGCGCGGCCAGGAAGGCAACCAGCCTGCCAGTGGCATGGACGATCTGTTCGCGCGGCGGATTCTGACGCTCAGCCCCGGCGAGGCGCTGCGCGGACTGCATGCGTCGATGCGTCAGGGCCAGGCGGGTGGCAGCGGCGCTGCAGCGACCAACAGCCCGATCCAGCGCGACCAGATCTACGAATCAGTACCCGGCCGCGCGCTGGTCGACCTGTGCCTGGACGACAGCGGCGCCTGGGGCGTGGCAGGCTGGCCGACCGACGACGTATTGCAGGCCTTTGGCGGGCGCGAGATCGCGCCGGCCCAGCGCAGCATCCGCACCCTGGTGGCCCAGACCGACGCCGACGCGGCGCTGGAACTGATCGAGCGCACGCTGGGCGACGAACCCATCCTGGCCTATCGCTATCTGCAGCAGGCCAACTCGGCCGCGCTGGGCCTGCGCGTGGCCATTGAATCATTGCGCAACGGCCTGATGGTGCTGGGCCTGTCGACCTTCAAGCAATGGCTGCTGGGCCAGCTGCCCTCGGCCAGCACCGAGGTCGATCTGGATCCGGTGCGCGCCACCATCGTGCTGCGCGCGCGCCTGATGGAAGCGCTGATGGACGCCGGCGAAGAAGAAACCCTGCGTCGCGAAGTTTTTTTGTGCGGCATCCTGTCGCAGATCGACCAGATGCTGGGCGAGCCGGTGGCCGATGCATTGCAGCGCATTCCACTGTCCGAGCGTGTCAGCGAAGCCATCCTGGCCCAGACCGGCCCCTACGCCCCGTTCCTGGAACTGGCCAGCGCGCTGGAACTGGCCAATATGGGCGTGCTGCGCGAGGTGTGCGAGTCGCACGGGTTTGAAGTGGGGGATGTGAACCGCACGCTGCTGCGGGTGTTGTCGCAGGTGCATCCTTCAACTGCAGGGCGCTGATCGCTGCCCTGGAGTCGACGCAGGCCGGTCAGGCAACTGACGCCAACTGCTCGCGGGCCAGGCACAGCGGGCGGACGGCTCCGCTCATGTCCTCCGAAACGGGCTACGCCCGTTTCTCCCCCTTTACTTCGCTACGCCGTCCACCCGCTGTGCCTGACCAGGGGTTGGTTGGCGTATCGGAAATCAACATGCCAGATCCATCTCTTGTGTGGCGCATTTGCTGTGGTGCCAGCGTGATTGCATGGATAGCCAAACTGCGTACCCGTTTTCCCAACTACTTTGACGAGTAGTAGCGCGACAACCAGTTCGCGAGTCCGCCCAAACCGGGAAACAGTATTCGCTCGCTGATATTGCGCTGATCAAGCTTGTCCCTCAATTCCCATTTCAGCTCCTTCTTGATGATCACTTTGTGCCACAAGTCCGGATGCTTTGCGAGCCAATCGTCCAGGCAAAGGTCCGGCCTGGATGTAATGGAAAAGTATGCGAACTGGTTGTAAATCCGGGGATCAATGGCGGGGGGTTCGTAGAAAACTGCGAAGTCGCCACGCTCGTGCCCCTTTGCATCCAGATTCCTGAGCGTCTCAAACATTTTTCCCAGAATTTCAGTCGTGAGAATCCAGGTTTCCTCTTCTTTCACAACCCCAAGCAGTGCGTCCGGCAGGTGTTGGTGCGCCTTCTTGTAGTTGACCATCCAGACGGCACCATCTTCATTGAATTTCGCGGTGTTTGCAGTCGCAAAGTGCAGTGCGACATCCGGCGAGTAAGACCAGTCCAGAAGTCGGGTTGGCAGGCCATAGTGCTGTCCGACCGATAGCCAGAACCACTCATTGCCTTTTTCCTCGACGTGGGGGTAGGCATATTTCTTGAACTGCCGCACAAGATGACTCTCTACGCGGCGAAAGTCGGAACCGGACCGCATCAGGCTGGTTTCCAATTTGTACTTTGCAGAGGAGATACCACGGTAGGCAAAGCGCGACTTGTATCGCCCGATGCGCGAATTGAAGGTATCAGTGAAAAGCGCCTCGTAGACTTCACTCCACGTGGACGGTTCGATGACATTCGGTGTAGGCATGCGCACCTCCGGTGCAACTGGTTCGCTGGGTTCTTCGTTGCGTATTGAGTTGTTATGGGTCGCTGCAATTCTTCAGGCTATTGCGCAAGTTCCCCTTGAATTTGCAATGACCCGTCGGGCGGCCAGGTCTGGAGCAAACAATCAAACCACTAACTGAAAAACAAGGACTGTTGGATTGAAGCGCTTCAAATTGAATGTGAAGCGGTGCCAACCTGGCATTAAGAGTCCTGGAAATTGTTCTGGCCGTCAATACCCCGTACAGGGGAACGACGCGTTGGCCGCGTATCCCGCCGATTGGCAAAGAAGGATCAGGACGCATCCAGTCGGACATGTAGCTCTCGCCGCGACATGGTGATTTTTTGCCGCCCTGGCTCGCAGATCGGAATTGCATGGGCGTTTCTACGCGTTGATTCGAGCAACGATCAGGACTGTCAGGAACCCCGACAGCAAAGCGGCCGTGGCGAACGCAATCGTCTTTGGTGGGAATGGTCGACGCAGAATCATGCGATACCACAGGCTGACGACGCCAACGGCGAAGATGAGCGATATCGACGCAAGAATCGTCGACTTCAATAGATGGGCGAAGAGACCGCCCCACAACAAGCCGACAAACGACAGTGCAAGGAATGCGACAGGTCTTGAAATTCCGGGCTCAAGCACTTGAGTCGTGATGCCAACTCCGGCGTCGCTGCGACTTTGCCAATAAATTCCGAATGCAGTGCACAGAATTACGAAACCGATGCAGTACCCGGCAGTGAACCCGACGAAAAAGTTCGCCAACTGCTCGCGCGCGGCGCAGCGAGGTGGCTTGCGACAAAAAGCAGTATCCAGGGTGCAAGCACGACAAGGGGAAAGGCAAGGCCAGCGACGGACTTCACTTGCAACACCTGAAAGAGAAATCCAAGGTGGACCAACGCACCCGTGGCAATGATTGCCAGCGACGCTGCTTGCCTCGGCCTGCCAATGATCGCCTTCATGCGACCTGAGCGCCAACGCTAGACGGCAGCACGCTTGCGCGCCGGACGACTCGTGCGACGCGCATCGGCCCGGTCCTCCTGCGCCTCGACATAGGCGTCCAAAAGGCGTCGGATCATGCGTTGGTACTGGGTTTGATGCTTTGATGCCTCGAACTTGAAGAACTCCACGCTCTTCTTGCTCAATGCAAGCGTGACCTTGACACCTTCTTCGCGAAACGCCAGTTCAGCCGGTGGCGGCAGGAAATCGGGAATGACCTCAAACTCGCCCAGGCTCTCATTGGTGTAGCTTATTTTCTTGCTCATACACAGCCTTTCCTTTGCGGCAGTTTATCGGCAAACCATACTATTAGCCATATATTTATATGTAATAAAAGCCAATAGTCGCGCCCTCTATACCCCTCACCCCCTGCGCGCCGGCTCCGACATGGTCGCGCAATGCGCTCCGCCACCAACCCAGTTGGCCTGCATGGTGTCGATGAAGCGGATCGTGCGGCCGGGGAAGGCCGTGGCGTAGATCTGGCGCACCTCGTCCTGGCGCGCGGCCGGGGTGCCATGGGCGCGGTAGTCGGGCAGCAGCACCAGGTCGTTGGCCAGCACATGGTTCAGGTAGCTGGTGGTGGCCACCTGCAACACGGTTTCGCCGTCGCGGCGCTTTTCGCGTGCGGGGAAGGTGGCGGCGCTCCATTCGTGTGAATAGGCGGTGTCGGCAGTGGCGCTGAGCACGACGGGGCGCTCGACGATGCGTGGCAGCGGCACCTCGATGACACGCAGCGGACGGCCGCGCTGGTCGGTACTGGCCTGCAATGCGTCCAGATTGGCCTGCATGCGCTGCTGGTTCAGCCGCGCCACCGGATGGCTGCGCGCGTCGGCGTCGTCGACCCAGGCCAGCAGTACCGTGTTCTCGTCGGCGAAACGGACGAATTCGTCGCTGTGCCCGCCGGTGCCCCAGCCGACATACTGGCCGGTGATGGTGGCGCGGTGCAGCGGGTCGTGGGCCAGGCCGTGCGGCAGCCAGATCACCTTGCGCATGCCGGGCAGCGCCAGCAGGTGTTTTTCGAGCGCCTCGCGCGGCATACCGCGATTGCGTTCGCGCCACAGGCTGGCGTTGGCGATGATCAGGCCGCGGCCGTTGACTTCGACACCGCCGCCTTTGATCGCCAGCGGACTCGAGAAGACGGGCATGCCCAGCGCTGTCGCCAGGCGCTGGTCCAGGCCGCCGCTTTCCAGATCGTCGGTGCGGGCGCAGTCGCGCGCCTGGGCGCGGCTGCCGGCGAAGGTGCGGCGGCACCAGTTGGTCCAGCCGTAATGGGTCCACTGGAAATCGACGATGAAGGACTTGTCGCGTCCGTCGATGCCGAAGACGGCGCCGTCTCGGACAAAGAACGGCGCCCGGACATCGCGCACGAATTGCAGCTTGCCGGTGTCCAGACGCCGGCTGCGCAACAGGGGACTCGCCTTGTCCTGCGCTTCTTCGTTGCGCACCAGCATCTTGATCGGCACATGCGGCAACAGCGCCGCGGCCAGGTCGGCGGTGAAGGCCTCATGGCCGGGGTCATAACCCAGCCACATGGCCGAGACCGGGTCGAAATCGGCGGCCAGTTGGGCACCATTCAGCGCCAGTGTGTCGGCGCCAGCCCATTGCGGCAGCGCCAGCGCGGCCAGGCTGGCCGCTGCCAGCAGGCAGCGCCTGCGGGGCAGCGAAAACGGCATCGCTTGGGGCATGGCTACTGGCATCGCTGCTGGCATCGCTGCTGGCATCGCCGTCTTGGGCGCGCACTGCCACACCAGGGCATTCACACAACCCTTCGCAGCGCTTGAAAATCGTTCCAGAAGCGCGCGTCCTGGGTGGTTGTGAAGTTGATGCGCATCAGCGTGCTGGGCTGGCGCGCGGCATGGAACAGGGCGCCGGGCGCCAGCAGATAGCCCAGGTCGAGCATGCGCTGGGACAGCGCATCGGTATCGACACCGGTATCGACCCAGCCAAACAGTCCGGCCGGCTCGGCCGCGAAGCGGCAGCCGGCCTGCAGTGCCAGCGTGACGCTGCGTGCGCGCGCCTGCGCCAGCCGGGAGCGGATGCGTTCGGCGTGGCGGCGCAGCTGGCCCTGGTCGATGCAGCGCGCCAGCGCTTTTTCCAACAGCGCCGGCGTGGTCAGGGTGGCCAGCAGCTTGGTGTCGAGCAGCCGCTCGACCAGGTCGGGCGGCGCGGCCAGGTAGCCGACGCGCCAGTTGGGCGCCAGTATCTTGGCAAAGCCGCTCACGTAGATAGTGCGCTGCAGGTTGTCAAGCGCGCACAGGCGGACCGCCGCGTCGGGCGCGATATGGCTGTAGGTGTCGTCCTCGACGATATGAAACTGGTGCTGGTTGGCCAGCTGCACCACCCGGTGCGCGCTGGCCGGGGTGAGGCAGTAGCCGGTCGGGTTGTGCAGCACGCTGACGCTGACAAACAGCTTGGGCCGGTGCAGTTCGCAATAGCGCGCCATCACCTGCAGGTCGGGGCCGTGCTCGCCGCGCGGCACCGGCAGCACCCGCATGCCCAGGGCTTCGAGGCGGGCGAACTCGATCGCCCAGCCGGGCTCCTCGACCATCACCGGGTCGCCGGCGCGCAACAGCGTGCGGCTGACGATGTCCAGCGCATGGGTCGCGCCCACTGTGGTGATGATCTGCTCCACCGGCGCATCGATGTCGATGCCGGCAAGCTTGTGCGACAGCGACTGGCGCAGGCCGAGGTCTCCGGCCGGTTCGCCGTATTGCAGCGAGAACTGCTTGAGCATGTCGCTGCCGGTGACAGCGCGCACCGCGGAGGCCATGAAGCTGCTCTCCAGCCAGTCGGGCGGAAACACACCCATGCCCGGCTGGGGCTTGTCGCTGACCGTATGGAACATGCCGCGGATCAGCGCTGCGGCGTTGACCGGTGCGCGCCGGGGCAGCAGCTGCGCCGGCTTGGCGGCGGTGGCGTTCGGCTGCGCCGGCGCCAGACCATGCGTTCC
>JBBKVW010000040.1:0-4012 GCA_037968655.1 Burkholderiaceae bacterium
GATCAGCACGGCGGTATCGAGCCAGGCATGCGGATTGAGCCAGGAAAACGCCAGTGCGGCCAGCACCGCCTGGCGGCGGGTCATCGCGGGCGCGCCGGACGGGACGCTGGCGCTGGCGCTGGCGCTGGCGTCGACGTCGACGACAGCGCCATCAGCGCGAGTCCGCTGTGGATGCAGGAAACGATGAAAGGCCTTCCAGCCGTAGACCGCAAGAAACAGCGCGCCGGCGCCGATCAGCGCGCCCATCAGTTTGTCGGACAGCCCCCCGAGTTGCGCCAGACCAAGCACGCCCAGGCCGATCAGCACCATGTCCGACAGCATGCACACAGCCACGGTAAGCCAGATGTGCTGGCGCTGCAGGCCCATGCGCAGCACATGCGCGTTTTGCGGCCCGATTGCCATGATGAGCGACATGCTCAGCAGCATGCCGGCGGTGAAGGTTGGAAAGGAAAGGGTCATGGCAGAAATCTCAAAAGCGGTGTGTCAGGGTTGTTCGAGGCGGTAGCGCGGCAGCCTGCGCCGCTCCATGAAAGTATCTGAGCAAACGACGATGAATTAATCCCTGATAAATTAAACTAATATCAATTAAATAAAAATTAACCATTTACGATCTGACGATGCTTGACCCCCGACAACTTGACGCCCTGGCCGCGGTGGTGGAACACGGCGGCTTCGGCCCGGCCGCGCAGTCCCTGTCATTGACCCTGGCGGCGGTGTCGCTGCGCATCAAGGCGCTGGAAGAACAGATGGGTCAACGCCTGCTGGTGCGCGGCAAGCGCGTGCATGTGACCGCCGCCGGGCAGGCGCTGCTGGCGCATGTAAAGCAAGTGCGCATGATGGAGACCGATCTGCTCGGCGAACTGCAGGGTGACGCCGGCACGCGCGCAGGTGCGCGCTGGCAAAGCCTGTCGGTGGCGATCAATGCAGATTCAGCCGCAAGCTGGTTCCTGCCCGGTGTAGCCGCGCTGCTCAAGAAGCACCGCCTGCTGCTGGACATCGTCATCGACGACCAGGACCACACCCACGATCTGCTCAAGAGTGGCGACGTGATCGGCTGCGTCACCACGCTGGCCGAACCGATGCGCGGCTGCGTCGCCGAGCCGCTGGGGGTGATGCGCTACCGCTGCATGGCCGCGCCCGACGTCGCGCAGCGCTGTCGTACGCCCTCCGGTGCGGTGTCACCACACAAGTTGCTGGCCTATCCGGCCATCATCTTCAACCGCAAGGACGCATTGCAGGACCGCTTTCTGGAGCAGCACTTCGGCTTGCGCCAGCCGCGCTACCCGCGCCACTTTGCACCGGCCATCGACGCCTTCGAAGCCGCGATTGCGCTGGGCCTGGGCTGGGGCATGGTGCCCGAACAGCACCCGGCCGGGCATCCGGGCATGGTTGAAGTCTTGCCTGGCGCCTCGGTGGAATTGACGCTGTATTGGCAACACTGGGCGCGCGAGGCGCCGTCGGCACAGCGCCTGACACAGGCCGTCAAGGCAGCAGCAGAGAAATATCTGCCGCCAGTACCGAACCAGCAGACCGGCTAGCGATACCGGACCATGCCGCGCTGGCATCTGCACAGCCCTCCGCCGCCGCCGGCGGCGCACTGGCCAAACCGCGCAACCCGTGCTGGGACGCCTGGCCCGATGAAGCCGCGATGTGCCGATCGGGCGATGGGCGGCGACGACCGACAGTCGCAGTGGGCAAATGCACCAGCGCCCATGGTGGTCCGCCGCGGGACAGATGCGAAGCTTGATATCGATCAAGCTGGCGTTATGCGGGAAACCTAGACTGGAACCAACGCACTCGCCATGCGCTCGAATCCTCCATGACACCCGCCAACCGCCCTCGCAACAAGCGAACCATCGCGCTTGTGATGCTGCTTGCCTGGCTCTGGACGGTCGCAGCAAATAGCGCATTTGCCTGCACGTCGGACGCAGGCGGGACAGCCCAGGCACCGCTTGACCAAGCACCAGGCATCGCATCACACGCGATGCATGGTCCGGCGACGCTGGCTCACGCGCGAGTGACGCGGGCATCCGGTCTGCACAGCGATGGCCATGCCGGTTTTCACCCGGTGCACTGCCAGCAGTTGCAAGCGCTTGAGCGAGCGCGCCCCGTCAAGCAAACGGCCAGGCAAGTTGTCGACCCTGACGTCATGGTCACAACGAGCCGGCATTGGACTGCGCCTGTTCGCCTGGCTGACCTGCCGCGCACAGTGCGACCAGGCCTTCGTCCAGTGGTGTCCGACCTGCCGTTGTTCATCCGCTTCCGACGCCTGATCCCTTAGCGGTCCGTCGCGGTCCCTGTCGGCCAATGCGCTTTGCCACTGCGGCGGCGTCTTTCGCCCTTCACTGCAACAACACTGCACAACCGGCGCGCGTCGGTCGCACAGTGTCGACCCGCATCGAACCCTTTCCCTGTCTTTCTACTTTGGAGTTCACCATGTCTATTCTTCGTAACACCACCACCATCCTCACGCTAGCAGCCGCGTCGTTGACGGCCCTGGCCCAGACTGCCGCCGAACACGCGCAGCACCATCCCACCACTGTCGCCCAGGCACAGTCGCAAGCAAGCATGTCCAAGGGCGCGATGGCGTCGAGTCCCGGCGCCTCCAGCCCGATGTCCTCGATGCCGTCAATGCCCTCGACGGCGGCGATGAACGAACGCATGAAAGAGATGCAGGCCATGCACGAAAAAATGGCCGGCGCAAAAACGCCGGAAGAACGCAAGGCGCTGATGGCTGCACACATGAAAACCATGCAGGACGGCATGGCCATGATGAACCAGATGGGCGGCATGGGCGGCATGGGCGGCATGGGTGCCATGCCTGGCAAGCAGGGCAGCAAGGCCACGCCAGGCAACATGACCGAGCGCCAGCAGATGATGGAAAAGCGCATGGACATGATGCAGTCCATGATGCAGCTGATGATGGATCGCATGCCTGCGATGCCAATGCAGTAACACGTGCTTGTGCAGCACGCATCCGTCGCCGCCGATTGCAGCGACGGTTTGCGGCGCGCGCCATCGGCCACCACAGCGCCAAGCCCGTAAAAACACAATCACCAACATGAAAAAATCCAACAAGCTGCAGCCGGTCTTGATTGCCGTGCTCGTGGTGGCCGGGCTTGCCGGCTTCGCCTGGTCCTTGCGCAGCGATATCGTTCCGGGCAATGCAGGCGGTGCAAGTGGGCCCTTGTCGCAGGTCGCGATGGCCGGCAAGACCGCCTACGATGCGAACTGCACAAGCTGCCATGGTGCAAACGGCGCGGGAAGCGACAAGGGGCCGTCTTTCATCCACGCGGTCTGCAACCCGGGGCACCACCCGGACGCTGCATTCGCAAGGGCCGCACAGCAAGGCGTGCGACAGCACCACTGGCGCTTTGGCGACATGCCGGCGCAGCTGCAGGTGAGCGCGCAGCAGCTGGAAACCATCGTGCGCTATGTCCGCGAATTGCAAGAGTTCAACGGCATCCGGTACGAGCAGCACACGATGTAGTCGTGCTGGCCCTTGAATGTGCCGTTCGCAAAATCGATGAGGCGGCGCTGGTACAGCGCGGAGTTCCTCGCAACGACGATCGGGCAGGTCCGCTCGAACCTGGCCAATAATGGACCAAGATCAACCCTGGAGACAGCATGAAAAAACTCGCCACCCTGATTCTGGCCAGCACCCTGTGTGCCGGCAGCTTCGCACAGGCCTGGCCGGCCAAGCCGGTACGGGTCATGGTTCCCTGCCCCGCCGGCTGCTCGCTGGACATCATCGTGCGCACCATGAGCGAAAAGCTCACCGAGCGCTGGAAGCAGGCCATCGTCGTCGACAACAAATCAGGTGCCGGCGGCATGATCGGCATGGACGCGGTCGCCAAGGCAGCGCCCGACGGCTACACGCTGGGACTGGGCTTCAACGGGCCGATCGCATTCGGGCCCTACATGTACAAGAAGATGCCTTACGCCCCGGCGACCGACCTGATGCCGATCGTGCTCACCACCTCGCAGCCCAATGTGCTGGCGGTGCCCGGCA
>JBBKVW010000041.1:0-5605 GCA_037968655.1 Burkholderiaceae bacterium
GTGGCAAGCCCACACGATTCGTGTTCTCCAGCTCGGTGGCGGTGTTCGGTCCGGACGCGGCCGTGCCGATGCCCGCCGTGGTGGCCGACGACACCCTGCCCGCACCGCAATCGTCCTACGGCATCCAGAAGCTGATCTGCGAACACCTGATCTCCGACTACACCCGCAAGGGCTTCATCGACGGCCGTGCGGCAAGGCTGATGACGGTCTCGGTGCGACCGGGCCGGCCCAACGGCGCTGCATCGTCGTTTTTCTCCGGAATCATCCGTGAGCCGCTGGCCGGCGTGGAGGCGATCTGCCCGGTCGACGCCAGCGTGTCACACCCTTTGGCCTCGCCCGGCAAGACGGTCGAAGGCCTGATCGCGGTTTACGAGGCCAGCCGCGAGGCCTTCTGCGGCCGCCTGGGCATCAATCTGCCCTCGATCAATGTGCGGGTCAGCGACATGCTCGACGCGCTGGAAGAAGTTGCCGGCTCGGCAGTGCGCGCGCGGGTGCGCTTCGAGCGCGATGCACGCATCGCCGGCATGGTCGCCAACTGGCCGGCCGGCGCCAGCGCCAATCGCGCCGCCCGCCTGGGTCTGCTACCTGACACCAGCTTTGCCGACATCATCCGGCAGTACATCGAGGACTGCCGCAACACGCCCGGCGCCGAGGCGGCGCTCAAGGGCATGGCGGCCTGATCAGGCCAGCTTCCAGCGCATCCACTGCGCCGAGTTGAAGAAGCTCGCCACCACGCTGCCCGGTGGCACCAGCGCATCACAGGCGGCGCGCAGTTCATCCGATAGAACCATGTCGGCCACCGGCAGGGCCTGCTGCAACTGGGCCAGCGTGCGCGGGCCGATGATGGGCGCCGTCACGCCCGGCTGGTCCTTGACCCACAGGTAGGCCAGCTGGGCCGGGTCCTTGCCATGGCTTTTCGCCAGTTCCGCAAATTGCAGCCCGATCGCGATGCCGCGCTCGGTGACACGCTCGGCATAGATGCCGCCACGCAATGCAGCGCGGCTGTCCGGTGCCGGCGCACCGCCGACCGCATAGCGCCCGGCCAGCATGCCCATTGCCATCGGCGACCAGGTCAGCAGCGCCATTGCGTAGTGCTGACAGGCAGGCACCAGTTCGTTCTCGACGCGCCGCTCCAGCAGGTTGTAGGGCGATTGCTCCGACACGAAGGCCGCCAGCCCCAGTTGCGCGCTGGTGTGTTGCGCCCGCCCCAGTTGCCAGGCCGGCGTGGTGCTCGAACCGATATGGCGCACCTTTCCCTGGCGCACCAGCAGGTCCAGTGCCTCCAGGGTTTCTTCGATCGGCGTGTCCGGGTCCGGCCGATGGGTCTGGTACAGGTCGATATGGTCAGTGCCCAGGCGCCGCAACGAGTCTTCGCAGGCTTGCACTATGTGCTTGCGGCCAAGACCACGGTCGTTGACACCCGGGCCGGTGGGGTAGAACACCTTGGTGGCGATCAGCACGTCGTCGCGCCGCGCGCGCCGCTT
Source organism: Burkholderiaceae bacterium (assembly GCA_037968655.1). Taxonomy (GTDB): domain Bacteria; phylum Pseudomonadota; class Gammaproteobacteria; order Burkholderiales; family Burkholderiaceae_C; genus CAISIP01. The sequence continues at coordinate 1,485 of JBBKVW010000041.1, forward strand.
GAGCCACTTGCCGATCAGGCGCTCGGCCTCGCCACCCGCGTAGCTGTTGCTGGTATCGATCAGGTTGATGCCGCCCTCCACCGCCGCGTCCAGCAGCGCCAGGCTCTCGGACTCCGGCGTCGGATTGGCCAGGTTATCGGTGCCCAGCACCAGGGAAGACAGCTTGAGGCCGGTGCGGCCGAAGGGGCGGTATTGCATAAGCAAAGTATGGACCCGGTCTGCCTGTCGGCGCAGAAACCAGGATCAACAGGGCGAGCGTGTCATCGCGCTTCGATGCGACCTTGCATTGGCGGCTGGATTGGGCGAACGGTCAATGATCGCGCTAATAAGGCTGAAATGCGACCCCGTACGTTGTCAAGGTTGAAGCCATGAAGTCTTTCCACGGACCCTGTGGCGACCATATCCTTGCCACTGCTTCATAGGCCAATTCGGGCTGATCGCGTACATGAATGACGCGATACAGGAACGTCATGCTTGATGCGAGCATGTTCGCCTGGCAATGCACGAGGACCTTGCGCGCATTGAAGCGGCCCATCGCGCTCGCAAACGCTGCATAGTCGGCCTCGGTCGGGCTGGAAAGCCGAAGCGGTATTTCGACATACTCCAGGCCTTGGCGCCGAACGATGTGCGCTTCACCTGGAACGGTGCTTGGGAAAGAATCGGCCGCCAGATAGATCACCGCGGCAAAACCCAGATCGGCCAAGCGCTCCAGGGACTGCACAGTCGGCTGGCCGGAGGTGATCAGTCGCGGTGAGATCGGCACCACATTGGGTGCCTGCAAGGACGTGTCGCCTGACTTGGTGGTGCCACAGCCAAGCACTGCAAGAGTGATCCCAAGTGCCAAGACCCTCTTGAAACATTGGAGGAAAAATGGACTCACCGTGCATGCCCTCAAAGATCGCTATTGCGTGCTGTACACACCAACCACATACACCATCGCCCCGGTCATGTAGCTGGCCGCGTCGCTGCACAGGAAAAGCGCGACCCGGGCAATCTCCTCGGGTTGCGCCAGCCGCCCCATCGGCACGACGCGGTCGGCGATCTCCTGCGCCTGGGCATCGGTCAGGGGGCTGCTGCGCCCGGCGGCGCGCAGCATCGGCGTGTCCACCTCGCCCGGGCAGACGCAGTTAAAGCGCACGCCCTCGCGCGCCAGCTCCAGCGCAAAGCTGCGCGTGACCTGCTGCACCGCGCCCTTGCTGGCGGCATAGGCCAGCGCGCCCTTGCCACCGAGTTCGCCCCAGATGCTGCCGAAGTTGACCACCGCGCCGCCGCCATGGGCGCGCATATGGCGCGCCGCCGCGCGGCTGAGGTAGAACACGCCGCCGGCGTTGACGCCCAGCGCGCGCTGCCATTCGTCGTCCTGCGTGTCCAGGCCGCTCTTGCGCGCGATGATGCCCGCCGCATTGACCATTGCGTCGAGCCGCCCGGTCTGCTGCACCGCCTGCGCGACCGCCGCATCGCAAAAAGTCGCGTCGCTGACATCACCGATGACCGCCGTGGCGCCGATCGCACGCGCCGTCTGTTCGGCCAGCGCGGCATTGGCGTCCACTATCACCACCTGCGCGCCAGCCTCGGCAAACAGCCGCGCCACCTGGGCGCCCATGCCACTGGCGCCACCACTGACCAGCGCGGTGCGGCCCTGAAAATTGAAGGTCAGCTGTTGCATATGCGATGCAGCTCAGACAGCGCCATCCGGATGGGTCGGATCGACCCACAGCACCTGCTCGGGCTTTTCCACCGGCTCGATGTCGATGTTGATCGCCACCGCCTCACCGTCGCTGCGGCACAGCACGCATTCGAGCGTCTCGGTCGCACTGGCGTTAATCTCCTGGTGCGGCACAAAGGGCGGCACGTAGATGAAGTCGCCCGGACCGGCCTCGGCAACGAATTCCAGTTGATCGCCCCAGCGCATGCGGGCCCGGCCCTTGACCACATAGATCACGCTCTCCAGATGGCCATGGTGGTGCGCGCCGGTGCGCGCATTGGCGTGGATGGTGACGGTGCCGGCCCACAACTTCTGCGCCCCCACGCGCGCGAAATTGATCGCCGCCTTGCGGTCCATGCCGGGCGTCTGCGCGGTATTGCCGTCCAGTTGTCCGCCCGGAATCACGCGAACGCCGTCGTGTTTCCAGGGTGCATCCGATTGATCATGCGCAGTGCCCATTGCTGCCTCCAGTGTGGGTGCCTGCCAGTGGCCATTGCCGCGGTCAGATAAAAAGCTTACACCACGCAGCAGGCGCGTCAATGCGCGCCTGCCATTGTTGCCATCTATTTGCAGGCAGGTGCGACGCCGCGCCGGCCGTGGGTTCGATGACAAGGGTGCGGCCGATAATGCCTTGACTGTTTGCATGGCCTGGCGCCGATGCCCCTACCCACACCCACGGAGAATGCCGATGTTGCTCGATGCCGATGAATGCCAGCTGGTCCTGATCGACTACCAGAGCCGACTGCTACCGGCCATCCACGATGGCGACAAGGTGCTGGCCAACGCGGTGCGGCTGGCCCGCATGGCGCAGGCGCTGCGGGTTCCCATCCTGGCGACCGAACAAAACCCCGCCAAGCTGGGCGCGAGCCCCGCCAACCTTGGCACGGTGCTGACTGAGGCTGGCGCCCGCGTGCTGCCAAAAATGGCGTTCAGCGGCTGCGGCGCCGGCCTGCTCGACGCGCTGCGTCCGGCGCCGCGCAAGAGCGGCACCGGCGGCAATGCGCGCAGCCTGCCCAAGCATCTGCAAAAGGCGGTTCCCGAATCGGCACCAGAGCGCAATACGATCGTCATTGCCGGCGTCGAGACCCATGTCTGCCTGCTGCAGACCGCGCTGGAGCTGCTGGAAGAAGAATTCGAGGTCTGGGTCGTCACCGACGCCTGCGGCTCACGCACCGAGCGCAACCGCGACGCCGCCTACGACCGCCTGGCCGGCAATGGCGCCGAGCTGGTCACCACCGAGATGGTCGCATTCGAATGGTTGCGCAGCGCCGAGCATCCGCTGTTTCGCGAGATCCAGGAACTGATCAAATAGTTGGCTGCGACCGTGGAACTTGAATCGTGAAGAGGCCATTGCGTGGGCGATCACCGCTGGAGAACCAGTCTTGCTACAGTCCGGTTTCGGCAAGCCCGCACAAGATGATGCTGCAGCAAAGTTCGGTCGGTTCATGCCGGCCGGCACGCCAGCACACATTGGGCTGAATAATTGCGCATCGCAGCGCCAGCCAGACTCCGGGCATCCAAGCCATCATGCGTTTTCCTGCAATCCTGTCGATCGTCTCCATATCCCTGACATTGGGCGCCTGCGCCGTCGTGCCGCCACAAGCGCCGACGCCACCGGTCGTGGCCGAACCGGCGCAGTGGCAGGCACCGCTCCCGCACCATGGCAGCGTCACCGATCTGAGCCTGTGGTGGCAAAGTCTGGGCGATCCCTTGCTGGTGGACCTGATCGAAGCTGGTCAGCAGGCCAGCCCGACGCTGTCCAGCGCGGCATCGCGCGTCCAGCAGTCCCGCGCCGCGCTGACCCAGGCCCGCGCCAGCCTTGGTCCGACGCTCGATGGCTCGGCCGGACTTGCCCGCAGCAATACCCAGCCCGCGACCCCTGCAACGACAAGCCTGCAGGCCGGCGTTCAGGCCGCCTGGGAAATCGACCTGTTTGGCGCCAATCGCCTGGCCAGCGACGCAGCGCAGGCGCGGCTGGACAGCGCCCAGGCCGCCTGGCATGACGCCCGGGTGCTGGTGGCAGCCGAAATCGCCAACCGCTATTTCCACCAGCGCGCCTGCGAGCAGCAGCGCCGCATTGCCCGGCTTGATGCCACTTCGCGCCAGGAAACCGCCCGGCTCAGCGATCTGAGCTTCAAGGCCGGCTTCACCGCCAGCGCGACCGCCGCGCTGGCGCGCGCCGCCGCCAGCGACGCCAACAGCCGTGCCATTCGCCAGGGGGCCAGTTGCGCCCAGGACGTCAAGGCGCTGGTGGCACTGACCGGTCTTGCCGAAGTGCCGCTGGTGCAGCGCCTGGTGCAGGCGCCACTGGATCTGGCGCCGCAGGCGCGCCTGAACGTTGCGGAGCTGCCGGCCGACACGCTGGCCCAGCGCCCGGACGTGTTCGGCGCCCAACGCGATGTGGCCGCCGCCGAGC
>JBBKVW010000042.1:0-22080 GCA_037968655.1 Burkholderiaceae bacterium
TGGATGCTGGACCAGAAGCCGGTGCTGGTCACCGACACCACCTTGCGCGACGCCCACCAGTCGCTGCTGGCCACGCGCATGCGCACCGCCGACATGCTGCCCATCGTGCCCTACGTGGCACGCGCGCTGCCGCAGCTGTTCTCGCTGGAGTGCTGGGGCGGGGCGACCTTCGACGTCGCGCTGCGCTTTCTGAAGGAGGACCCCTGGGACCGGCTGGCACAGATCCGCGAGCGCGCGCCCAACATCCTGCTGCAGATGCTGCTGCGAGGCTCGAACGCGGTGGGCTACACCAACTACGCCGACAACGTGGTGCGCCACTTCGTGCAGCAGGCAGCAAGCGGCGGCATCGACCTGTTCCGCGTTTTCGATTCGCTGAACTGGGTGCAGAACATGCGCGTGGCCATCGACGCAGTGGTCGAGACCGGCGCGCTGTGCGAGGGTGCCATCTGCTATAGCGGCGACCTGTTCGACACGTCGCGACCCAAGTACAACCTGGCCTACTACCTGGGCCTGGCACATGAACTGAAACAGGCCGGCGTGCACATCATCGGCATCAAGGACATGGCCGGCATCTGTCGCCCGCGCGCGGTGGCGGCGCTGGTCAAGGCCATCAAGGCTGAGACCGGCTTGCCGGTGCACTTTCACACCCACGACACGAGCGGCGCTGCGGCGGCATCGGTGCTGGCGGCCGTCGAAGCCGGCTGCGATGCGGTGGATGGTGCTATCGATTCGATGAGCGGCTTGACGTCGCAGCCCAACCTGTCGGCCATCGCGGCGGCGCTGGCCGGCACCGAACGCGATCCCGGCCTGTCGCCCGACGCCCTGCACGCCACCGCCATGTACTGGGAGGGCGTGCGCCGCTTCTACTCGCCGTTCGAAGCCGATATCCGCAGTGGCACGGCTGACGTCTACCGCCACGAGATGCCCGGTGGCCAGTACACCAACCTGCGCGAGCAGGCGCGCTCGCTCGGGCTGGCGCACCGCTGGACCGAGGTCTCGCAGGCCTACGCCGACGTGAACCGCCTGTTCGGCGACATCGTCAAGGTCACGCCCACCTCCAAGGTCGTCGGCGACATGGCGCTGATGCTGGTCTCCAGCGACATGAAGGCCGCCGACGTGCTGGACCCGGCGCGCGAGGTGGCGTTTCCGGCCTCGGTGGTGTCGCTGTTCAAGGGCGAGCTGGGCTTTCCGCCGGACGGTTTTCCGGCCGATGTCAGCCGCAAAGTACTGAAGCTGGGCGAGGGCGAGGCGCCACCAGAGCCCTACCGTCCGGGCGACCGCTTGCCCGCAGTCGACCTGGCTGCCGCCCGCACCGAGGCCGAGGCCGAGTGCGGCATGGCGCTTGACGAGTACCAGCTGGCCTCGTACCTGATGTACCCCAAGGTGATGCGCGACTACTGCAAGCATGTGCAGGAGTACGGCGACACCTCGGTGCTGCCCACGCCGGTGTTCTTCTACGGCCCGCAGCTGCAGCAGGAACTAGCGGTGGAGATCGACCCGGGCAAGACGCTGCTGGTGGCACTGCAGTCGATCGCGGACGACGGCGAGACGGCGCACAAGGTGCAGTTCGAGCTCAACGGCCAGTCGCGCACGGTGCGCGTGGCGGCAGCTAACGCGGGTGCGGCCGAAGGCGCGCGGCCGCTGGCCGATCCCGGCAACCCTTGGCACGTGGCAGCGCCGATGCCGGGCGCCATCGTCAACGTCGCCGTGTCCGTGGGCCAGCGCGTGAATGCCGGCGCCACGCTGCTGTCGCTGGAGGCGATGAAGATGGAGACCCACGTGGCCGCTGACCGCGACGCCGAGGTCGAGGCGGTGCACGTGGCAGCCGGCGACCGCGTGCAGGCAAAGGAATTGCTGGTTGTGCTGCGGGCGGTGGGGGGTGGTGCAGGGCCTTCGGCTTGAAGAGAACATTCCGAGGTCGTCAACCGCATTTCAGGTCCATGAAATGAGCCAGGGGATACGGATTGAAGGGACAAGGTCAGACAAGTACTTCAGACGAGCTCGATAGCAACCCGCTCGATGCCGATGGAACGAATTGTGTGTGACCGAAAACACCACCGATGGCCGGTGCGCGTGGGCATTGCCCCGCTCCTGGTTGCCAGCCTGCTGGTGGGCACCACGCATGGTCTTGCTTTCGCCGCCGGATGCGAAGCACCAGTTACTGCGGCGGTGCCGACGTCGCTGCGCGATTTGGCCGAGCGCGCCAAGGCGGCCTTCCGTCGACGCATCGAACCGCCACCAGCACTGATAGTCATGTTTGATGTGGCCGAGCGCGAGAAGGGCGACGTGCAGCGTCGTTACGTGCTCCGAAACGAAGAGGAGGCCATCGATGCACTGCTGGCCGAGGGGGCGGACCCGGAGCGCGAGCGCAGCGTCAAAGACGCGCTGCGTCAGTTGTTGACGGTGGACAAGAGCGCCAAGGCTGACGCGATCTTCGATCAGATCAGCGCGCGCGAGAGCGCGTGCGGGGCCCAGGGCCATCTGGCGGCTGCGGCGGCGTGGCGCCACAGCGTGGCGCTGGCCGAGCTTCCGGCGGCCTTGGGCGCGCGTATCAACCCAGGCCGGGACGTGACGTTCAAGGGTAGTGGGCGAACCATGCAGCCCCTGGGTGTGCTCGCGCTGCCGGCCTTTCAGCGCGCTGTCGAACTTGCGCCGGGCGACGCCTGGGCCTGGCTGGCGGTTGCATGGCTGAGCCCGCCGGCGCAGGCCAGCGTCGCAATCAAGCACGCCGCGCAAGCGGCGAACGCGGCAAACGACCTGCGGGCATCTATCGCGGTGTCCGAAGCCAGCGCCGAACTGATGCGCCGGGAAGGCCGGCTCGCCGAAGCCGTGAAGCTCCGCAACTTCGCAGTACAGGAGCTGAGAAATCGCCTCACGCCGAACAGCGCTGTCGATGCGCGCGAGCTCAGCCTGGCACTCAATTCGCTGGGCGCCGCCCAGCTGCAGATGGGCGAGCCGGAACAGGCGCGTCTGCGGTTCGAAGCCGCCCTGAAAATCCGCGAAGATCTCGCGCGGGCCCGGCCCGGCGACGTACAGGCACAGCTGGACCTCGTGGCCTCGCACACCATGCTGGCCAATGTTCCGGGTAGCCCGCCGGGGCACCTGTCGCGCGCCTTGGAAATCCATTCGGCCCTGCAGCAGCGCGACCGCTTCACGCCGATGCTGGGCGGCCCCGGGACATCAGGGCTCGTTATCTCCTTTGTCGTGATGGCAGGGGTGCTGACGCTGTTGTTGGGCCTGACGTTGCTGACGCTGTACGGTTTTCGCGTGGCGCGCTGGATGAGGGCCGCGGCCGCGATGGCATCGACCGCCGCGGCAACCGGTATCGCCAGCCGAGCGGCACAGCGCCCGCTGGAACTGCGCGCGCTGAGCGCCGCCACCGGCCCGGCAACGCATGCGACGGCCATCGCCGTTGCTGCCCGTGCGATGCGGCATGCGGCCTGGGTTTATGGCGCAGCCGGCGCGGTGTTTGCGTTGGTCGCGACAGGTCTGAGTTTCTGGTTGGGTGAGCTCGACTTTTATCTGACGAGATTCGGGGTCCTCTTCATGTCCTGGTGGTGGCCGATCGTCGTAGTGCTGGGCTTGCTATGGACCGGCGACCGGCGCCGGCAATGGGCGGTCTACGCGGTGTATACGACGCTGCTACTGCTGATTTGCCTGCGTATCGCGTTCAGCGACACGCCGCCGATGCATCTGTTTGGCGTCACGATCGCGCCATTTTTTCAGGGCTTGGTTTATTGGTTCGTGCAGGCCGCGCCCTCGATCTTCCTGTTGTTTTTCTTGAATCGCAGTGTCAGGTCGGTCGGCCCGGTTTTGTTGGTGGCCATACTGATCGCCAGTCTCGGCGGCATGCTGTCACTCGTGGCGCTGAGCACCGTCGCGGGCCGCGAACTGCTTTTCCATTTCCCCCTGTCGGTCTTGTTGCGGTTGCCAGCCTACCTGACCGAAATCGGCGTGGTGCTGCTGGGCATGCTTGTGCTCACGCCACTCGCCTGGTGGGCTATCGGCGCGCTACGCTCGGCCCACCGCGCCAAACGAGCCAACGACCAGACCTTGGTCTTCGACGCGATCTGGCTGATTCAGGCGGTGTATTTGTCCATGTCGCTGATCCAGGAGATCGGCCTTTGGGGGTGGATCGGCCTGGCGGCGTTTGTGCCGTACAAACTGGTGGCGGTGCTTGGCCTGAAACCGCTCGCGAAGGAGGCGGCGCAACGCCCGCCCACGCGCCTGCTGCTGCTGCGGGTGTTCGGCTTTCGCCGCCGCACCGAACGTTTTTTCGACGTGCTGGCCGCACGCTGGCGCCATGTCGGGCCGATTCAGATGATCGCCGCGCCCGACCTGGCGTCGCGAACCATCGATCCCGACGAGTTGATGGACTTCCTCGCTGGCCGCCTGCGCCGCCATTTCGTCATCGAACCGGGCGATCTGCAACGCCGCGTGGCAGAGTTCGACAATGGTTGCGATGCGGATGGGCGCTTTCGCATCAACGAAATGTTCTGCGGCAACGACACCTGGCGCGCCGCGGTGCGGGCGCTGATGGCGCAGAGCGAACTGGTGCTGATGGACCTGCGCAGCTTTGCAGTGCAGAACCAGGGCTGCATCTTTGAGATCGCAGCGTTGCTCGATGTTGTACCCGCCGGTCGAATCATCTTGTTGACCGATGCCAGCACCGACCTAGGCTTGTTGCGTGACACGCTAGCAAACTGCGCCCAGCGACTAAGCGTGGATTCACCCAACATTGCCGCTACCGAGGCAATGACTCTATTGGAAGTGGGCAAGGACAACGTCACAGCGGTCCGGCGCCTGCTCGCCTGGGCCGATCGGGCGCTGGACGCCGCGTCAAGACGTCCTTCGGGTACGCCAACCGATCGTGCCCATTGAGCTTGGCTGATTGCAGCAAGCGCATCATGGCAGCGGCGCGTGCAACTGGTTGATGGACTGCTCGGAAATCGCCGTGGGACGGCTGGTAGGGGTAAGGTCAATGCGTCTGAGGCGATGTGTTGGCGTGCCAGTGGCGCCGCAGGCTGCCAGGCGATCCCGGGCCGGATCAAGCGAAACCTGTTTCCTGAACACCAGCGTGTTGACGGCGCAGCAGTGGGAGGCCGGTACCAAGCGACCGTGCGGCATGGCACGAAAGCCCACTGCGCGCGATGCTCTGACCGTCAACCGTGCATCGGATTCCGGTGATGAAACCAGCCGCCGCCGAGGCTCCCGCACCCTGCCGTTATGGCATATAGTGAGCGCCGACCACCCACTAGGAAACCCCATGTCTGACGAAGAAATTGTTGAGAAATCCCCGCTGGACAAGTCCCGCGACATCATCGTCCAGATGAAGGAAATGGAGCACTACGCCCGCTCCAACATCGAGCGGCTGACGGCCCACTGGCTGCAGATCGACGACGAGCTGAAGCAAAAGGACATCGCCAAGAAGGTCGAAGTCCTGCTGACGCAGCAAAACGCGATGCAGGAATCACTGGCGGCCACCATCGCCGACTACGAGGCGCTCTGCACCAGCCTCGAGCCCAAGACTTGAAGTTTTCGCGCGCAGCAGTTGCTGCCCGCGGCGTTGCGGTGCACGCGTCCTTTGTCAATCTGAAGTTGGCGCCAACAGGAGTGCGTCAGCGAGATTCGCTTCGATGGGGAATTGGTGCTGATGCGGGGGAAGAAGGCCGCGCTGATGGCGGCTGCAGCAAAGAATGAAATGGGCACCGCAAGGGTGCCCATTTCCGTGCCTAATTGGCTCCTCGACCTGGGCTCGACCCAGGGGCCTACGGATTAACAGGCGACGGGATGATCATGCCGCGAGGCCGCATGATGGCTCATTTCGATGGCTCATTTCCGACCCAGAGCTGTCTACTACTTTTAACGGATTTCAGCAAATCTGGCCATGAATTCATGCGAATGGCAGCTCAGTGCCTACTGGATATTAGACAACGTGGCTTACCCCATCGGCCAAGACAATCGCCTGTTTTGTTCGACTGGGACAAGCTGAAGAGCCTGCCGAGAGCGCGCTATAAAGAGCAAGCCGCATGTGGACTGGGTCAAGAGCGCATTGCCAATGAAGTGAAATATCCGTTGTGCCGGTCGGCGAACAAGACTGGAGGTTGCTGCGTCAGTGACCTTCACGAGTTATTGTGGTTTTCTTGGGTTGGTATAAAATTTTATACAGTAAGGCATGAATGGAGAAGGACAAAGAGAAGGAGATTCGCTGGGTCGGTTCTGCCTATGCCGACCTGGTGGGATTCCCGGACGAGCCGCGTCGGGATGCGGGCTTTCAACTGAGCAAGGTCCAATCGGGCCTGGAACCAGAGGACTGGAAACCGTTCGATGACGTTGGCGCCGGCACCAGGGAAATTCGCATCAGGGATAGCAGCGGAACCTTCCGGGTGATGTATGTCGCCAAGTTCGAGGAGGCGGTGTACGTGCTGCACTGTTTTCAGAAGAAGACGCAAGCGACCAGCAAGCAGGACAAGGAAATTGCCGAGATGCGCTATCGCGCCGTGGTTAACGCGAGAAAGGTCAGGAGATGACGATCGATACTGAAATCCGCCATGTGACAAAGCCGGGCGCGAACCTGTTTCGGGAGCTCGGGTTTTCTGCCGAGGAAGCCAAGCGGCTGCAGGCAGCCTCACGCCAGCAAATCAATGACACGCAGCAGCTCAAGGAGCAATTGATGTCGGAACTGGCCGAATGGATCGAGCTGCATCACCTGAAGCAAGCTGAGGCGGCGGAGATTTTGATGGTATCGCGCCCTCGCGTGTCCGATGTGGTGAACAAGAAGACGGCGAAGTTCACAATCGATACTCTGGTTGAGATGCTAAGCAGGGTGGGCAAGCCTGTGAGGCTGGCAATCGGCTGACCACTGTTGCGGCTGACGACCTTATGGCCCAGGTTGCCGATTCTGACTGCCCAAGGCTGAACATGATGAGATCGTTACCCGGCGCCGGTCTCCCGACTGATGCGGCGGGTCAACGCGATTTCCGCAAGGCTTTCCGAGCCGCCGGACGCTGAGCACAAGGGCGTCGATGGCATTACCCGATGGCTTGTACGACCTGTTGCTGACCGAGGGTCTGGCCCGGTCGCTCGCAGCACTCGACCCGATCAGCGCCGACGTGACGGCGCACAAGGGCGGTGCCTCCGAGTTTCTTGTCCAGGCCATCACGCGTCAACTCGGGGCCATCCTCGACGATGTTGCTGGTGACGACGTCGACAAACCCACGCGCCAGCTTGAACTGGTCAACGACCTGCTGGTGATGTTGCGCCAGCGGCTCAACACGGGCGGCAGCATGGCGGCGTCGATGGCTTCTGCAGACGTTGTCGATCTGGTGGCATCTCCGCTGCGCGTGCTCAGGGCCGTCAAGCGTGATCAGCAGTTTCCGGCTTCGCCCGAGATCGGCTTGGCTGTGCCCTGGCTCTTCACGGCCGGCAAGGGTTCGCCTTCGCTGTTGCAGGAGATTCGCCGTGAGCTGGCCTCCAGCGACAAGGTGGACATCCTAGTCAGTTTCATCACGGTGTCCGGCGTCCGCAAGTTGCAGGACGTGCTGCAGCAAATCACAGCCACCGATGCGATGGGCCAAAGCGCCGCGCGCTTGCGCATCCTCACCACGACCTACACCGGCGCGACCGAGGCCCGCGCGCTGGACGAACTGGCGCGCCTGCCAGGGTGCGAAGTACGCGTGTCGCTCGATGGCCGGCGCACGCGCCTGCATGCAAAGGCCTGGCTGTTCCAGCGCAAGTCCGGTTTCGGCTCAGCCTATGTCGGCAGCGCCAACCTGTCGGGAGCGGCGCTGACCGGTGGGCTGGAGTGGACCGTCAAGCTGACACAGCGCGCGCAGGAACTGCTGTTCGCTCGGGCCGTGGCTCACTTCGAGACGCTGTGGGCCGACAGCGAGTTCCAGCGCTATGACCCGGACAACGCCAATCATCGCCAGGCGCTGGCCGTCGCGCTTGGCCGCGAATCCTTCGGCGGTGAGCCCCTCGGCACGATCAGTTTCTTCGACCTGCAGCCCAAGACCTATCAGCAAGAGATGCTGGAGCAATTGTTTGCCGAGCGTGCCCATGGTCGCAGTCGCAACCTGTTGGTGGCGGCTACCGGCACCGGCAAGACGGTGGTGGCTGCGTTCGACTACCGCAACACCTGCCGTCTTGAAGGCGGGCGCCCGCGCCTGCTGTTCGTGGCCCACCGAGAGGAGATCCTGCGCCAGGCCCTACGCACCTACCGAGAGGTGCTGCGTGATCCCGAGTTCGGCGATCTGCTCACCGGCAGCCACCAGCCTGAGCGCTGGGACCACCTCTTCGCCACCATCGACAGCGTGACCAGCCGCGACCTGGTGGCGACGGTGGGCGCCGATCACTGGCACACCGTTGTGGTGGATGAATGCCACCGGTTGGCTGCCGACCGCTTTGACGACTTCGTCAAGGCGGTTCGCCCCAGCATTCTGCTCGGCCTGACGGCGACACCCGAGCGCAGCGACGGTCAACCCATCGCCCAGTACTTCGATCTGCGCCCCGACGGCAGCGCGGCGGTTGAGCTGCGGTTGTGGCATGCACTGGACCTGCAACTGCTGGCGCCCTTCGAGTACTACGCCTGCGACGATGCCACCGACTTCTCGGCCGTGCCGTGGGACAAACCGGGCGAACGTGAGGCGGTGGACAAGCTGGTCGCGGGCAATGACGTGCGCGCCCGGCTTGTGGTCAACGAATGGCGCCGGCTGGCGTCCGATGCGGGACGGTCGCGTGCCATCGTCTTCTGCGTGTCGGTTGCGCATGCCGAGTTCATGACGGACTGGCTCAACCGCGCCGGACTTCCTGCCGCCTGCGTGGTCGGCACAACGGCGAGGGACGAGCGGCAACGGGCCCCGCAACGCCTGGCTCAAGGCGAGCTGTGCGCGCTGGTGACGGTCGATCTCTACAACGAAGGCATCGACCTGCCGATGGTCGACACGCTATTGCTGTTGCGGCCTACGCAGAGTCCGGTGCTGTTCCAGCAGCAGATCGGCCGTGGCCTGCGTTTGGCGCCGGGCAAGGAGTGCTGCCTGGTGCTCGACTTCGTCGGCCAGCACCGCACCGAGTTCCGGTTCGACCGCCTTTTGTCGAGCCTGACCGGCTTGTCGCGCCGTGAATTGGTGGACGGCGTCGAGAACGGTTTCGGCAGCCTTCCGCCAGGCTGCCACATCCACCTGCAACGCCAGGCGCGAGAGCAGGTGCTGCAAGGCCTTCGCGCGTTGACGACCCAGAATTGGCGCCGCCTGAAGATCGAGCTGCAGACGTATGCAGCCCTGCGCGGCCGTTCCTCGGTGCGGCTGGCCGACTTCCTGCACGACCAGGCGCTGGATCTCGAAGACGTCTACCGCGCGGGCACAGGCCAGGGCCGCAGCGGCTGGACGGCACTGAAGCGTGATGCCGGCCTGATCGTTGCGGAGTGGGGCCCCGAAGAGGACTACTTCAGCCGCCGCTTCGGTGACCTGCTGCATGTGGACGATCCGCTGCGGCAGGGCGTGATGGCTGCGGTCGGTGCTCGCAAGGGCCACCCGTCGACGCCCCATGCCAAGGATGCTTTGGGTGTGCAGATGCTGGCTTACCAGATCGATGGCCGGCACGAGCAGGCGGCAGGCCCGGACGCTTTCATTGCACGCATCGAAGGTCACCCCGCAATCGCCGCCGAACTGGTCGAGCTCTCCAGCCTGCTGCAGGCCCGCAGCACGTTGAGCGCCAAGGCCGTGCCTGGTCTCGAGGACACGCCGCTTTGCCTGCACGCCGCCTATGGCGCACGTGAAGTGCTCACCGCGGTAGGCTGGTTGACGGCAGCGCGCCGTGCCCCATTCCAGGCCGGTGTGCTGCCGCTGACCAGCCGCAAGACCGAGTTGCTTTTCGTCACGCTTGACAAGAGCGAGGGGTACCACGACCGGATCGCGTATCACGACTATGCGATCAGCGCGGGGCGCTTCCACTGGCAGACACAGAACAGCGCCGGCCCTGACACGCCCGGTGGCCGGCGTTATCTGGAAAGCTCGATCAATGGCTGGCAGTTTCAACTGTTCGTGCGGCCGCGAAAAAGTGATGCGTACCGCGCCTGCGGGCGCGTGACACTGGACTCGGCCGAAGGCGACCGACCCATGAGCATCGTCTGGAAACTGCAGACGCCGCTTCCCGCGCGGCTGTTCAGGGAGTTCAGCGTGCTGCGTGGGGCGTAGCGGCAGCCAACACAAGCTGCCGAACCGGCGTCTTGAACACGATTTTCGTGTTCCACGCCAGAAACTCAGGTACCGGCAGCAAATCAGCTTGCTGCGGCGCATGGATCGCGCGCCCGTGGAACTGAAGCTCGTCTGCCATGCCTCGGCCGCCGCTGATCGCGTGCCGGCTGAAAACGACGCGGCGTTCCGCTGGCTCGACAGTGAACACGCCCAGGTCGAAGAGCTTTTGGTGCAACGCGCAGAGCGACAGGCCGTTGGGCTCGATGTCCGGCCCACCGACATGATGCCACTGGATATGCGCGGCCTTCAGTACGGCTGGCGCGTGCCCGATGCGCAGGTCGAAGGCGCAGACGCAGCAACGGTACTCATAGGCGCTCAGCACCCGCTCCCGAAAACCAGGATCGCGCCTGCGCCGTTCCGCGGTGGTGTAGTCGGCAGAGGCCTGTGCGCCCTCGCGCAGTTCACTGGCGTCATCTAGGTTCAGGCCCAGAGTGGCCACGATGTCGCCGTGCAGGGTCGCCGGGAAGTGGGTGTCGAGCATCCGCTACGCCACCGCGTGCAGCAGGCCAGGAATGTGGCGCAAGGCCTCGTAGACGCCGACGGGGAAGCCTGCATTGATGTGCTACTCCCGCAGCTCGCCCAGGCTGGGCGTGGCGCCGGCAGCGCGCTTCACGACCTCGCGCGGGCCGCGAAGGTCCCACAACGCGCCGTGACCATCGGCGGCCAGGTGCCAGCACGGATAGTGGCGCGACTTAGCGGCGCTGCTTGGGTCGAACTCGGCCAGCAGTTGTTTCAACAGCGCTTCGATGGCCGTGAACTCGACAAAACTCGGTTCACTACGTTGCACCCGGGCCAATGCCAGCAGGATCAGCAGCGGCTTGTGCGGTGCGTAGACGCCCGCACGCTGCGCGCGGCGGATGTTGGCGAAGATCCAAGACTTCGATGGCGGTACTCATGTCGGCTGCACCTGATCGCGCCCAGCCCAGTTGTCGGCCTTGTCCGGAATGACCCAGCGCACGTCGCCGCGCGGGTTGGGCCTAACAGCGGGATATCGGGGAAGTAAACGCATGTGCAGGTGGCCGTTGTCGAAAAGCACGGCCTCAATGGGTTGGCCTGAGCGTCAGACTGGCACGTCGTTGGCAATAGGTGTTGAACGACTGAATATCGGACAGTGTCTAATAAGCTTTCTTACAGCCAAGAAAAAAGCCCCAACGACTTCTCGTAAGGGCTTGATTCATTTGGATTCTATGGCACCTCGACCTGGGATCGAACCAGGGACCTACGGACTCGGTAGATATCGTCAGGCCGTTTGACCAGAGCCACGCCGTGATAGATCGGGTTGCCCCGCCAGGAGTCCTGCCACCGAAATGTCCTCGTCCAACGCATCCCAGTGCAAGCCACCCTTGCTGAGTTCGACCTGGGCGCGTTGTTCCGGGGTGGCGCCCAATAAGCGCGGAAACCAGGCCAACGGGGCTGCGATCGTTCGTCCATCCGCAAGGCTGACCCACATGGTGTCGTCATCGAAGCGAACGGACTTAGGTGAAGTGTTCATTCCATGCCCTTTCAATCAGTTCCTTGTTTCCTGCCACCACTTCGCGCAATTCACGTAGTGTGCGCGCATCGGCGATGTCCCATTCGTAGTTGAAGGTTGAGGTTGGTGGTTGAAGCCGTCAGGGCCCGCAGAATGTGGGTTCTGACATCAACAACCGCAAAGCCAAGAAAGCTCAACCACCGTGAAACAGTCTAAAGCCAAACTTCGTGTCGCCAGCAAATTCAATGTCAACCAGTTGAGCGAACAGCCCCTGTTTGCCACCAACCCGCAGGCGGCTTTGCCGCTGTTATCGATGATCGGGCAGGCCCAGTTGTCCATCGATGATTTGCTGGGCCAACTCTCGCGCCAGTTCATCGAACAACTCCTGGTGCTGTCGGCCCAGACGGTGGCCGGCACCAAGCACCCAGGGCGCCAGTCGGGCGACATCCGCTGGCACGGCGCACAAAGCGGGGTGGTCGCCGTGGGGCAAAGCAAATTGCGCGTCAAACGCCCAAGGCTGCGCAACGGCGCCGGCGAAGTGGCGGTGCCGGCCTATGCCGCGCTGGCCCACGATGGCGATCTCTCACGTCGCATCGCGGACATCCTGGTGTGCAACGTCAGCACGCGCAAATACGCCCGCGTGGTGCACCGCTGCGCCGACGAGGTTGGCATCTCCAAGAGCGCGGTGTCGCGCACGTTTGTCAAGGAAAGCGCCCAGGCGCTGGCCAAATTGATGAGCCGCAGCTTTGCCGAGATCGACCTGGTGGCGATCTATGTGGACGGCATCATCGTGGCCTCGCACCACATCATTGCCGCTGTGGGCGTGGATGCGCAAGGCAACAAACATGTTCTGGGACTGGCCTCGGGGAGTTCGGAGAACGCCAAGGTGGTCAAGGATTTGCTGGCCACACTGGCGGATCGGGGCGTGGACTTGAACGTTGCCAGGCTGTGGGTGATTGACGGCTCCAAGGCGCTGCGCTCGGCCATCGAGCAGCGCTGCGGCGCTGACGCGAAGGTGCAGCGCTGCCGCATCCACAAGATCAGAAACGTGACCGAGCGCTTGCCCAAGGACAAGGCCCAGCAGGTGCGCTGGGTGATAGCGCAATCGTTCAAGCTCGATCCGGTACGGGGCAAGAACAAGCTCCGGGAGTTGGCCCGCCAACTGCAGGCGCAGCACCCGGATGCAGCCGCCAGCGTGCGCGAGGGCTTGGACGAGATGTTCACCATCACGGAGCTGGGAATCACTGGCGAGCTGGCACGCTGCCTGGCCACGACAAATGTCATTGAATCACCCAACTCCGTGGTGCGTCGGGTCAGCCGCAGGGTGACGAACTACAAGAGCGCAGACATGGCGCTGCGCTGGACGGCAGCGGGCTTTCTGGAGGCCGAGAAATCATTCAGGAAACTGCGCGGCTTCGCGCAATTGAAGTCACTGATAAGCGGTCTTCGGCCACCAGCCCAGCCAGTCAAGAAGGCCGCATAATTCTCATGACCACCGGCTCAAACCTGCAACTGAGTTTGGGACAACGCCCGTTTATGCTTATCGCGACAGACCCCCCGACGCGTCAGGAGAAAAAATGATAAAAAATATGAGTATTCAACATCGCTTGTATGTTGGCTTTTCCATCATCATGGGCATACTCCTTGTCCTGCTGGCTGTCTTGGCCAATAACTTCGTCAAGCTTAATCGTGCCAATCAGCTCGATCGTCTTACGATGGACGTAATCGCCGTGATCAATCGCATGGAGAGGGATGCACTAGAGATTCAAGCTGCATACAGCGGATTTTTATTGACCGGAAATGAACGGTATATCGCTGATTTATCGACCCTGGAAAAAAGTTTTTTTGATCAGTCCAAAAAAGGGCAGGCTCTGACGGGCATACCGGTGCAGGAAGCGCGGCTGCAAAGATTGGATGCCAAATTTATGGATTGGTCGAACCGGGTAATCCGGCCCTTGATCGATAAGCGTCGCCAGCTCGGCAGCGCCACAGGGGCCGCTGACAGGATTGCGCTCGACCCGCTAGTCGACGAAGGTTTCAAATCAGTGTCATTGATCCGTGAAGTATTCGATGAACTCGGCGGCGAAGAAAGCAAGCTGACGGCCGAGCGTGCGCAGCATGCCGAGGCATTCCAACAGTCGATGTGGATCGCCTTGTTCGCCGGCGGAACCCTGAGTCTTCTAATCGCGATGGTGATTGCCTATTTGTTGTCGCGCTCAATTATTAAGCCACTCGATAATATTGTCAGCACCATCAAGGAGTTGGGCGCGAGCAATCAGAGTGCGCGCGCCACGGTATTTAGTCAGGATGAACTCGGCCAGGTCGCATTGGAAGTGAATCGAATGGCGCAGGCGATTCAAGACAATCTGGTGCGCGAGCGAGATCTGAGTGATGCACTCAAGAAAAAAATTGATGCATTGCTCGAATCCGTAGCCATAGTCGCGGCGGGTGATTTAACGGCCAAGGTGACCGTGACCGGAAATGACTCCATCGGAAAAATGAGCGCCGGTTTAACCACGATGTTTGAAAACTTGCGCGAGCTGGTCAGTAAAATTCAAAGGGCCGGGATATCCGTCACCACCTCCTCAACCGAGATCGCTGCCTCATCGCGCGAGCAGGAAGCGACGGCGGTCGAACAGGCGCAAACCAGCGTCGAGGTCTTGAGTACAACCAAGGAAATCGCGGCGAACAGCGTGCAATTGCTGGACACCATACAAGAGGCTTCACAGGTGGTGGAATACACCACGACCGCGACCGTCGACGCCCAGGTCAGTTTGCGGCGTATGGATCAAACCATGCAGCACATGGTCAGCGCCACCGACTCGATCAATGCCAAACTGGCTGCGTTGTCGGAGAAGGCCGGCAACATCAACACCGTTCTTGCGACCATCAGTAAAGTCGCAGATCAAACCAATATCTTGTCGCTGAACGCTGCAATCGAGGCAGAAAAAGCCGGCGAGGCTGGCCGCGGATTCTCTGTAGTGGCCACTGAAATCCGCCGCCTGGCAGACCAGACTGCGGTGGCCACCTGGGATATCGATCAAATGCTCAAGGAGATGCAGTCTGCAGTGTCCGCCAGCGTCATGGGCATGGACAAGTTTTCCGAGGAAATACGACGCAGCGTGGACGAGGCCCGTACTGTCGGCAATCAGCTCACCGCAGTCATCGAGCAGGTGCAAAAATTGCCGCCACACTTCAAGGCGGTTTTCGAAGGGATGCAATCTCAATCGATAGGGGCTTCGCAAATCACCGACACCATGCGTCAACTGAACGACGGCTCGCAACAGACCGTGGACTCATTGCGGGCCACAAGTGAAGCGGTGCAGCAGTTGCAGCTTGCTGCGCAAACTCTGCAGGCCAGTGTTGCCAATTTTTCCATCAATGCCTGACGCGTATGCTGTTTCTTATTTTCTCAATCGGCGCAGAGTGCTACGGATTACGCACAAGTTGCATTGAGCGTGTGCTGCCGTTAGTCGCACTGGATCGCATGACGCAGGTACCTGACTATGTCGCCGGCCTGATGAATTTTCATGGTACAGCGGTGCCGATCATTGACTTGTCATTACTCGCATCCGGGCAGCCATGTGCCAGAAGTTTTGACACCCGTATTATTCTGGTCAACTACGTCGGCACGAATGGCGCCAGTCACGCACTGGGTTTGATGGCCGAACATGTGAGCGGCATGCGCCAGCTCAATGCAGCCTGCGCAGTCGACGCCGGTGTCGCCCGGGTAGAAGCGCCTTATCTGGGGGAAGTCATGGTGGATGCGACAGGCATCGTCCAGCTCATGGATGTCGCCGCATTGTTGCCTGCGGCGGTACAGGAAATTCTATTCCAGTCGGCGCAAGTCGTTTCATGCTGACTGATTCCATACTCGATCGAATCAAATCTATTAGTGGCCTGAATGTGTCCCGCGCGTCATTTTCCTATGCCATGAAGATACGCATGAAGCAATGCCATCTGACCGACAAGGCCCGTTATCAATCGATGGTATTGCAAAGTGACGATGAGTTTGCCGCATTGCTTGAGCAGCTGGTGGTGCCGGAGACATGGTTTTTCCGCGAACCGGCGGCATTTGCCGCAGCAGTACAGTTTGCGAAAGCGCATTTATCTCGTAACCGCGGGCCGATTCGCATCCTGAGCGTTCCCTGCTCAAGCGGCGAGGAACCTTACTCAATCGCCATGGCGATGCTGGATGCCGGGGTAGACCCTAGTGACTGTGAAATCGATGCAATGGATATCAGCAAGCAAGCGCTGAGCCGGGCAACGCAGGCGGTTTACAACGCGAATTCATTTCGCACCGCCGATCTGGGTTTTCGCGATCGCCATTTCAAGGACACCAAGCTAGGCTATGTGCTGCACGAAAACGTTCGCAACATGGTGGCGTTTCATTGCGCGAATTTGCTAGCGCTGGACAGCGTCGCGTACCGCGCGCGTTTCAACATCATATTTTCACGCAATTTGCTCATTTATTTTGATCTGCCGACGCAGCAAATGGCCATAGAACGTTTGAATACATTGCTCGACGACGACGGGATCTTGTTTGTTGGTTACGCCGAAGTTATGGCGTGCACTAAAGTGCATTTCATATCCTGTACCTTGCCAAATATTTTTGCGTTGAAGAAGCGCGGTACCCAGGCAGATACCATCGCGCAGGCATTATCGGCGCAGCCGAGAGTGGCGACCCGATCGGTGACGCAAATCCGTGGCGCCAGGGATCGCGCGTTGCAGTCGCTGGACACCACTGCCGTCCGTCGTGCACCAACGCCGGCCCCTGCGCCCCCACACCAGCCAAGCGCAGCGGCAACCGATGCAGGCGCGCCGTCAGCAGCAGGCGACCAGAATCCCGGCTTAGTGCAAGCCAGACAGTATGCTGACCAAGGTGATCACCCTGGGGCCATCAAGGCGCTTACCGCGCATTTGCAACTCGTCCCGGATTGTGCGGAGGCCCACTTTATTTTTGGATTAATAGACGCGTCTGACGGCAGGCCGGAGCGTGCCGAAGAAAATTTCAAGAAGGCGCTTTACCTGGAGCCGAATAGTTACGAGGTACTGTGCCACCTGGCCTTGCTGCTCGAAAAGCAAGGCAGGCAACAAGAAGCGCAGGCCTTGAAATCGCGCGCGGCCCGCGTGCTTACGCGCCAGGGCGCAGGGGCGGACCAGCCCTTGAAGGATCATGGATGAGCGCTAGCCAGACCATTGACGACTGCTGGAACCGCATAGGGATTCGCGGGGACCACAGTTGCGAGCGTTTGCGCGAGCTCATACATTGCAAAAATTGTCCAGTGCACGCAGATGCTGCGCAACGCATCATGCAACGGCCTTTGCCGCAGGAGTATCAAAAAATATCGGCAGCCCAGTTCAGTCAACCACTGCAAAACCTGGCCGCCAGCGACGCCTCTGTGCTGGTGTTTCGCATCGGACGGGAATGGCTGGCGCTACCGACGGGATTGGCCGTGCGGATTGCGGAAAAAATGCCGGTGCACGCACTGCCGCATCGCAGCAACGCTTCCTTGTTAGGCATCATCAACGTCAACGGCGCTTTGTATCCCGCAATTTCGCTGGCCAACATCGTCGGCGTTGACCAGCATGCGCCGTACACGGTGGCTGGACGGCATGCCACCGCGCGCACGCTCGTGGTACTGCTTGGGCAGCAGGCATGCGCGATGCCGGTGGACGAGGTGCACGGGATAGAGCGATTCGCGAAAGCATCATTACGGCCGTTACCGGCTACCGTCAACCAAGGCACGCAGCGTTTCATGAGTGGCATCCTTGACGTCGGCGATCGCGCGATCGCCTGCCTGGAGCCCGAGCTGCTGGCGTACAACGTAGCGAGGATCATGCGATGACCCGCGAATCTGGCCGTGACCTGAGCGATTATTCACTGTACGAGCTGTTTCGGATTGAAGCCAAAAAGCAGATCGAGGCACTGACGGCCGGCTTGCTGGCCTTGGAACATGATCCCACAGACCTTGGCGTGATCGTCCGCATGATGCGCGATGCACACTCGATCAAAGGCGGCGCATCCATCGTCAACCTGCGCAGTGTCGTCAAGCTGGCGCATGGGATGGAGGATTACCTGGTGGCGGTGCAGAACAAAGCCGTTGCCATTAGCCAGCAGCACGTGGACCTGGTGCTGGAAGCCATCGACCTGATTGCTCAGTTGATAAAACTGGACGAAACCGCCGCATCCGTTTGGCTAACCCAGCAAGAGTCTGATATTCAAAGAATTTTGCTGGCAATGTCGGCGCCGCCAACACCCGTTAGTGCCGCGCCCGCCAGTCCCCAATTTCCCGAGGCGCCGCAGTTGCCAGCGGCCGTGCCTAGGGCGGCAGCGCTGGAGCCGACGGAGGCGCAAAGCCCGGTACGCGAGCAGCAAGTGATGCGCGTCGACTCCGCCAGTCTGGACAAGCTACTGGCACTGGCTAGCGAGTCACGGGTATCCGCACATCTGCTGCAGCCATTCTTGCAGTCGCTGCAACGTGACAAGAAAAAGCAAAATGAATGGTTTTCCGAGTTTGATCAGTTGCACGACTTGTTGAAGCTGCTGCAGAGCGATGATCGTTTGCTGGAAAAGGCTCATGCGTTAGAACTAGGCGTCCAGGCGCTCAAAAATAAAATGGCTGAGCGTATCGTCGAGTTTGACGCGCACGAGCGACGCTTGCTATCGGTATCCAAAAATTTTCTGGATGAAATCCTGTCGGTACGTCTGCGACCTTTCCAGGACGGTATTCAGTCGTTTCCACGCATGGTGCGCGACTTGGCGCGGCGTTTGGAAAAGGAAATTCGGCTGGAGGTTATCGGTGAAACGACCTTAGTCGACCGAAATATTCTGGCTGCATTGGAAACGCCTTTGGGCCACATTTTGCGTAATGCAATTGATCATGGAATGGAGTCGCCCAACCAACGTCTGGCTGCCGGAAAATCACGCGATGGCCGCATACAGCTGGAAGCGCGGCACAGCGCAGGCAAGCTGATCATCCTGGTCAGCGATGATGGTGCCGGCGTCGACCTGGATAAAATTCGAGCCAAGGTCATTGAAAAAGGCATGGCAAGCGCCGCCATGGCGAGCGCGCTAGGCCCGGATGAGTTGCTGGATTTCTTGTTTTTGCCGGCCTTCAGCCTTAAAGATGGCACTACCGACATTTCAGGACGTGGGGTCGGCCTCGACATCGTGCACGACATGATAAGAGTGCATGGCGGGGTGGTGAAAATATCGTCGCAAACCGGCGCCGGCTTTCAACTGCAAATAACCTTGCCGCTTTCGCAATCGATGGTGCGTGCGGTGATCGTAGACATTGCGGGCGAGGCCTATGCAGTGCCGATTGCAAAGATAGAGCATGTGATCAAGGTTGCCCATGCAAGCATTGCGCCTATCGAGGATAAGCCCTTTTTTAAATTGGGAGAGCAGTCGATAGGCATGGTCTCGGCTACGCAGCTATTGGGCCTGGGCACGCCGGGCTTTGCCGGCGATCAAATACCGGTACTGGTGATTGGCAATGACCAACGGCGTTACGGGGTAGTGGTCGACGCGATTTATGGCGAACAAAACCTGGCTGTGCAAGCTCTGGAACCGATATTCGGAAAATTGCGTGATGTTTCTGCGGCCAGCTTGCTCGATGACGGCAGCCCGGTATTGATACTCGATGTCGCGGATATGCTGGTCAGCATCGAGAAGTTAGCCCGGGAAGGTGCATTGATGCAGATCGGCGCAGGCGGTCAACGCGCCGCCCATAAAGCCAAGCGCATTCTGGTCGTGGATGATTCAATGACAGTACGCGAGATGGAGCGAAAGCTGTTGAGCGCACGCGGCTTTCAGGTTGATATTGCAGTCGATGGCATGGATGGCTGGAACGCGGTGCGCAGCGACGACTACGACCTGGTCATCACCGACGTCGACATGCCGCGTATGGATGGCATCGAGCTGGTGACACTCATCAAGAAGGATGTGCGCTTGCATAAATTGCCGGTGATGATAGTTTCATATAAAGATCGCGCAGAAGACCGGGTCCGGGGCATAGGCGCCGGTGCCGATTACTACCTGACCAAGGGCAGCTTTCACGACGAAACCTTGCTCGAAGCAGTGGTCGATTTGATAGGCGAAAGCGGCATATGAAAATTGCCATCGTCAATGATGTCGTCGTGATCGCCGAAGCCTTGCGACGCGCAGTGGTCAACATGCCCGAGCATCAGGTCGCCTGGGTCGCCAATTCCGGTGCCGAAGCAGTCCAACGTTGTGCTGAAGACCGGCCGGATTTGATTCTGATGGATTTGATCATGCCGGAGATGGATGGCGTCGAAACCATCCGCTTGATTATGCAATCAAGCCCATGCGCTATATTAATCGTCACCGCCTCGCCGGACCAGAACACCAGTCTGGTGTTTAGGGCAATGGGGGCTGGCGCTTTGGACGTGGTTGCAACACCGATTGTGCAGGGCGAGTTCGCTTCGATCAGCGCATTGCACGCAAAAATCAAGACCATAGGAAAATTGATCCGCATCGATCGCAACGATAAGAT
Organism: Burkholderiaceae bacterium; assembly: GCA_037968655.1. Taxonomy (GTDB): domain Bacteria; phylum Pseudomonadota; class Gammaproteobacteria; order Burkholderiales; family Burkholderiaceae_C; genus CAISIP01. Next base: position 20,244 of record JBBKVW010000042.1, read on the forward strand.
CGTAGCAGCACGAATGTCTGGGCCGAACCAGCTGGCCGATAGTACGACGCAAGCCGAGCTGCTGATTGCCATTGGTGCGTCCACAGGTGGGCCTGCGGCTTTAAGCAAAATCCTGGCAAACATCGCGCCGCTTGATTCGGTTGCGATTGTCATCGTCCAGCATATTGATGCCAGTTTTGCCGATACGCTTGCCCAGTGGCTGGGTGAACAGGTGCTGTTCCCTGTGCGCACGATCAAGGAGGGCAGCTTGGTGAGCCCGGGCTGCATCCATCTGGCGAAATCGAATGATCACGTTCTGCTGGATAAATCGAGTCGATTTCGCTATGCGGCAGAACCCTTGGACTACCCGTACCGACCATCAGTCGACGTTTTTTTTGAAAGTGTCGCCGCGAATTGGAAGGGTAGTGCCATGGGCGTGCTACTGACCGGAATGGGGTGCGACGGCGCCAAAGGCTTGCTGACCTTGCGTCAGGCAGGGCAACTGACCATCGCACAGGATCAGGCGAGTAGTGTGGTCTACGGCATGCCGCGCGCCGCAGCCGAGTTGGGCGCGGCCAAATCGATCTTGTCGCTGGACGCGATTGCCAGCGTACTGAAAAGCAAGCTGGAATCATTAGTGCAATGATGTAAGTCCTGATCTTTAATTGTTTGCTAACCTTTGGTGAGACGATGAACAACCCTGACTTTGATGCACCAGCACCCCAGAGTGATGTAGTGCAGGCGCACGCAGTCTGCGAAAACACGCCAATCAAGGTATTGCTGATAGATGATCAGGCGCTAATAGGCGAAGCGGTGCGGCGCATGTTAATGGGGCACGAAGGGATAGAGTTCCATTTTGTATCCGAAGCAGCATTAGCGTTGCCTACTGCAGTTGAATTTCAGCCGACGGTTATTTTGCAAGACTTGATGATGCCCGACGCTGACGGCTTCGATCTGGTGAAAGCGTTTCGCGCCGATCCCGCGACGATGCATGTGCCGATCATTGTCCTGTCTGCGAAGGAGGATGCGGGTGTCAAGGCGCAAGGTTTCACCGTTGGCGCCAACGACTATTTGATCAAATTACCCGACAAGCTGGAGTTAATTGCGCGCATTCGGTACCACTCTGCCGCCTATATGCATCGCCTGCAGCGCGACGCGGCATTTCGCCAGTTGCATGACAGCGAGAACAAGCTGGCGATCGCCAATGCCGAGTTGAAAAAAATGGCTGCGATGGACGGCCTGACCGGCATTGCCAACCGCCGCCAATTTGACGAAGTGCTTAAAATGGAGTGGCGCCGTGGCATGCGCAGTGGCAAGCCACTATCGCTGCTGTTATGCGACATTGACTTTTTTAAGCTATACAACGACACGCACGGACACCCTGCCGGTGACACCTGCCTGAAAAAAGTAGCAGTGGTTTTAGCCGACAACATGAAACGTCCCGGAGACCTTGCGGCACGCTACGGGGGCGAGGAATTCGTGATCATACTGCCGGAGACTGACACTGAAGGTGCGCTACGGGTAGCGGAGGAATGCCGGCGCCAGATAGAAGCACTTGCCTTGAGCAACCCAAAATCCGAAGTAGCTGCGGTGGCGACCATATCAATAGGCGTTGCCAGCCTGCTGCCGACGACAACACATGTGTGCGCCGATCTGATCGAATTTTCCGATCAAGCATTGTATTCGGCTAAGAGCAGCGGGCGCAATCGCGTGGTGCGATTTGCCGGGTGAGAGCGTGCAACAGAACCGCCCCTCAATTTGCATCAAATTTTTCACGACAATGTGTAACTTGTCTGGGCGACGTCTTTCTCCCGACATTGACCAGTCACCGACACAAGCGCTACCAAGAGCGCTGCGC
>JBBKVW010000043.1:0-3922 GCA_037968655.1 Burkholderiaceae bacterium
GCGTAGCTCAATTGGCAGAGCGTCGGTCTCCAAAACCGAAGGTTGATGGTTCGATTCCTTCCGCCCCTGCCACCGATTCATGACGAGTCTGGTGGTTGACCACCCGGCCGCACAGGCGGTCGAACGGTTCCAAAACATGCTTGGATCCGCTAACAGGTGGCATTGCGTGAAATAGAGAAAAAATGGCCACGTCACAAGTTCAAACCGTAGTCAGTCCGCTCGACAAGTTCAAGCTTGCGGGCGCTGTATTGCTGGTCATCGGTGCGCTGGCTGCTTTCTACCTGTTGGCCAAGCAAGGGCCTTTGGCGCAGTGGGGTGCCCTGCTCGTGGGTATTGCTGCGGCCGTGGCTGTGTTCTTTGTGTCCGAGCCGGGGCGCGAATTGTTTGCGTTTGGCCGCGATGCGACCCGTGAGGTCAAGAAAGTTGTCTGGCCGTCGCGCAAGGAAGCGATTCAGATGACGGCCTATGTATTTGGCTTCGTAGCCATCATGGCCGTATTTTTGTGGTTGACCGACAAGACGCTGGAATGGCTGTTGTACGACCTGGTTCTGGGATGGAGGAAATAATGACTGATTCAGTAGAAGAAACCTCCGGCGAGCCTGTGGTTCTCGCGCCGCCGAGCAATCCCGATTTGCGCTGGTATGTCGTCCATGCCTATTCCGGCATGGAGAAAGCCGTCGAACGCAACATTCTGGAGCGCATCAACCGCGCCGGCATGCAGGACAAATTCGGCCGCATCCTGGTGCCGATGGAAGAGGTGGTCGAGGTCAAGAACGGCCAGAAGAAGACCACCGAGCGCAAGTTCTTTCCCGGATATGTGTTGGTCGAGATGATCATGGGTGATGACACCTGGCATCTGGTCAAACATACCAACAAGGTGACCGGATTCGTTGGCGGTGCCAAGAATCGGCCGTCGCCGATCTCCGAGGCCGAGGTGGCCAAAATCGTCAACCAGATGCAGGAAGGCACGGAAAAGCCGCGCCACAAGGTCGAGTTCGAGGTTGGCGAATATGTTCGCGTCAAGGACGGCCCGTTCACCGATTTCAATGGCTCGGTCGAGGACGTCAATTACGACAAGAGCAAGGTGCGCGTGTCGGTCACTATTTTCGGCCGCTCGACGCCAGTCGAACTGGAGTTCTCGCAAATCGAGAAGACCTGAGTTCAGTCAGCAATATCAGGCCAGTTCAATAAAGTCTGGCTGCAATACGCAGTTCGCATTTTCTGACTCGGTGCGAATGTTTTCCAAGAGTCGCTAACCCCGGGGAGCCGGCGCCAGGCAACTGGCAAGGGCGTTAGTACCCGCAAGGAGTAAACCATGGCGAAAAAAATCGTCGGTTTCATCAAGCTGCAAGTGCCAGCTGGTAAAGCCAATCCATCGCCGCCGATCGGCCCAGCACTGGGTCAGCGCGGATTGAACATCATGGAGTTCTGCAAGGCGTTCAACGCGCAGACCCAGGGTGTCGAGCCTGGTCTGCCATTGCCGGTGGTCATCACCGCATTCGCCGACAAGAGCTTCACCTTCATCATCAAGACGCCGCCGGCGGTCACGCTGATCAAAAAATCGATCAAGCTGGCCAAGGGCTCGGCCAAGCCGCACGTGGACAAGGTCGGCAAGATTACCCGGGCCCAGCTCGAGGAAATCGCCAAGGCCAAGATGAAAGACCTGACCGCGGCCGATCTGGATGCCGCCGTGCGTACCATCGCCGGCTCTGCCCGTTCGATGGGCGTGACTGTAGAGGGCGTGTAAATGACCAAGCTCACCAAAAAACAAAAAGCCGTCCCGGTTCAGATCGACAGCAACAAGCTGTACGCCTTGTCGGAGGCCATAGGCATTGTCAAACAGTGCGCCACGGCCAAGTTCGACGAGTCGATCGACGTTGCAGTGCAGCTAGGCATTGATGCCAAGAAGTCCGACCAGGTCGTTCGCGGAGCGGTCGTGTTGCCCAACGGCACCGGCAAGACCAAGCGCGTGGCGGTTTTCGCCCAAGGCGCCAAGGCTGAGGAAGCCAAGGCGGCTGGCGCCGACATCGTCGGCATGGAAGACCTGGCTGCCAGGGTCAAGGCCGGCGACATGCCGTTTGACATCGTGATTGCCGCGCCAGACGCAATGCGCGTCGTCGGTACCCTGGGTCAGATCCTCGGTCCACGCGGCCTGATGCCCAATCCCAAGGTCGGCACGGTGACGCCGGACGTCGCCACTGCCGTCAAGAACGCGAAAGCGGGTCAGGTGCAGTTCCGTGTCGACAAGGCCGGCATCGTGCATTCGACCATTGGCCGCCGCTCGTTCGACACCGACAAGCTGCAGGGCAACCTGACGACCTTGGTCGAGGCGCTGACCAAGGCCAAGCCGGCAACGAGCAAGGGTATCTATTTGAGGAAGATTGCTGTCTCCAGCACCATGGGTGTCGGTGTCCGTGTGGATACCCAGACCCTGAACGCCTGAGGGGCAGAGTCGAGAGGAAATTCCGGTCGCATGCAAGTGTGATCGGGAGTGGTGGGCTGGCGATACCGCAGGGTTTCGCCAGGCCATCCAAGACCGTTGGTGCACCTGTTCGTGGGTGCTTAATCAGTGAAAACCAACGCAGATGGCGATCCCGCTGCTCAAGGAAAGTGTTCCTGAATCAGTTGGTCGCTGCAGTGTGGCGTACGACGCAGGGTCCCGATGATGGCATCGCACCTGGCCCGTACAAATAAAAGGAGTAGACCTTGAGTCTTAATCGCAGTGAGAAGGAAGCCGTGGTCACCGACGTGACCAGCCTCGCCGCAAAAGCTCAGACGCTCGTTTTGGCGGAATACCGTGGTATTTCGGTTGCCGACATGACCCGCTTGCGCTCGAATGCGCGCAGCAATGGCGTGACCCTGAGTGTGTTGAAAAACACCCTGGCCCGCCGTGCTGTCGCAGACAGCGGCTTTGCAGTTGTGTCCGACCAGATGACCGGCCCGCTGATCTATGGCTTTTCCGAAGACGCAGTGGCCGCCGCCAAGGTGGTGGCCGAGTTTGCGAAGACCAACGACAAGTTGGTGATTCGCGCTGGTGCGTATGGCGGCAAGGTCCTGGATGCAAACGGCGTGAAACAGCTGGCCAGCATTCCGTCCAAGGAAGTGTTGTTGGCGCAGTTGCTGGGCTTGATGCAATCCCCCGTTTCGCGTACCGCCCGGGTACTGGCGGCGCTGGCGGAGAAAAAAGGCGGAGCAGGCGCAGCAGCCGAAGCGACCGAACCAACCGAGGCAGCCGCCGCGGCTTGAAACCGCGCCGGCCTTGTAGACCAATAGTGGATGTAAGTGGCTGGTCGGCGAAAGCGCCGAAGCAAAGCCCAACTGATTGAAGGAAATTGAAATGGCATTCGATAAAGACACATTTTTGACCGCGCTGGACAGCATGACGGTCATGGAACTCAACGATCTGGTGAAAGCCATCGAAGAGAAATTTGGCGTAAGCGCTGCGGCGATGTCCGCACCCGCTGCTGGCGGTGGTGCTGCTGCTGCCGTGGTGGAAGAGAAGACCGAATTTGACCTGGTGCTGAGCGAAATCGGCGCCAACAAGGTTTCGGTCATCAAGGCCGTGCGCGAAATCACCGGCCTGGGTCTGAAGGAAGCCAAGGACCTGGTCGACGGCGCTCCGAAAACCGTCAAGGAAGCCATGCCCAAGGCGGACGGCGAAGCTGCCAAGAAGAAACTGGAAGACGCCGGCGCCAAGGCCGAGCTCAAGTAATTCTTGCCCGTTCCGGGGCTGGGGCGCGTGCAGAACGTGCCCCAGCCTTTGGTCTTTGTAAGAGTGCACCAGAAAGCCGCGCGCAGGCGCAATTTTCTAGTGTCTTCTGACCCCGACTGCAGAAGATGCCTTGGTTCGGGTTGCGCGCAATGCGCAACTGTCCGCCATTGATTGGTAGCGGCCAATCGCCAAGCCTGCCGAGCACGACGC
>JBBKVW010000044.1:0-2874 GCA_037968655.1 Burkholderiaceae bacterium
CATGGGCCGTCGCCTACGAGGGCAAGATGCATCTGGTCGGTGGTTATGGCGAGCAGCGCGTCGATCGGTCCTATCACCAGGTCTATGACCCACAGTCTGACCGCTGGAGCGACGCCGCCTGTGGCGCGTCAATCTGGATGAGAGGCGCGCGACAATCTGGATGAGAAACGTGTCGCGGCGCGACGATCATGCCCGATATTTGATTGTCGCGGGGGCCGAGCTACGCGGAAGGTGCACTTTCGCTGCGTTTGGGGACGCCGACATTCTTCGGCGTCGCATGGCTGGCGGGGCGTCCGGCGCCGATTTGCTTGCGTTCGATGGCGGCACGCCGGCGGTAGCTCTCCACGTTCATCTCGAAGATCGTGGAATGATGCACTAGTCGGTCCACGGCGGCCAACGTCATAGCGGGGTCCTGGAACACCTTGCCCCATTCCCCGAAGGGCTGGTTGGCCGTGATGATCATCGAGCGGCGTTCGTAGCGCGTGCTGATCAGCTCGAACAGGGCCGACGTTTCGGCCTGATCCTTGATGACGTAGGCCAGGTCGTCCAGGATTAGTACGTCGAAGTGGTCTAGCCGGGTTAGCGCCGCTTCCAGCGCAAGTTCGCGGCGTGCGACCTGCAAGCGCTGCACGAGGTCCGATGTGCGCGCGAACAGCACGCGCCAACCCTTCTCCAGCAAGGCCAGGCCGATTGCCGACGACAAGTGCGACTTGCCGCCGCCCGGCGGTCCCAGAAGAAGGACGTTGGCGCCGTTGCGCAACCATTCGTCGCCCGCGCACAGCGCCATCACCTGGGCCTTGGAAACCATGGGCACGGAGTTGAAGTCGAAGTTGTCCAAGGTTTTGCCCGGTAGCAGCTTGGCCTCGGCCAGGTGCCGCTCGATGCGCCGCCGGTCGCGTTCGGCCAGCTCGTTCTCGGCAATCACCGTCAGCAGCCTGGCAGCCGGCCAGCCCTCCTTGTCGGAGCGCTCGGCGAAGGCAGCCCATATCTGTTTGGTCGCTGGCAAGCGAAGTTCGGACAGAAGCAGCGTCAGCCGTGCTGCATCGAAGTTCTCGTTCATGCCGCCACCTCCGCACCCGATTGCACCAGGACGTCATAGGAACTCAGCGGCGCCAGTTGCACCGAAACCTGCGGCAAGCGCGCCGGATCGGGCGCAAAGCGCGCCAGCAACGCTTGGATGTCGGGCACCCGGCGCTGCTGCAGATCGTCGCTCAACACGCCAGCGAGTTGCGCCTCGCAAGATCGGTCATGCGCCAGGCTCAGCAGCGCGACCATCAGCTTGCAAGCAGCACGCTCGGCCATCTCCTGGCACAGGAACTCGAACATCAACCGGTAGGCATCGCGGGGGAAGAGCTGGTCGCGGTAGACCAGACTGAGCAGCGCCATGGGCTTGCGCCGAAGCGCGTGGATGACGTGGTGGTAGTCAACGACGTGTCCATGCTTGCCGTTGGCGCCGCTGCGCCCACGCGTAATCGTCATCAGCAAGGTCGCACCCAGCAGCAGCTCGAGCCGGTCGTCGTACAGGCGAACGCGCACGCGATGCCCGATCAGCCGGGACGGCACGGTGTAGAACACCTTGCGCAGCGTGAAGCCGCCGCAGGAGGTGACATGCACGAACGTCTCCTCATAGTCGCAGGTGCGCGCCCGCGGCAGGGGCTGCAGCAGCGAACGTTCGGCGTCGATGCGCTTGCTGTTGCGAGCGTTCTTGCGGCTGACGATCTCGTCGATGAAGCGGCGGTAGGCGCTCAGGTCGGCGAATTCCAATGCACCGCGCAGCAACAGTGCGTCGTGCACCGCGCTCTTCAAGTGCCCGTGCGCGCTCTCGATGGAGCCGTTCTCGTGGGCCACGCCGCGGTTATTGCGGGTGGGCTGCATCAGGTAGTGCGCGCACAGTGCGTCGTAGCGCGAGGTCAAGTCTTCTCTGGCAGCGGCGTCCAGATTGCGGAATGCCGCCGACAGGCTGTCACTGCGGTGCTCGCGCGGCGCGCCACCCAGCGTCCAGAGCGCGTTCTGCAGGCCCTCGGCCAGCGCTACGTAACTCTCCCCACCCAGGATGACGTGCGCGTGCTCAAAGCCGGAGCAGACCAGTCTGAAATGGTACAGGCGATGGTCCAGCGACACTCCCGCAACGGTTACGGCCAGATCGGCCATGTCGGTGAAGTCGGACAGTCCCATGCGGCCGGCTTCGTGCACCTGGCGGAACATCACGTCGCGCTCCTCGCCGTGCACAGCACGCCACGTGCGGATGCGGCGTTCGAGCGTTCGACGAACACCCGGCGCGAGATCCACATGGCGCCGTCTCAACTCGTCGAATATCGCCACCGGTCTGATGCCCGGCGCGGCCTGCAGCAACGGGATGACCTCGGCCTCGAAGATGTCGGCCAGAGGATCGGGTCGCCGTCTCTCGCGCAGCGCCTTCTTGTCGGACGGTAACCGTGGGTCGTGCCCGAAACGGTAGGCCGTGGCAACGCTGATTCCAGCCTGCGCAGCTGCCGCGGGCAGTGTCTTGGAGAACTTGAGTTTCATGAACAACCTCATCTGATGATCGTGGATGTGACTTCCCGGCATGAAGGCCCTCGCAAATCGAGAAACCCCTTCATACCGGACGTACCGCGATCACCGACGAAGCACCCCAACGGGCAACTCTTCGCCGGCGTGGGTGGGAGCCTGTCGGGCTACGCCCGCCATCCTCCCACCCACGCCATCCTTCTCACCTTGATTGACGCGCTCTTCTCATCTTGATTGACGCGCAGCAAGTTCGATCCGATCGCCCTCGCTGCGCACATAGCCGATGGCCACAGTCGTGTGCAGATCGCCCCTGGCTGCCTTGAGTTTGAGGGCCTCGACGGATCTCTGGCGCAGGAGCGACAACTC
>JBBKVW010000045.1:0-21018 GCA_037968655.1 Burkholderiaceae bacterium
ACCATGCCCATGGCCACGATCAGCAGCGGCTCCAGAATGGTTGCCAGCTGCATTGCGCGGCGCTGCACGTCCGCACTCAGCTGGGCGGCGACGCGTTGCAGCATCTGCGGCAACTGGCCGGTCTGCTCGCCCAGGCGCGCAAACATCGACAACATGCCCGGGAAGCGCTTGTGCCTGCCCAGTGCCGACGCAATCGGCGCGCCCTCGCGCACCAGCACCAGCGCAGCCATTGCGTCGGCCCGCATGGCCCGGTTGTTGAGTGTCTCGGCAGCGGCCTGCAGGGCCTTGAGGATGGGAACGCCGGCTGCCGCCAGCATCGCCAGCGTGCTGGCAAAACGGGCCGCGTTGTAGCCGCGCGCCAGCTTGCCGATCAACGGTAAACCCAGGAAGCTGGCATCAAAGCGTTCACGCACCGCATCGTTCTTCAAGGCCTGAGAAAAAACGATCCAGGCCAACACGAGCGCCAGCAGAACCAGCAGCCCATAACTGCGCACCAGCGCGCTCAGGGCCAGCATCAGCACGGTCAGCCAGGGCAAGGCCTGCTTGGTTCCGGCAAACACATTGGCGACCTGGGGCACGACATAGGCCACCAGAAACGCGACGATGGCAATGGCAACCAGCGTGACGATGGCCGGGTACAGTGCCGCGCCGATCAGACGCGATTTGAGCGCCTGCTGCTCGGCCAGGTCGTCGGCCAGACGCTCGAGCACCAGGCCCAGATTGCCGCTGTGCTCGCCAGCGCCGATGACGGCGACATAGATCGGCGAGAACTCGCGCGGATACTGCGCCAGCGCCTTGGCAAAGCTGCTGCCGGCATTGACTTCGGCGCGCAAGGCGGCGACCAGGTTGCGCTGGCGCGGATCGTCCGCTTCGTCACTCAGAGCCGTCAGCGCGCGCTCCAGCGGCAGGCTGGCAGACACCAGGCCGGCCAGCTGGCGCGTCCAGATGGCCAGTGCGGCGGCATCGAATACCCGACCGGAAAACCAGCCACGCGAATGCTGCGCATCGTCGCTGGCGCTCGCGCCCGCAACGGCGCCGACCACGGACACCTGCAATGGCACCAGTTCCTGGGCCCGCAGCGCGCTGCGCGCAGCACGCGCGGTTTCCGCGTCCATCACGCCCTTGCGCAGCTCGCCCTGCGCGTCGACAGCTTCGAAGGAATAGGCTGGCATGGCCTGCCGACTTCTAGTCGCGCGTAACGCGCAGGACCTCTTCGCGGCTGGTCATGCCTGAAGCGACCAGGCGCTCGCCGTCGTCGCGCATCAGTCGCATGCCGCCGGCAATCGACGCAGCCCGGATGTCGGCCTCGGAGGCCTGGCTGTGGATCTGGGCCCGGATCGCCGTATCAGCCACCAGCAATTCATAGACGCCGGTGCGCCCGGCATAACCCGTGTGGCCGCAACGCTCGCAGCCAGCACCCTTGCAATGCAGGCACCACTTGCGCACCAGGCGCTGCGCCAACACGCCCAGTATGGAGGAACTCAGCAGGAAGGGCTCGACACCCATGTCGATCAGCCGCGTTACCGCACTGGCGGCGTCATTGGTGTGCAAGGTCGCCAGCACCAGATGGCCGGTCAGCGAGGCCTGGATGGCAATCTGGGCGGTTTCGAAATCGCGGATCTCGCCGATCATGATCACGTCCGGGTCCTGGCGCAGGATGGCCCGCAGTGCGGTCGCGAAATTGAGGTCGATGCGTGCATTGACCTGGGTCTGGCCGATGCCCGCCAGTTCGTACTCGATCGGATCCTCGACCGTCATGATGTTGGTGCGCGCGGCGTCGAGTCGGCTCAGCGATGCATACAGCGTGGTGGTCTTGCCCGAACCGGTGGGACCGGTCACCAGGATGATGCCGTGCGGCTGCGCGATCAGCTGCTCGAAGCGGCGCAGTGTCTGGCCCTCCATTCCGACCGCCTCCAGGTTCAGGCGGGTGCCGGACTTGTCCAGCAAGCGCAGCACCGCGCGTTCGCCCTGTGCACTGGGCAGCGTGCTGACCCGCACGTCGACGGCCCGTGTGCCGATGCGCAGGCTGATGCGGCCGTCCTGGGGCAATCGCTTTTCAGAGATATCGAGTTCAGCCATGATCTTCAGGCGCGAAATCAGGGCGGCGTGCAGCGCGCGATTGGGCTGCACCACTTCGCGCAGTGTGCCGTCGACCCGAAAGCGCACACTGCTGTGCCGCTCGTAGGGCTCGATGTGAATGTCGCTGGCGCCCTCGCGCGCAGCCTGGGTCAGCAGCGCATTGAGCAACCGGATGATGGGTGCATCGTCGGCGGCCTCGAGCAGGTCTTCCACCGCCGGCAGTTCCTGCATCATGCGCTGCAGGTCTGCGTCCGACGCGACCTCGCTGGCCACCAGCGCGGCACTTGATTCGCCCTGCGAATAGGCGGCGCTGATGCGCTGCACCAATGCCTCGGCGTCCATGCCGGCCAGCGCCGCAGTCGGATACTTGCGCAGCACCTCGCCTAGCGCGCTGCGCGGCGATGACGGGTGCAGGACCAATGTCAGCGCCTCGCCGTCTTCCTCCAGCAGCAACTGGTTGGCGCGGGCAAACGCATAGGGCAGCGGAAACCGCATGTGCGCCTAGCGGTCCGATTGAAGCGACGCCGGCTCGACAACCGGCTGTGGCCGGGGCGCCGGACGCTCCGGCAACACAGACACGCCCAGATTGGGCAGAACCACGCTTTGCCTGGGCTGCGTGCTCTGCTGCTCGGTCCGCATCGACTCATAGCGTCCGCTGGACAGGGCGTCGATGGAGGCAGCATCGCGCACCACCACCGGCCGCAGAAATACCATCAGGTTGGTCTTGCGCCGCGAGCGCGTCTCGCTCTTGAACAGGTTGCCAAAAATGGGCACGTCGCCCAGCACCGGAACCTTCTCCTGGTTGCTGGCGGATTCATCCTGCAACAGGCCGCCCAGCACCACGATCGCGCCGTCTTCCACCAATATGTTGGATTCGATCGAACGCTTGTTCGTGATAAGTCCATTGGGCGAATTGATCGAGGATGCCTGCACACTGGAGACCTCCTGAAAGATGGACAGGCGGATCGTGCCGTTTTCGCTGATCTGCGGCTTGACCCGCAACGTCAGACCGACATCCTTGCGCTCGATGGTCTGAAACGGATTGACCGCGCCGCTGCCGCCCGAGTTGTTGTTGGTATAGGAGCCGGTCACGAAAGGCACGTTCTGGCCGATCACGATCTTGGCCTCTTCGTTGTCCAGTGTCAGCAGATTGGGCGTGGACAGGATGTTGCCGTCACCTGTTTGCTGCAGGAACCGGGCCAGGAAGCCCAGCACATAGATGCCATTGGTGCGGTTGGCGATGCCCACGTTCAGACCTGCACCCGGAACTGTTGTTCCACTGGCGCCGCCGGTTGCCAGCGAAATGATGTTGCTTCCGCCGGTGCCAAAATTGGTACCCAACAGCCCAATGCTGCCGTCGCCATTGCGCCCGATCGGCCCCTGCCACTGGATGCCGAACTCGGCCGCCTTGTCGGCATTGACCTCGGCGATCAGGGACTCGACAAACACCTGGGCGCGCCGCGCATCGAGCTTGTCGATCACCGCGCGCATCTGGCGGTACTGGGGCTCAGGCGCGGTGATCACGAGCGAGTTGGTCGCCGGGTCGGCCTGGATCTGACCACCGGTATTGCTCTGCGAACCGGAAGTTGCAGCTGCCGTCGCGGCTGCTGCGGCGGCTGCAGCCGCGCCACCTAGTCCGATCTGGTTGCCGGTTGCAGGGGTTCCCGAAGTACCGGCGCCCGACATGGCCGCGCGCAATGTCGCAGCCAGCTTCACCGCTTCTGCGTTCTTCAGGTACACCACATGAATGTTGCCCGAAGCATCCGCAGACGACGGCTGGTCCAACTGGGCCACCAGGGTCCGCACCAATGCCACCCGGGCCGGATTGGCGGCGCGCACGATCAAGGTATTGCTGCGCGGCTCGGCAATGATGGCGGTGCGAAAGGAGTTGTCGACCTGACCCTGGGCGGCGGCTCCGGCCGGCGTCTGGGTAAGGCGCAACACCAGCGGCGCAAGATCGGCCGCCAGCGCATGCTTGAGCGTTATCACCTCGACATCGGTGGCATTGGGCATGTCCATCGCCGCGATGATGCGGGCCAGGCGCCGCAGGTTGTCGGCGTAATCGGTGATCACCAGCGAGTTGCTGCCAGGATTGACGTTGATCGTGTTGTTCGGGCTGATCAAAGGGCGCAGCACCGGCACCAGGTTGAGTGCGCTTTCATGGTCGAGCCGAAATATCTGGGTCACGATCTGGTTGCCACTGGCCTGAGCCGGCGACACCGAAACCACGCTGCCCTGCAACTTGCCTTCTGCTTCCGGCACGACCTTGTGAATGCCGGCCGACTCGACCACGGTGTATCCCTGCAGTCGCAACGCGGCCAGGAACTGCCCATACGCTGCCGCCGGGGATTGGGGTTTTTCACTCGACAGGTTGATCGTTCCCCGAACCCGTGGATCGACCACCATGACGCGCCCGGTAATGACCCCCATGGTGCGGGCCACCGCCTCGATCTCGGCGCCGACAAAATTGAGGGTGATTGACTCACCCTGCTTTTGCGCCCAGGCGCTGCCCGCCAGACAGGCACAGCACAAGGCGATGCGCACACACGCTCCAGACAATCCCCACACTCCAGACACATTCATATTGAAACCCAGTTCCTTGCGCAGAATCGCTTGTCGACCTGCGTGTCAATCCAGCGCGATGACCGACGTATTGCCCTGTCTGCGCCCAATAATATTGAGCAGGTTGCCCAGCACCGGTTCAAGTTCTGCGCTGGCGCTGGCCTGACCCCGAAAGTTCCATCTCTCCCCGTTCCATTGCCCGCTTCCGGTCAGAATCAGACTGCCGTCGCGCGTCAGCAGTTCCATGCGCGGTTGATTTGACGGGCCGGCACCTGTCAACTGCATGCGATAACTACCGATGGGCTTGAGCGTCGACAGACCTGACGAAAGACCCATGGCATCGAGCGTTGCAGAGCCCAGCACACTGGCGCGGCCGTCCAGCCATTCTACTGACAAGCCCTTCGAATGCAGTTCCAGCTGACCGCGCGCGCGCACAGTATTCCAGGGCGCACCGAGCCCGGCAAGAATTTCTGCCGGCCAGTCGCTGCTTGCATCAGAAAAGACCATGCGCAGTCCCCGCAAGGACGGCTGCAGCTCGACCGACAATCCAGCAGGGGCGCAACAGGTCGATTGCAGCCGCAATCGCAGCGAGCCCCAGGCCGGGCGCAACTGCCATTGAATGCGTCCGGGCAAGGCGACTGCGTCGGTGCTCGATTCGCCGCCCGAGAGCACCAGCCGCGCAGCGCCGTTCCACACAGTGCCCCGTGGCTCGACCAGCAACACCCGCGCATCACTGGCCCGGTCGATGGCAGCGGCGATCCAGGCCGCAGGTGCAAATAGCAGCAGCGCAAGTGCGACACCCAGTACTGCGCCCGCGGCAGCCCAGACCCGCATTCAACAAGCCTGCGCGCGGTGCGCTGCGGCATGAAGCTTGGGAGCGGCCCGGCGCAAAAATTGACAAGCCTGCGCGCGGTGCGCTGCGGCATGAAGCTTGGGAGCGGCCCGGCGCTTCATTCAACCGGCAACTGCAAGATGATGCTGCCGTCCCAGCCAGTGGCGCCACGCGTCAGGCGGGCCTGCGCGACCACGACACGCGCGGCGGCGCGGGCCTGGCCGAGCCATTGGGCCAGCACGGGGGGCGCCACGCCGCTCATGGTGACGGTCACGCGGTCGCCGGCGTTGCTCATCTGAGCCTGGCTGCCCATGCGCTGCTGCAGTGACGATTGCAACGCCCGCACGGCTTCGTCGCGGCTCACCGGCGCACGCGCCTGCAAGGCGCGGGCTTGCGCCGCCAGTCCCTCCATCTGGTGCAATTGGCGATCGAGTTGCTCCATCCGGGGCCCTGCCGTTTGCACAACGCGCAGGGCCGGCGCAATGCCAAGGCTCCACAGCAAGGCCAGCACTACGAGCCCGACCGCCAGGCGAACCAGCCAGCGTTCACGCTCGGCAAGGCCAGCCCAACGCAACTGCAAGGTCTGTGGCATACCCATCGCGCTACCCTTTCTCCAGGCAAACCTGGTTCATGAGCGTTTGTCCATACGAACCAGCAGCCGGTCCGTTTCGCGCTGGGCGGTGTAGCCCAATGCCGCGAGCTTGACGCGCAACGCCTCGAAGGCTGTGTCGGACAGATCGATGCCACGGGCCGTCAATTGGCCTGGCGCAAACTCGAGTGCGCTGGCATGGCTTGCATCGGGCAATGCCGAACCCAGCGCCGATAAGATCGCCTCCATGTCGTCGCCAGCCAGGCCGCCGCGGGCCTGACGCAAACGAAGCAGTTCGCGCTGCATCTGCAGTGGTGCATCGACAACGGTCTGGACCTTCGGAAACGCGTTCACAAACATGGCCCTGATCTGCCCCTGCTTGTCCTGAGCCGCCGCGTCCAGCTTCCAGGCCCAGGCGTTGAGGCCTATCAGGTTGACCAGCAACAGGCCGGCAAGCCCCCATCGCGCAGCGCGCAGTTGGGGCGCATGCCACAGCGTCTGCGCCCGCTGGCGCCAGCGCCGGGTCATGCGTCCATGCCCGGACAAGGACAATTCAAACTGGGTCAGGTCCCAAGGAATCTGGGCCGCCTCGATCAGGCTTTGCGCTTTCGTTTGCACGGCCACCGCCCGCCCCAGGACCTGTTCGGCCAGTTCAGCCACTGCGGGCTCGGCTCTCGCAATCACCTTCTCGGAGCCCGCCATGCGCCCCGCCAATACCACTTGGGCGCTCGCCAGAGGCAGGCAACGCACACCGCCTGACTCGCACAACAGCAGCGCAGCATCATGGACCGTACCCACGACGTGCACCAGCAGATCGGCATCTTCCGACATGGCGGGACACATTTGCGCTACGACTCTTGTGGCTGGACGATTGGCTTGATCGAACAGCTCCAGCACCGCGCGCATCCAGGCCTTGTCAAAAACCGCAACCAGGGTGTCGCCGCTGGTCAGGCGCTCGGGAACCAGGGCATAGGCGAGCTGGGCCGGGTCGTCGAGCAGATGCTCCTCCAGCATTCCGTCCAGAGCCGCACGCAGGCGATTGGCCGCAAGTGGCGGCAGACGGACCGGATGCCACGACAGCATGCGGGACGGCACTACCAGCACCAGCGCGTCGGCCTTCGGCAACAGCGCCAACGGGGCGCTGCCATGGGTTGAAACCGTACGGCCATCCGTGCTCAGCACATAGTCGAACTCGGTCGACGCATTTGGTCGAACTGTCGGCAATGCAAGGGTCAGGCTGGACATGGGCGGATTGTAGTGACGGCCTGCAGGCACCGTGCCTCAGCGCACTGGATCCTGCAATGACGGATCACGTGCCTCTCGTTCGCGCCACACCGTGGTGACGCTGACGCCATTGCGCTGTACCAATGAGCGCTCCAGCACTTCGGTCTCCGCCAGGCGCAACCGGCCGCGCACCTCGAAAAAGCGCGTGGCGACACCCACCTCGCTGGGATTGAGCCTGGCGGCCGCAGCAGGCAATACCCGTCCGACATCCGACAGAGTCCGAAACGGTGTGCGGCTGCGGCTGGCAACCAGGTTGCGGGCATGCGACAGGTCTATGCCCTCAAGTCGGGCAGCAATTACCTCGGCACTGGCGGTATTCAGATTGAGCTGGGTCCGGGTCGGCAGAACCGTCACGTACGCTTCGAGCGCGCGCACAGTGGCACCCGACAGCCCCAGCCAGGGCAACTGCGAAAGTCGGGTCGGCATGATGGGTATGCCAGCGCCTTCGCTGCTTTTCTCGCTCGCGTCGAGTGCCAACAGCAGATTGGCGACCATCCGGTCGAGCTCGCCCGGGTCGAGTCCGAGCGCCTCGAACAGGCGTCTGAAAGCCTGCAGATCGGACTCGGACACCCGGTTGCCGACAACCAGGTTGGCCACATTGAGCCGCGACTGTGCGTCCGTGATCTGGCCCGACAAGAATGCGTTCTCACCCAGATCGGAATTGCTGCGGTCAATTGCCAGGAAGGTGGACAGGCGCGACTCGCGCAGTGCAATGCTCCAGGGCTCGGCCAGGTGGTCGGCGCCCCCGGTGCGACCGTCTTCGCGCAGGATAAGTCGCGCCCAGTCAAGCGCGCCGATCAGTATCCAGCTGGCCTGCAGCCGTTCGCGTTCACGTGCCTCGATCTCGACGGCGCGCCATTGCTGCCACAGCGCGGCAGCGGCAATAGTCGTGACCAGGGCGACAGTCAACATAGCCAGCAGCAAGGCCGCACCACGCTGACCGGAGCGCACTGCGGCAGAACTGCCATTTGCCAGGACAGTCCGGTCCATCAGGAACCGCCAGGGCCGAGCGTGGGCCGGACCCAGTCGCGTGTCAGCCGCCCGCTGATCGCTTGTCCACCGGTCAGGGTCAGCACCAGCCGCACTGCATCGGGCAGCGGTTCCTGACCGGTTTGCACCGAAACGACGGCGTCGGCGCTGGACAGTGGACTGGTCCAGCTGTTGTTGCGGAAGTAGAACACCTGCCAATCGTCGATGGCCGCGATCGGCAACTCGGCGCGGCGCATTTCCTCGGTCGGATTCTGACCCCACCAGGACGCCTGCTGCCAGGCCAGCGTCCATTCAGCGCGTGAGCGCAGCGTCGGAGACTGCCAGCGTAGCCAACGCCGTTGGCCATCAACTTCGCGTGCGCCCCAGGCAATGACGCGCAACGCGCCGCCATCCTGTCCGGCTAGCCCATCGTCGAGTGCGTACTGGCGCGTGATGCGCAGCACCCGGCCGTCGAAGTCCAGCGCGACGATCGGGCCCGAGGGAGACAGCGCATCCAGATCGGCGCCCCATTGGGCCAGCCCCGCGCGCAATGCCTGCACGTCGGCGCTGAAGCTGCGGGTCGCTGTTTGCACGCGTGCCATGCCATCGATGCCGCGCCACGCCATCAAGCTGAGCAAGGCCATGGCCGCCAGGGCCACCAGCAACTCGACGAGTGTAAAGCCGCGCCCGCGTCGGCCGGCCGCGCTCACTGGAAGTTGCCCATGATGGTGGCAATGCGCAGCACAACATATTCGCCGTCGCGCACCTGTGCCTCGACGCGCCGAAAAATGGGGTTGGGTGTTGGAAAGACGCTGAGCTTTCCTGACAACGTCCGCCCCGCTTGCTCGCAGGGGAAGTCGGCCTCGCCGAGGGCCGGATTCTGGCGTGACAAACGAAGTCGGATCAGTTCGTTCTCGGCGCACAACTGGGCCAGCAACACATCGGACTGGCGTTGGGCAGTGTTGGTCAATGCCATGGTGGCCTGCAAGCCGGTTACCAGCGCCAGAGCCACGATGCCCAGCGCGACCAGCACTTCGATCAGGGTAAATCCGTGCTGCGCCCGTGTCATTGCAATGGCGCCAATGCCGTGTCTGCGGCGAGCATGGCGAACGGATGCAGGCCATCTGTGCCAATGCGCACCGAATGACCCGCTTGCGACAACACGATTTCCTGGCGGCTGATGATTGGCTCGGGACCGAGCACGACAAGCGGGTCCGCCGATACCGTCACGCCCTCGCTTTGCCACGCCATGCGGGGCATCAGATCGCTGCTGGAAAATGAATCGGCCTGCCCGGTCGGCCGGGGCAAGCCGACAAACTCGAATCCATCGGCAGTGGTACGCCAGTAGACCGCCATGCCCGAAGCCCGTGATCGTGCCCGTGCCGCCTCGAGCAACGCGGCAAGACGCAGTCCTTCGCGCTCCAGCCGGGTCTGGCCGATGTCGCGCAGTGCGAACCCGACCCCCGCGCTGGCAATCGCGATGATGGCTATCACCAGCAGCAACTCCAGCATGGTGAACCCGGCCACGCCGGGCCAGCGCGCGAGCGGCCTATTGCCAGGACCCGACATCGGCATCCTTGCCCTGGCCACCGGCCTGGCCATCGGCGCCAAAAGACAGCACATCGATTTCCCCGTGGATACCCGGGTTGAGGTAGCGATAAGGCTGGCCCCACGGATCATTGGGCAGTTTGTCCAGATAGGGTTTCCAGTTCACAGGAATCGGAGTTGTCGTGGGCCTGGTCAGCAGCGCCGCCAATCCCTGTTCGGCGGTCGGATAGCGCTGGTTGTCCAGGCGGTACAGCTTGAGCGCCTGCATCAGGTTGTTGACGTCGGTACGCGCCGCCGCGGTGCGCGCGTCGTCGGCACGCTCCAGCACATTGGGCACGATCAGCGCCGCCAGCACACCGATGATGACCAGCACGACCATCAGTTCGATCAGCGTGAATCCACGCCGCACAATCCGCATCGGTGCACCAAGGCGGGCCTTGAAAGTCGTTGTCATCAATGCATTCCCAAAGTAGCGCCGGCCTGAACGGACCCTGCACGCACTGCATGATAATCGGCCATGACCAAGCTCTGGCCGTCCCGCATCGTCGTGCTGCTACTGTGGCTGCTCCTTGCCGGTTCTGCGACCTACTGGATACTGAAATTTGCCGGCACGCCGCCATCACCGATGACTGCCAATGTGGTCGGTGCGGACGCACCGGGCGTTGACATGGCAAGCCTGGCGCGCGTTCTGGGCCCGGTGACCGCAAGCGCCGTCCAACTCGAAAGCCCCGCCGTCGCGCCGGTGGCAGACCCGGCAGCGCGCATGCAACTGTTGGGCGTGGTGGCCAACCGGCGTCAAATTGGCGTCGCACTGATCGCCCTGGACGGCCAGGCGCCGCGACCATACCGGGTTGGCAGCGCGTTGGAAGGCGGGTACAAGCTGACCTCGGTCGCCATCCGCTCGGCAACCCTGGCCAGTTCCGAGCCGGGCGGTGGGACCATCACACTGGAATTGCCGACACCTGGCAACGCGGCCGCGGGCGTTGCAGCTTCCGGCAGCAATCGGCTACCGCAATGGCGGCCCCCTGGCGCAGCCAAGCCTGGCCCGACTGGCCCGGGCACCCCGGCTACCCAAAGTGCTGCACCAACGAATGTGCCGCCCGGCGCGCCTCCCCCTGTTCCTGTATCAGCCCCAAGTCCGGAAGCCACGGTGCACGATTGAATGGCGGCGTCCGCGATGGCGTCTTGGCTGCATCGGGTGCTCTGAACCGTCGTTCTTTGCGGCCGTGGCAGAGACAGTATGCATTGACAAGGCAAACCCATGACAAGCCCGACGTCCAGTTCCAGCTTCACCAGCGCGTCACCCATCCGGTCCCAGTTTGGCGACCGCAGCACAGCGCTTGAAGTCGCCGCCGTTGTTTCCCTGCATGGACACAATGCCATCGTCACCGGTGGCGCTGCCGGACTGGGGCTGGAGACATCGCGTGCACTGGCTTCGGCCGGCGCATCGGTGACCCTGGCCGTACGCAACCTGGACCAGGGCGAGGCGTCGGCCAAGGCACTACGCCAGCAGTTTCCCGGCGCAGATATATCGGTCCGTGCGCTCGATCTTTCCGACCTTGGCAGCGTGCGCGAATTTTCCACACAGTGGCTTGCAGGCAGCCTGCCACTGCACATTCTGATCAACAACGCCGCCATCATGGCCTGCCCGCTGGCGCGCAGTTCCCAAGGCTGGGAGTCCCAGTTCGCGACCAACCATCTGGGCCATTTCGCACTGACAACGGCCTTGCTACCGGCATTGCAAATGGCTGCAGAAAAAGGTGACGATGCGCGTGTTGTGTGCCTGAGCTCTTCGGGTCACAAGATTGCCAGCGCACACATCGACGACCTGCACTTCGAGCGACGGCCCTACGACAAATGGAAGGCCTACGGCCAGGCCAAAAGTGCCAATGCCCTGTTCTCGCTGGGACTGCACCTTCGCCATGCAAGCCAGGGCATCACGGCCAACGCCGTGCACCCTGGCGGCATCATGACCGGACTGCAAAAGCACCTTGCAACCGAGGAAATGCGCGCCCTTGGCTGGCTCAAGGACGACGGCTCGCCTCTGGACCTGTTCAAGAATCCGCAGCAAGGCGCGTCGACCAGCGTGTGGGCCGCATCGGCGCCGCAATTTCGCGGCCACGGCGGCCTATACCTGGAAGACTGCAATCAGGCTGTACCAGCACAACCGGGTAACCGGATTTCCGGCTACGCAGCCCACATCATGGATGCCGCACTGGCCGATCGCCTATGGGCGGCCTCGGCGCAGATGCTGGCCGTGGCCTAGGCTCCTGGCGCGCCCGGGGTGGTGGCGATCTGCACGCTCGCTCAATCCTTGCCCAAAGCCATCAGGTCCATCGGGTCCTGAACGCCAGCCACATTGCGCTGGCGCAGCGCGTCGCTGCTCGATGGCAGCGCACTGGCGTCGCTTCGCCCCTGGGGCGAGACAGGCTCATAGCCTTGCTCCAGCGCCGTTTGATAGCACTGCAAGCTGGCCAACCCAGGCACCGACTCGCTCTTGGTATGGTTCTGCAGCTTGGCGGCGCGGTTGACCGGGTCGCCGATCACCGCGTATTCCAATCGACCCTCGTCGCCGATCACACCGCAGGTGACCGTGCCGCTGTCCACGCCAATGCCCACGCCGGGCGCCGGCAAGCCGGCGGCCGCGCGCTGGGACTGCCAGTCCGATAGCGCCTGTAGCAGTTCACCGGCGCAGCGCAAGGCATCGGCGCAGAAACTGTCCGAGGCCTTGAGCGCACCAAAGGTGACCATGATGCCGTCACCCAGATAGGTGGTGATGCTGCCCTGGTGGCGCTGAATGATCGGTACCGCGATGCCCTGGTAGCGGCGCAGCACATCGATCAGTTCGCGCGGCGGCAAGGTCGAGGCCATCGTCGTGAAGCCGCGCAGATCGATAAACATCGCCGCGGCCTGGCGCTGCTCGCCATCGCCGCTTTGCAGCAGTTCGTCGGCAGATGACAGACGTTCGGCTATCTCGGGCGCAAAAAAACGTGACAGTTGCGACACGGCGGCCTGGTCACCCACGGCGTGAAACAGCAACTGGCGCGCACGCGCCACCGAAACCGACAACACCAGCGTGACGATGACGATGGATACGACACGGTCGATCTCGCCGCCAATCAGTATCCGGCTGGAATTCATGTACTCCACATAGTCGTGCGTCACCAGGTCAGATCCACCTGGCGCCATCAACGCATACGACAGCAATGCCAGCCAGCCGGCAGCCGCCAGCAGACCGGTAAAAAGCACATAGGCCGGCGTGATGGTCAGGGCCCGCAGGACAATGAAGATGAACACATACAGCAAGGTCGGCGCCTTGAGATAGAACGCCGGCGGTTGGCCGTACTGCAGGTGAAAACTCCAGATCGTCACCATCAGCATGCTGACGTCGACCAGCACCGACAGCACCCGCATGGGCACCGAAAGGTGTCCGCGATAGGCCAGCACCAGGCGCAGGCAAGTGAACAGGCCGTAACAGCCCAGCGCCCAGGGAACCGGGTAGAACATGGCGTCGGGCGGTGCCGTACCCGGCGCCACCAGGTACAGACTACCGAGCACGGTGATCAGTGCCGCCTGGACCCAGCCGATGAGAACTTCGCTCTTGCGATCGAGCACCTTGAGCGAGCGCGCGACCCGTGCGGGCAGGCGATGCCCGGGATCGTCACGCCACTGGCCGAGCCAGCTCAGCACGGTGTCGGATTGGTCTTGTTCGCTCGCCATAGGACAGTATGTCGCGCCAGCACATGCATATCTTTCACAATGCACGGCGCAATGATGATGACGGGACCGTGCGGGTCTGGCACGGCTTTTGCTGTCCATCTGGAACCGGTTGGTTTTCGGATGACACTGGTTATCATGGTTTGCAAGGCAGCCCGACTGGCCGGCCATCCATCTGGAGCCGCAATCTATGAAACTTCCCTTCCTGTTGATTGGCGCAATATTCGCGCTGGCCTGTGCACCTGCGCAAGCCTGGAGCAACCACAGCCTGATCAGCTATCGGGCGTTCGAATCGATGCCGGAAGTGGCCAACGCAGCGCCTGTGAAGGTCGAGGCACTTGAGGTATTTCTCAAGGAGCAGGAAAAGCCGATCGCGGACTTGTTGGCCGCTCAGGAGCAATGGGCCCGCGCCAACATGCCCAGCTATGCACCACGTGCCGACGCACTGGCATTCAGACCCGAACCCAACCGCTCCGACGCCGAGCGGCGCAGCGCTTTCACCGCCGCCTTGCGCATTTCACCGCAAAGCCGATTCGCGCTGTATCTGCAAGCGGACCCGCGTGGCACGCCAGACCTGAGTCGCCGGCTGGCCCACGACGCTGTCAATTTTCTGCCCGAGCAAGCCAATGACGCACGGCGCTTTGTCAGCATTGCAGTTGGCGACGCGGTCGCGCCGCTGGCGGTGCTGGCGTCGGCCGCAGACGAACCTGACTACGGCCTGGACATCAACCTGTGGGACGACAGCCCGACCGAGTGGGGCAAGCGCTACGGCTTTGGCAAGCTGCCGTTCGGCAATCCTGCCTTGTACTACTCGACGCAGGCACCATTTCACATGGGATTTTTCCATCAGGACTGGCTGATCTACAAGGCTGCACCTTTCGTCGCGCGCACTTACCCGCTGATGCGCATACAGCAGTATTCCAGTCTTGCGGCACTGGCGTTTCGCAGCGGCCATGCCTATTGGGGTTGGCGTTTCTCAGGCCTTACGCTGCACTACATACAGGACCTGACCCAGCCCTACCATGCCGACCTGGCACCGGGAAACTCGACCTTTCGCCTGCTCGGCGCCAACGTCCTGGCCATGGCCGGTTTTCCCAGGCGCCGCGACGAGCTGATCGTGCTGCTGTCCAATCGCCACCTGGCACTGGAAAAATTCCAGAACGAGGCCATGCTGGCCAATGCACGTGCCGGCACCGACAGCGCAATGGAAGTTGCGCTGCGCAATGGGCAGGCCGATGCGTCCTATCCACGCTGGACCGAAATGTATGCGCGCGATACCGTGTCACGCGAGGCCAAGGCCAGCAGCGAGAAGACCGTGCAGACAATCCTGGCGACGGTTCCCGCGGCTTTCGTATCCGATCCTGCATTCGACTTTGGCGTCAAGGAAGCTGGCATTGACTTGCTGGCCGAGATTGACAAACAAGGGCCGGGCAAACGCGCCGAACTGGAGCGCCTGGTGGCCGACCTCCTGGGAAAACTGGGCTCGCACAGTCGCAATACCGTGCGCGGCATCCTGAAGGCCGGCAACCCCTGAGCGTGCCGGCTAGCTCGGCTGGGGCACAGACACAGCGCCAGCCTCCCCAACAGATGGCGCGCCATCGCCGTGCAGATGCAAAGTGCGGGTCGGGAAAGCGATCTGGGCGCCATGGCTCTCAATGATGTTGCCAATCTGGAGCAGCACATCCTGCTTGATCACATGGTATTTTTCCCAGTCCGTGGTCCTGGTAAAGGTATAGATCATCAGATCAAGCGAAGAAGCGCCAAACGCGTTGAAGTTGACGATCATGGTCTGCGTCGCATCGATATCGGAATGGCTCTTGAGCATCGAACGGATGTCGGCCACCACCGCCGCCACCACGGAAAAATCGTCGTAGCGCAGGCCAATGGTTTCCTTGATGCGCCGATGGCTCATGCGTGACGGGTTTTCGACCACGATGCTCGTGAACACCGCATTGGGCACATAGATCGGGTTCTTGTTAAAGCCGCGAATACGGGTGTGGCGCCAGCTGATGTACTCGACCGTTCCTTCCAGGCTCTTGTCGGGTGAGCGAATCCACTCGCCAACCGAGAACGGCCGATCCAGATAGATCGTCAGGCCACCGAAGAAATTGGCCAGCAGATCCTTGGCGGCAAAGCCCACTGCGATGCCGCCCACACCTCCGAGCGCCAGCAGACCGGTGATCTTGAAGCCCAGGGTCTGGGCGATCATCAATATCGCAACGATGAAGGTCACCAGGCGGGCCAGTTTGCACAGCGCGTCGATGGTCGTGGCGTCGACCTCCTCGCCGCGATTGCGCCGGGCGGCAATCACATTGCGCCCGACCTTGCCGATAAAACGCAACAGGAACCAGATCGCGCACACGATCAGTGCAACGTCACGCAGGTCCATGGCCTCGGGCAAGAAGGGCTCTTCAACCTGGCGCTGCAGCACGCGGGCCATCACGCTGGCGCCAACTATCCACATGGCAGCCAGTACCGGGCGGCTGGCTGTCTGCACCAGTGCATCGTCCCAGACCGACTGCGACTTCGCGCTCGCCTTCGCTGCCTGGCGCAGCAAGATCTGGGCGACCTGGTTGGCCGCGATGGTGACCAGGGCAATGACGACCAATGACGCAACCCACAACTCGACACCAATGTGCTGGCTCAGGAATTCACTCAATCGATTCATTCGGCCAACTGTACGTCAAGGCCGGCCAGCGACGGTGTCCCGATGCCGGGCGATGCCCGGTGCGGCTGATGCCGTTACAGTGGTAGCAGCACGGCGCTGGCGCCAGCACCCTACTGGCGCACAGACCATGACGCGAGGGAGCATAGATGCAAGCCGAACCCGCAGACCATAGTGCCAACACTGCCAGCGACGCGAGGCCTCCCTGGTCGGGGCTGCCGGACGACTGGCAGGCGCTGCACGCGGCAGAGCAGCAGGCCATCGCGGTGCGCCGTCGCCACTTGATGGCGGACAGCGTAGCCAATGGTGACGCAGACAGCAATCCGTCGCAGATGCAGTTGCCGCGCGTGGGCCTGGCGCTGTCTGGTGGCGGCATTCGCAGCGCCACGTTTGCATTGGGATTGATGCGGGGCATGGCGCAAAGCCGTTCGACACCGTCCAATCCGTCGCAATCGAGCCTGGCGCGTGAGGGATTGCTGGGTCGACTGGATTACCTGTCGACAGTGTCTGGTGGTGGCTATGTCGGCGCCATGTTTGGCCGGCTCGTGGCAACCTATGGCCTGCAGCGGGCGCAGGGCCTGATGGCCAGCAGCCAGTCGCCGGTGCTCGGCTGGCTGCGCCGCAATGGCCGCTATTTGATTCCGGGCGGCTCGCGCGACATCGGAATGGCCGTGGTCACTTACCTGCGCGCCTGGCTGGCCATTCATGCCGAATTCATGTTTGCCTGCATTGCGCTGGGCCTGCTGGTGATACTGCCCCATCTATGGCAGCATAGCCTGCAGGTGCTCGATGCCAATGCCTGGGAGCCCTGGTACACCGCCTGGTGGGCCTTGTCTCTGGCCCTGTGGACCGCCCTTGCACCGGGCATGATTGCCGGCTATTGGGCCGCGCGCGACGGACCCGATCCAACCACGACGACCACTCGCCAGGGCTGGCGCGACCTGATCTTCGTGCTGGCCATTGCCCTTGCCACCTTCAGCATATTGCGCAGCCTGTACCTCAATGCCGTGCTCGATCCGATCCGGCACAGCCTGACCTGGCCCAGCGCTGGCGCCCTGGCATTGGGCTCGGTCGTGATCGGTCAGGTGGCCACCATGGCCTGGATGGCGCTGGACAAATCGCCGCACGCGCTCAAGGTTGCCGTCATCCGCAACACCCTGACGCGCAAGCTGCGCTGGGTATTGCTGGCATCGCTGTCGCTGCTCGCCATTGGTGCCTTGGACCGCCTGAGTTGGTGGATTCTGGAGGAACTGCAAACCGGCAATCAGTGGCTCTGGCGTGGCGTCGGAGTAGGCACCGTGGTGGTGCTCGTGCTGCGGGCATTGGTGCAGCCGCTGCAGCAGATCGCCTCGCAATCCCATGTGCGTGCCCGTGAATGGCTGCCCCGGTTGCTCGAAGTTGGCAGCCTGTTTGGCATGCTGGTGCTCATTACAGCCTGGCTGGTTCTGCTGCAATGGTTTGTCTTCGCACCGGAAACCTTCGAAGCACTGCGCAGCGTGCCGGCGTGGATGCGCGCCAGCATGCTGGCAGCCGGCTGGCTGGCCTGGATCCTGCTGTCGGCGGGAAACACCCAGATGGCCAATACATCCTCGCTGCACAGCTTTTACCGGGCCCGTCTGGCACGGGCGTATCTGGCAGTTGGAAATCCCAGGCGCAATCTGGCCGACGACGACGGCGTGCGGGCCGACGTGACAAAGGTGGTTCAGGGCGACGACACCAGCCTGCAGCGCTACCGTCCGGAGACCAAGGGCGGCCCGATCCATCTGATCAATACCTGCCTGAACCAGACCCGCGACGACACGAGCGGCCTGTTCAACGCCGATCGCAAGGGCACGGCCGTGACAACCAGTTGGCGCGGACTGGAGATCGGTCCGCGCCAGTTCATCGCGCTGCAGGACGGGCATGACGCCGGCACGCTGGGACGATGGATCGCTGTATCCGGGGCTGCGGCGTCGCCCGGCGCCGGCTCATACACCTCGCGCGGGCTGGCCCTGCTGCTGTACTTCCTGGGTGTGCGTCTGGGCCACTGGATGCGCGCGCCGCGCGAGACGGCGGAGCTGCGCTGGCTCAGCAAGCTGTCCTGGCGATTCATTCCCAAACCCATGATGCTCAGCAGCGAGGCCTCGGCCACCTTTTTTGGCGTCGAACGGCCCTGGTGGTATCTGTCCGATGGCGGGCATTTCGAAAACAGTGGCGTGTACGCGCTTCTCAAGCGCGAACTCGATTTCATCATCCTGTCGGACGCCGGTGCGGATGCGCGCTACGAATATGGCGACCTGGAAAACCTGGTACGCAAGGCGCGCATCGACTTTGGCGCCGAAATCGAGTTCTATACCAGGGAGGAAGCCGCCAGCCTGTTTCCAAACGCCAGCGACGAGATGACGGTCCTGTCGCCGGAGGACATGGGCAATGTGCATTCAAGCCGGGGCGTGCTGCTGGCCCGAATTCGCTATCGCGCCCGACCGGGGCCCGATCTGCCGAACGGACAAGCTGGCCCCATGCTGCGGCCGGAAGGTACGCTGCTGGTGATCAAGCCCAATTTGCACAACGCGTTGGACATGGACCTGTTGGCCTATGCGCGCAACCACAACGGCTTTCCGCATGAATCAACCGGCGACCAGTCATTTGACGAAGCCCAGTGGGAAAGCTACCACCGCCTGGGGGAGGATTTTGGCCGTGCCTTGCAGGATGGCTGGTTGGCGCAGCTTCCGGGCTGGCAATCGGTGGCACGACACAACATCCGCATCGCCGCGCGTCTGGTGCCTGTTGCAGAGGCCTCCAAGGAGCCGCGCAACGAACCCTTGTGGCGACGCAATGCGCGTGCGACTGCCATCGGCACGACACTGGGCGTGGGCGCGTCCGGTACGCTGTTGCTGTCCCTTTGGCAGATGCAGGAGCAGTTCCAGCGCAACCGCATCGACCAGCAGACCGAAGCGCGCCAGCTGTTCACCGAGGTATCCAGGGGCCTGCAGGACTTCGATGGCACCTGCCCCCTGGTCCCGGAACATGTGATCACCCAGGCCGCCATGTTGCTCGAGCTGCGCAGCAGCCCCTCGATGCGACCGCTGGAGCAAGCCGGGCTGGAGCGCATGGCCGCGCGCATCACCGAGGAATGCGCGCAGACACCGGCACCGAGTTCAGACTGCCTTGTCAGGTTCCGCCGCGTACAGGGCAGCCTGTGTACCTTGGTGCTCAAGCCGCCGAGCCAGAACACGGCGCTTAGCTACTGGCATCCGGGGTCGTCACCCGAAGAGCAATCGATCGACAGCGGCGCTCTGATCGATGCGGCCGCCAATCGCTTTCCGATGCTGGGCAATCTGCTCAAGTCGGATGCCGCCGACCCACTGAATGCGCCCGAGCAAGCGCCGATCGCTGCCGGGAGCACTGCGGCAGCAACCGGCGCGCCTCAGATCAATGCGCAGGCGCCAGGGGCAGCGCGAGCTCCGGCACAGCCAGCACAGGGGGCCTTGGCCCCAGTCCAACAACCGGGCGCGATTGCGCGCCCAGGCTACGATGCAGGGAGCACGCCGGAACTGCTCAGTTGCGCGCGCAGCGATACCAACAGCATCTTGTATATCAACATTTACGACGAGGGTTCGCGCGCCGCAGCCACTGCATTGCGTCAGGCGCTGCAGCCTGCCAGCGGTGCGCCATTGTTGGTGGCGCCGATTGATAACGTGGTGCGCAGCGCCGACCTGCGCCAGCAGCGCCGCCCGGTGGCCTGGCCCACTGCGACCCTGGTGCTGCATGACGCAAACAGTCGCGCCTGCGCCAATGCGATTGCCAGTTTTGTCGGCCCGCCGTGGATCACGCAACGAGACGCGCAGGCAGTGCGGCTGCGCGATCTGCCGCCATCGCTCAAAGCCAGAGCAGGCGTGATGGAGCTGTGGTTGCCGCCGATGGAGTCAAGCGGTCCGGAGCAATACCAGAAGCGCTGATCGGTCTGCGGCAACTCACAGTCGGCCGCTGGACGCGCATCGGGACTGCATCCAACTGGGCAGTGCTACAGCTGCAGTGTCATGAAGACGCTGTTCGAATCGGCCAGGTAGCTGCCAAATGGCGGGCACACGACAAAACCATGCGCCGCATACATGTTGCGCGCCGGCTCGAAAAAATCCATCGAACCTGTTTCCAGGCTGATGCGGCGCAGCCCGGACGCACGCGCCTGCGCCAGGACATGCTGCAGCATCGCGCGGGCCAGGCCCCGCCGGCGGATGGCCGCGGCAGTACGCATCGACTTGAGTTCACCGTGCTGCACATCGAGTTGCTTGAGCGCGGCGCAGGCCACCAACTGCTCGCCAATCCAGCCGCTCCAGAACCGGATGTCCGGCTGGCGCAGGCCGTCCAGATCCAGTGCATGCTTGCTTTCGGGCGGCGACACCGCGCGCATGTCACTGATGTGCTCCTGCAGGAAGGCGCCAATGCGCGGGTCACGCAGATCGTCCAGCCGGATTTGCATCGACAGGGTCATTGGGCACACCGGACCGGGCTTCAGCCCATCAACTTGCGCGGCAACCAGGTTGCCAGTTCCGGAAAAATGCACAGGATCACGATGGCCAGCACCATGCAGCACATGAAGGGGAACGCGCCCTTGAGGATGGTGGGCAGGCGCACATCGGGCGTGATGCTGTTGATGACAAAAAGGTTCAGTCCCACTGGCGGCGTGATCAGTCCCAGTTCCATGTTGATGGTGAGGATGACACCAAACCAGATCGGGTCGAAGCCGGCGGCGGTGATGACCGGCATCAGGATCGGCGTCGTCATCAGGATGAT
>JBBKVW010000046.1:0-9599 GCA_037968655.1 Burkholderiaceae bacterium
GGCCACGTCCTGATAGAACTCCGGTTCCAGTTCAGGGTAGTGCTGGCGGCTGATGCCGGCGCGCCCTCCGCGAAAGTGCAGCATGGTGGGCGAGGGGATGCTGACCTTGGGCGTTCGGCCCTTGCCGACCTGCGACTGCAGATACTGGAAATCGGCCAGTTGGATGTCCTTGACATGGCGCACCTTGTCCACAACGCGCATCACGGGCGGCGCCAGTTCCTGCGATCCATCGGCCTTGATGACAGTCGTCGGGATATCGGTCTTGACACCGCCGAGCTGGTCGAGAAAGTCAATGTGGAAGTACGTTCGCCGAAACTCGCCGTCCGTGATGCTCTTGAGTCCGATGTCTTCCTGAAACCGGACGATCTCACTGATGGCGCGATCCTCCACGTCGCGCAGCTGCGCGGCATCAATCGCTCCGCTGGCTTTCTGCTCGCGCGCGTCCAGCAGGTATTTGGGTCGCAGGAAGCTTCCAACATGGTCGTAGCGGGCTGGCAATTGGTTCATGGCTGGTCCTGTGATCAATCCGATGGGGATGCCAGTTTAGTCCTGCACGGCGACAGCGGCGCGCCATCTGGCGGCCGCGCCGCGCCGCGCCGGCCAGCAATTTGCCTGCGTGTCAAATACTGGCTGGACCATCGCTCTTGGCCTTGCCTGTGCGCGCAACCAGTGCAGATCATCGAGGCTTTTTGCTTGGGGTTTTCCCTTGGTTTTGATGTCGTTTCGCCGGCTGCGCGCGAAATCAGTTCAATGTAAGAAATTGCCTTCACAATCCGCAATACATTTCCGTGGAACGTCCGCGGCTAGTGTTCGCGCAGCTGCTCTTGCCGCTGCTCTTTTTGGCTAAAAACGAGGAGACTTCATGAAGGACGATGACAACAGTCATGCCTACTGGAAAGCCACGATCAGTCTGTTAACGCGGATTCTGATCATCTGGTTTGTGGTGTCGTTCGGCGCCGGCATTTTGTTTGCCGATTTGCTCAACAACATCAAGCTCGGCGGCTACCCGCTCGGATTCTGGTTCGCCCACCAAGGCTCCATTTACATCTTCATCGCGCTGATTTTTTATTACGCCAAGAAGATGAACGACATCGATCGTCAGTTCGACGTACACGAGGATTGAGCCATGGAACTTCAAACAACCATCTATATATTTGTCGGTCTGAGCTTCGCGCTCTACATCGGCATAGCCATCTGGGCTCGCGCCGGGTCCACCAGTGAGTTCTACGCGGCCGGCGGCAATGTCCATCCCGTCATGAACGGCATGGCGACGGCGGCGGACTGGATGTCTGCGGCCTCGTTCATTTCCATG
Organism: Burkholderiaceae bacterium; assembly: GCA_037968655.1. Taxonomy (GTDB): domain Bacteria; phylum Pseudomonadota; class Gammaproteobacteria; order Burkholderiales; family Burkholderiaceae_C; genus CAISIP01. The sequence continues at coordinate 1,313 of JBBKVW010000046.1, forward strand.
GCAGGTCTGATCTCCAACATGGGCTACGGCGGCGGCCTGTTCCTGATGGGCTGGACCGGCGGCTATGTGCTGCTGGCGATGCTGCTGGCGCCCTACCTGCGCAAGTTCGGCAAGTTCACCGTGCCCCAGTTCATCGGTGACCGCTTCTATTCGAAGTCGGCCAGCACGGTGGCGGTGGTCTGTCTGCTGACGGCGTCCATCACCTACATCATCGGCCAGATGACCGGTGTGGGCGTGGCGTTCTCGCGTTTTCTGGGCGTATCCAGCGAGGTCGGCATCTACGTAGGTATGGGGATCGTGTTTGCCTACGCAGTGTTCGGCGGTATGAAGGGCATCACCTATACCCAGGTGGCGCAATACATCGTGCTGATCCTGGCCTATACGATTCCGGCGGTGTTCATCTCGTTGCAACTCACCGGTAATGCACTGCCGCAGTTGGGGCTGGGATCCAACCTGATTGGTCAGGACATATCGCTGCTGGCCAAGTTGGACCAGGTTGTCACCGACCTTGGATTTGGCAAGTACACCACGTCGCTGCCGGGCAGCACGCTGAACATGTTCATGTACACGCTGTCGCTGATGATCGGAACTGCTGGCCTGCCGCACGTCATCATGCGATTCTTCACGGTGCCATCGGTCAAGGACGCACGCTCTTCTGCTGGCTGGGCGCTGGTCTTCATCGCCATCCTGTACACCACGGCTCCCGCCGTGGCCGCGATGGCCAAGACCAACCTGATCCGTACCGTCACACCGGGTGTCATCATGCAGAACACCAACGTGTTCGACAAGGATGTCGCCATCAAGTATGACGAGCGTCCGGACTGGATGAAGCGCTGGGAGAAGACCGGCCTGCTCAAGTTCGAAGACAAGAACGGCGACGGTCGCATCCAGTACTACAACGACAAGTCCAACAACGCCGACTTCCAGCAAAAGGCCGGCGGCGCTGGATGGAAAGGCAATGAACTGGACGTCAATGCCGACATCATCGTGTTGGCCAATCCTGAGATCGCCTTGTTGCCCAACTGGGTGATTGCGCTGGTTGCTGCGGGTGGCCTGGCCGCTGCGCTGTCGACTGCTGCCGGATTGCTGATGGCAATTTCGTCTGCGGTGTCCCACGACCTGGTCAAGGGCATATTCGCTCCGAACATCAGCGAGCGGGGTGAGTTGATGGCCGGCAAGATATCGATGGCGGTTGCGATCGTGATCTCCGGCTACCTGGGTCTCAATCCGCCAGGCTTCGCGGCCGGTACGGTGGCGCTGGCATTCGGTATTGCCGCCAGCTCACTGTTCCCCGCGATCATGATGGGTATTTTCAGCAAGAAGATGAACAAGGAAGGCGCCATGGCCGGTATGCTGGCAGGCCTGTTCATCACGCTGTTCTATGTGTTTGCGCACAAGGGCCTGTTCTTCATCAAGGGTACCGACTACCTGCCGATGATCGGTGGCGCCAACAGCTTCTTCGGCATCACGCCGGAAGCCTTCGGTGCGGTTGGCGCGATGGTGAACTTTGCCGTGGCGTTTGCCGTGGACAAGGTCACCAAGGAGCCACCAGCGCATATCCAGGCCATGGTCGAGGCGGTGCGTATTCCACGTGGCTCACGGGCTGTGGACGGCGCGCACTGAATTTGCCTGCTGTGATGTGATTACCAAGCCCGCCTGCGACAATCGCAGGTCGGCTTCGCACACAAGCCCTGTCGGTTCTACCGGCGGGGCTTTTTCATTCATGCTGTCTGGCGGCGCTGCCTGCGGCCGGACCGAAGGAGTCAATGATGGTTTTTGACACCAGCGTCGCGTTGACGTGGATCCTGTTCCTCGCGCTGTTTCCAATGGCGTTCTTCTGGCTGCGCCGAGCCTGGCGCATCCTGGTGAAGCGCGATTTTTCAGAGGTCGCGCTCAAGGGTGGCCAGTCGCCGCCGGACCCCGAGAAGTTCGCGCCCTACGAGATGGTGGTCAATCTGATCGCCGGTGTCGTGGCGCTGGCTGTCATCGTTGCGGTGCTGCTGGGTGAGCTGCACTACAACAGCTGGACCGCCATAGCCGGATCGACCATCTGGTGCAAGTTTTTTGCCAGCTTTGCGTTGTCGCGCCATGCCCATTCGAACTGGGCCAAGCGCAAGACCTGAACGCCAGCGGGCATCGCCAGGTTTCAGTTGAGGTAGTCCGTGCGGGGCGCAGCGACAGGTGCTGCAGGCTCTGCCGTCGGCGCGGCAGCGCCATCACGCCATTGGGATCCCTTGACCGCGCGCTCGAGCAGGTGGATGAAGGCGTGCGTGAGCGTGTCCGACAGATTGAGGTCGAAGGTGCGCTGTCCGGGCCGGCCAGCCAGTTTCTCAGTGCAATGGAGCCTGAGCTGATTGCCGGCAAGCGGCGTCATGTTGATCTCGGTGATCAGCAGCGGGTCGCTGAAGATCGGTGCGCCTTCCGGTGGCGGCTGGTAAGGCGTCGAGAAATCGGCCTTGCTGAGCGTTTCGCTACGCTGGAACTCGACGATCGCCTTCTTGGCCAGCGGGTCGGCCTTGGCCATGTGGGCCGTGGCCGGCCCACCTTGGCGTGCCGCTGTTTCGGTGCTGATGCGTTCGAGCAGCGGCATCAGGCCCAGCGCAAGCCGGCGCGTTATCCAGAATTGCAGCTCCCGCTTGTCCGAGGTGTTGATACGCACCAGGATGCGGTCCTGCTCGGGCAAGTAAGTTATCGACAACTGGTGCACATGCATAGGGCAATTCTAGGAGCCTGTCAGATGTGGGAGTTGCCGTCTGCGAATTGACCGCCAACTACGCCGTGGCCTGCGCCAGCGGCACATCGCGCAGTTGCAGCGTGAGCCATTGCAGCAGCGCCTGCACCCGGGGCAGGTCGATGCGATTTGACGGCACCAGGGCCTTGAGCCACAGGTCGGGCAGATGCATGTGCCCCATCACCTCGCACAGCGCGCCCGACTGCAGGTGCGGCGCAACCAGATAGTCGGCCAGTACCGTGATGCCCTGGCCGGACAGCGCGGCCTGGCACAGGGCCGCGCCATCATTGCTTTTGAGCCGGGGCCGCACGTCCAGACCGACCAGTCCCTGCGGGCCGACGAACTCCCAGCGCGGGCCCGAGGTTGCGAACACCAGACAGTCGTGCTCGGTCATATCGGCCGGTGACTGCGGTGCGCCACGCCGGGCCAGATAAGCTGGGGAGGCGCACAGCGTGCGCTGGATCGGCCACAGCGGATGGTCCTGGACATGCCCATAGGATTCCGGGCGCGCGCCGATGGCGATGTCAAATCCTTCCTCGAGCGGATTGACCGAGCGGTCGGCCAGCACGATGTCCAGGCTGATCATCGGCTGGCTGGCCAGGAAGCGGTTGAGCAGTTCGCTCAGGCGCAATACGCCCAGCGTGGTCGGAATCTTGACCCGGATATGCCCCTCGATCTCGCCATTGGCGCGCGACATGCCGGCCAGCGTGGCGTCGACTTCGCGGATCAGCTGGCGCACCTGCGGCAGGTAGCGTTCCCCGACATCGGTCAGCGTCAGCTTGCGTGTGGTGCGGGCGAACAAGGGCGCCTTGATGCGCCATTCGAGCTGGTCGACGCGTTTGGTCAATACCGAAGGAACCAGCCCGAACTGGCGCGCCGCCCCGGAAAAGCTTCCGGCTTCCGCGGTCGCAACGAAGGCGCGCAGATTGTCCAATGTGTCCATGATTTATCTCGATCTGGAGCAAGTCATATCGCAACAGGTGCGATTGTGCGTCCGAACGAAGCAAATTAGCATGCGTACATGCCGTTATCACACAGGACTACAAGCGCCATCATTCTGCCCGACGCCGAATCGACGCGCCAGCCCGCCAAGCGGCCTTATCTGCGCATCGCAACCGAGGAGGCGTTTGCGCCGCCGGCCATGCTCGACATCTACCGCGCGCTGCTGGCAAAGCCCGGTGCAGATCCCGGTTTTCAGGGCTTGATGGGCTTTTACATGAGCAGCCCGAGCGAACGCGCGCAGCACATCATGCGATGCCTGACAGACCTGGACCAACTGCGCCTGGCCCATATGGATGCGACTGGCATCGACATGCAGGTGCTGGCGCTGACCTCACCCGGCGTGCAGGTGATGGACCCGGCCACAGCCGTGTCATTCAGCCGCGACGCCAATGATTTCCTGGCCGATGCCATCCGTCGCCACCCGACCCGCTTTGCCGGCATGCTTGCCGTAGCGCCGCAGGACCCGCAGGCAGCGGCCCGGGAGATCGAGCGCGGCGTCACGCAGTTGGGCATCCATGCTGTCGTCATCAATTCGCATACCCAGGGTGAATACCTTTCGGACCCCAAGTTCTGGGACATCTTCGCCGCCGCCGAAGCCTGCGATGCGCCGATCTACCTGCATCCCAATGCGCTGCCGGCCAACATGCTTGCGCCGTTCCAGGAATGCGGCCTGGACGGCGCGATCTACGGCTTCGGCATCGAGACCGGCATGCATGCGATGCGCATCATCACGGCCGGTGTGTTCGACCGCTTTCCCAAGTTGCGCATGATCATCGGCCACATGGGCGAAGCGCTGCCGTTCTGGGCCTATCGGCTGGACTACATGCACCGTGCGACCGTGCGCGCACAGCGCTACGACAGCATGAAGCCGATCCAGCGCCAGCCAAGCGACTACCTGCGCGAGAATTTCTACATCACCACCAGTGGCGTGGCGTGGGAGCCGGCGGTCCGGTTCACGCAGGAGTTCATGGGCGCCGACCGGGTGCTCTATGCGATGGACTATCCCTACCAGTACGCGGTCGACGAGGTGATCGCGCTCGACGACATGGGCATAAGAGACGACCACAAACGCATGTTCTTCCAGACCAACGCCGAAACCGTCTTCAAGATCAAGCCGGTCGCGGCCCACTGATCGTCGCGGTCCGCCGTACCGTGTGATCTACCCACCATAACCAGGAGACAGCCATGCGCCACCCATTTTTCAAGACACCACTTCTTTGCCTGATCGCCTTGTGCGCGGCACTGGCGCAGGCGCAGACATGGCCAAGCCAGACGGTTCGCATCGTGGTGCCGTTCACGCCGGGTACCGGCATGGACACGATCGCGCGTACGGTGCAACCCCGGCTGGCCGAGCGGCTGGGGCAGCCGGTTGTGGTTGTCAACACGCCCGGAGCCAGCGGCAACATCGGCGCCGACAACGTCGCCAAGGCCAGCCCGGACGGCTATACGGTGCTGATGGGCGCCAACACCATGCTGATGGCCTCGCAGTTGTACAAGAACGTGCCGTTTGATCCGATCAAGGACTTCGCGCCGGTCTCGCTGGCAGCCTGGGGAACCCTGATGCTGGTGGCCAATCCCAAGACCGAAATCAAGTCCATGCAGGAACTGGTCGCGCGCTCCAAGGCCAAGCCCGGGTCGGTTACCTATGGCTCTCCAGGCATAGGCACGCCGCACCACATGGCGATGGAGCTGTTCAAGGCGCAGACCGGGCTGTTCATGCTGCATGTTCCCTATCGCGGCTCGGCCGGCTACACCCAGGACATCCTGTCGGGCGAGATCATGGTGGGCTTTCTGCCAGTGCATGTGGCGCAGAGTTTCGTAGCTGCCGGCAAGCTGACCGCGCTGGCGGTGGGCAGCCCCAAACGCCATCCGGTTGCGCCGACGGTCGCCACCTTCGAGGAACTGGGTGTCAAGGGCGTCGATGTCGACTTGTGGTACGCCTTCTTCGCGCCGGCCAGGACGCCGGCCGCGGTGGTGGGCCGGCTCAATACCGAGATCGCCGCCATTCTCAAGTTGCCCGAAGTGCGCGAGGTACTGGGCAAGGCCGGCATGGACGCCACCACCTCGACGCCCGACGAGCTGTTGGCGCTGTCGAACAAGGACTACCCACGCTGGGGCGCAGTCATCAAACGCAATGGCATCACGGCCGAATAGGACCATCTTTTTGTGGCTGCCCGCATTGCGTGACCAGGCCCCGGGGTGAACGGCGTGGAACCGGTTGAGCGTATGCAGGACCATGGCGCACCGCGCATCGCGGTTGTTGGCGGCGGCATCGCGGGGCTGGGTTTCGCGCTCGCCTTGCACCAGCAGGGGCTCACCTGCACCGTATACGAAAGCGTGCCCGAGGTCCGGGAACTGGGTGTCGGCATCACGCTGCTGCCGCATGCCATGCGCGAACTCGCTGCACTGGGGCTGCAGGCCGAGCTCGAGGCGGTGGGAATCGAGAACCTGGAGAGCGTGTTTTACAACCGCTTTGGCCAGTTCATCTACCGCGAGCCGCGTGGGCGCCATGCTGGCTATGTGCAGCCGGAGATTGGCATTCACCGTGGCAAGCTGCACCGCATCCTGTTCGATGCGGCCGTGCAACGCCTGGGCGCGCACAGGGTGGTCACCAACCATCGCTGCGTCGGCGTCACGCAGGACGCCGCAGTTGCGACATTGGCCTTCGTGCGCGGCAGCGACGCCAGCGCCTTGCCATCGGTCGAATGCGACCTGGTGGTGGCCTGTGATGGCATCCACTCGGGCGTGCGGCGCCAGTTCTATCCGGACGAACCGCTGGCGTTTGCCGGCATCAACACCTGGCGCGGCGTCACCCGCCACAAACCGATCCTGAGCGGCAAGAGCTATATGCGGGTCGGCTCCATCAAGACCGGAAAGATGGTGATCTATCCGATCGTCGACGCCATTGACGGCCAGGGCATGCAACTGATCAACTGGATGGCCGAGATCGAGGGCGACAGTCGCGCGATGAACGACTGGAACAAGGGCGGACGGACAGACGACTTCATCGACATCTTCAAGGACTGGAAATTCGACTGGCTCGACGTGCCGGCGCTGATCCGCCAGGCCGACCAGGTGCTGGAGTACCCGATGGTCGACCGCGACCCGATAGCGCAGTGGACCTTCGGGCGGGCCACGCTGATGGGCGACGCGGCGCACCCGATGTACCCGCGCGGCTCCAATGGCAGCGCGCAGGCGCTGATCGACGGTAGGGTGCTGGCCGCGCAGCTGGCCACGCAGGCCGACCCACTCGTTGCGTTGCGCGCCTATGAGGACCTGCGGCGCGAGACCACCGCGCGCATCGTGCAGACCAATCGCAGCCTGCCGCCGGACTTCATCAATATCCGGGTCGAGGAACTCAGTGGCGACAAGCCATTTCGCCACATCGACGACATCATCAGCCAGGACGAACTGCGGGCGATCTCCGAAAACTACAAGCGGATAGCGGGCTTTGCACTGGATTCACTGAAGTCCTGACGAAGACGGCCGTGTGCGACCTTGATCTGGCAGCGTCGCTTGCGCCAGATCAAGGTCTGGCACTGGCGATGCACTTGAAAACCCCCCGAATTGCCTAAGCTGTCGGTCAATCACGAGGATTTCCCATGCGTATCGACAAACTCACGACAAAATTTCAGGAAGCCCTGTCCGAGGCGCAAACGCTCGCGCTCGGCAAGGACCATGCCTACATCGAGCCGGTGCACCTGCTGGCGGCGATGCTGCGCCAGGACGACGGCCCCAAGGCGCTGTTGCAGCGCGCCGGCGCCAACGTGCCCGGCCTGCTGGCCGCTACCGAGGCGGCTGTGAACAAATTGCCGCAAGTGCAGGGGCAGGAGCAGGTGCAGGTTGGCCGCGATCTGGTCAGCCTGCTGCAGGCAGCGGAAAAGGAGTCGATCAAGCGCGGCGACCAGTATGTGGCCGGCGAACTGTTCCTTTTGGCTGTCACCGACAACAAGGGCGACATCGGCCGCATCGCGCGCGAGAACGGCTTGACGCGCAAGGCGCTGGAGTCGGCGATCGAGGCGGTGCGCGGTGGCCAGAACGTCGACAGCGCGGACGCCGAGGACCAGCGCGAGTCGCTCAAGAAATACTGCATCGACCTGACCGAGCGCGCACGCCTGGGCAAGCTCGACCCAGTGATCGGCCGCGACGACGAGATCCGTCGCGCAATCCAGGTGCTGCAACGGCGCACCAAGAACAACCCGGTGCTGATCGGCGAGCCCGGCGTCGGCAAGACCGCCATCGTCGAGGGCCTGGCCCAGCGCATCGTGGCCGGCGAAGTGCCCGAGTCGCTCAAGGGCAAGCGCGTGCTGTCGCTCGACATGGCCGCGCTGCTGGCGGGCGCCAAGTTCCGCGGCGAGTTCGAGGAGCGGCTGAAAAACGTGCTGAAAGACCTGGCCAAGGACGAAGGCCAGACCATCGTGTTCATCGACGAACTGCACACCATGGTCGGTGCCGGAAAGGCCGAAGGTGCGATGGACGCCGGCAACATGCTCAAACCCGCGCTGGCACGTGGCGAACTGCACTGCGTGGGAGCCACCACGCTGGACGAATACC
>JBBKVW010000047.1:0-4524 GCA_037968655.1 Burkholderiaceae bacterium
TTGCCGGCACCGGCAGTAAACGGGTGGTGCGCATCGCGGTGCAGACCGGTCCGCCAACCGTGGTGCAGGGTGTCGCCATTTCCTTTTCCGGTGCCGTTGCCGATGACCCGGCTGCGGCCTCGCAGCGCCTGGCAATTCGCGACGAATGGAAACTGCCGGTCGGCAAGCGCTTCACCCAGGACGGCTGGAGCGACGCCAAGACCCAAAGCCTGCGCCTGTTGGCAGCGCAACGCTATCCGCTGGGACGCATTGCCGACAGCCGGGCCGAGATCGATCCGCAACAACAGCAGGCGCGGCTGGCCGTGACGCTGGAATCGGGGCCGCTGTTTCGCCTCGGCGCCATGCAGGTCAAGGGCTTGCAGCGCTATGAACCCGAATTGGTCGAGCGCATCGCACGCCTCAAGCCCGGCGCTGAATACGACCAGGTCAGCTTGCTTGAGGCACAGCAGCGCCTGCAAGACAGCGGCCACTTCAGTTCAGTCGCACTGGAGATTGATCCCGAAGGTGACCCGCAGGCGGTGCCCATTGTTGTGACGGTGCGCGAGGCCAAACGCAACAATGTCCTGTTCGGTATTGGCGTGAGTACCGACAGCGGCCCGCGCCTGTCGATCGAACACACCAACCACCAGGTGCCGCTGATCGGCTGGCGCGCGGTAACCAAGCTGCAGCTCGATCGCGACACCCAATCGGTCGAAACCGAACTCAGCGCGCCACCCGATGACGGCAACTGGCGCTGGATGGTATCGGGACAACTGAAAAACGAGGACGCCGCCAGCGTCAAGGTGCGCAGCCAGAAACTGCGCGCCGGTCGGCTGCAACTTGGCGCCGCGATCGACCGCAACTACTACCTGCAGTACGACCGCGCTGCGACCAATGGCGCGGGCGTGAATGAAACAGCGCAAAGTATCAGCGCCAACTATGCCTGGACCCAGCGCAATTTCGACAGCCTGCCCTTTCCGTCCAAGGGCTATGGCCTGGCAGTGGAGGTCGGTGGCGGCGTCACGCTGGGCAGCCAGAACGATCCCTACTTTCGCACCCGCCTGAACTGGCTGGGCATATGGTCATTGGGCGCCGATGACGACAGGAAGTCCCAGGCCCGCGCCGGCCGAATCGCCGTGCGCGCACAGGCAGGGGCAGTTGTGGCGCGCGATGGCGTGGTGCTGCCCAGCACCCAGTTGTTCCTGACCGGGGGCGACGCGACGGTGCGCGGCTACTCCTATCACAGCATCGGCGCAGCCGAGGCCAATGGCGTCACCACGCCGGGCCGCTATCTGGCCGGAGCCAGCGTGGAATGGCAGCGCCCGATCCTGCTCGACGGCAAGCCCAGCCCGCTGGAGAGCACGGTATTCATCGATGTCGGTGCGGTTGCCGACAAGACGTCGGAACTCAAGGCCAAGGTCGGTATCGGCGCCGGCGTGCGCTATCGCAGCCCGGTGGGGCCATTGCAACTGGACGTGGCCTATGGCCTTGACAAGAAGAGCCTGCGCCTGCATTTGAGCGTGGGCTTCACATTCTGATGCGCCGCAAGGTTCTTGCGCTGCTACGCCATGGCGGCTTCATGCTGGTCTGGCTGGTCGAGATGGCGCTGGTCGTAGTCGGCGCGCTGCTGCTGGCTGGCTGGATCTGGAGCGGCAGTGAGGGTTCCCTTGCCAGCGCACTGGACCAGGCCAAGCCCTACCTGCCACAGGGCCAGACGCTGGAGGTCAAGGATGTCAGCGGTTCGATCCGCGGCGGCGGTCGCATCGGCAGCCTGAGCTGGAGCGCCGATGGCCTGACGGCGCAGGCGAATGAGCTTCGCTTTGCCTGGAAGCCGCTGGACTTGCTGCAACGCAGGCTGCAATTTACGACGCTGGATATTGCCGAGATCAGCATCGACGACAGACGCGCGCCGTCCGAGCCCAAACCGCCCCCCGAGCTGGCGCTGCCGCTGGAACTGGATCTGCCATTCAAGGTCGCCCGCTTGCGCCTGTTGCAACCGACGGCGTTGGACATCAACGAGCTGGCCGGACGCTATCAATATGAGCTGGCCGGCAATCAGCACCAACTGAAACTGGACTCGGTCCACGTGGCGCAGGGTCAGTATGCGGGCCGATTGAGCCTGCAGGCGCGCGCGCCGATGACGCTCGATTTGCAAATCACGGGCAGCGTCAAGGCGCCCATCGACAAGGGCCGCGACATCACGCTGGATGCCTCGGCCAGTCTGCGCGGCCCGCTGGCAGGCAACGCGGCCATGCTGGACCTGCTGGCCCAGATTCAACCGGGACCGGGCAACACTGGCACGCTGGCCAATGCCCGCGCGACACAGGCGACGGTATCGGCCCAGCTCAGTCCGTGGCGCAAGCAACCCATCGTTCGCGCGCAGGCCAGCTTCAATCAGCTCGACCTGGCTGCGCTGTGGCCTGCGGCACCACGCACCTTGCTGACCGGCAATGCCCAGGCGCGGCCGGTGGGCAGCAACTGGCAGGCTGAATTCAACGTGATCAACCGGGCCTCAGGCCCCTGGGACAAGGCCCAGCTGCCGCTGGACAGCGCCAGGGGCCTGGTCGAACTGGCCGGCACGCAATGGAATATCCAGTCACTCAACGCCGAGGCTGGCGGCGGGCGCATCCGACTGCAGGGCAAGCTGGGCGACCCCGCCGCCATCAGCGCCACGGCCGGTTGGGAAGGCCAGTTGCAGCTGCAGGGCATCAACCCAGCCTTGCTGCACAGCCAGATGGAGCCGGTGCGACTGGACGGCGAGGTCAAGGCACGCGCCGCGCAACAGGGAGTCGATTTCGATGTGGCATTGCAACCTGCGACGGAGCAGCCCAAGGGCTCGGCACTGCGCGGACTGCGCCTGCAGGCTGTATCGGCCAACGGCCGCTGGGCCGAGGGATGGCTGCGCGTGCCCAAGCTGCAGGTCCGCACATCGGACGCCAGCGCCGAAGGCCAAGTCGACGTCAACATCGCCAGCAAGACAGCGCGCGGTCAAATGCGTCTGCAAGTGCCCGGCGCAGCTGCCCAGATTTCGGGCCAGTTTGGCGCGTTGGACGGCAGCGGCAATCTGAGCCTGCAATTGCGCGACGCGGCCAGCACCCGGCGCTGGGTGGCCAACCTGCCCCAGGTGCCATCGGCGATCAAGGATCTGGACCTGCAGGGCAATGGCGAACTGGCGCTGCGCTGGACCGGCGGCTGGGAGTCGCTGACAACGGGCCGCGGCGCGACGCCAACAGTCAAGGCGAGCCTGCAGCTGCCGCGATTGCAGGTCCGCAATCGCGGCCAGGCAGCCGCTCAGGCGCTGCGCCTGAGCGCTGTCGATGTGCAGCTCTCGGGTACGCTGGAGGCGCTGGCGCTCAAGGCGCGTGGCGTCGCCAATCGCGCCAGCCAGCAAGTGCAGTTCGAGACCGAGACCAGCGGCGGACGTAACGGGCGTGGCGACTGGCAAGCCAGCGTCGGCACGCTGCAGGTGCAAATGCAGGACAAGCAATTGCCCGGCCCCTGGCAACTGGCCTTGACGCAGCCGCTGGCCTTGTCCTATTCGCCATCACCCGGGGCCAATGCCGGCGTGCGCGTGGGTGCTGCCCAGGCCAGCTTGACCGGCCCACAGCCGGGTTCGGCCCAGCTGGCTTGGCAGCCGATCAGCTGGCAATCCGGCGCTGCCGGCAAATTGACCAGCAAGGGCGTATTGCGCGGCCTGCCCCTGGCCTGGGTCACCATGCTGGCCAAAGACCAGCTCGCAGCCGCCGGCCTGAGCGGGGACCTGGTGTTTGACGGCCAGTGGGATGTGGCGCTGGCCGACACCCTCGTGGCCCGGGCATCTTTGGTGCGCCGCAGTGGCGACATCCGCATTCAGGCCGACGGCGCACCGGCCGCTGTCGGCGCCGCTGCCAACACCGTCGCCGCCGGAATCCGGCAACTGGAACTGCAGATGCAAGCCGATGGCGATGTCAACAAGGCCGACTTTCGCTGGGACAGCGAACGCGCAGGCAACGCAAAGGCCGAACTCAGCACGCGACTCACGCGCGGCGCCAATGGCCTGCAATGGACGCCCGACAGTCCTTTGAACGCAAGCGTACAGGCGCGCATGCCGCAGGTCGCCGTCTGGTCGCTGCTGGCGCCGCCAGGCTGGCGCGTGCGCGGCACGCTCGACGCCAACTTGAAGTTGAGCGGCAGCCAGCGCGCGCCGCAATGGAGTGGCAGCCTGCAGGCCAGCGAAATGGCGTTGCGCTCGGTGGTGGACGGCATCGAATTTGGCAATGGCAGCCTGCTTGCCACGCTGCAAGGGCAACGCCTGAACATCGACGCTTTCAGCCTGCAAGGCGCTGGCGGCGAGGCGGGAGGCGAACTCAACGCCACCGGCTTTGCGACCTGGGAGCCGGCCGCCAAGGCCGACGCATCACCGCTGGACGGCATGACGCTGCAACTCGATGCGGGGGCCAAATCCTTGCGGGTATGGGCGCGCGCCGACCGCCGGCTGTCGGTGTCGGGCACCTTGCAGGCCACGCTGGCCCAGGCCAAGCTGCAGGTGCGCGGGGCGCTGTCGGT
>JBBKVW010000048.1:0-6451 GCA_037968655.1 Burkholderiaceae bacterium
AGCCGTGGCGGCCGAGGCGGGCAGCGGCATCGATGGCGTGTATTTCTCGCTGCATGGTGCCATGGCGGCAGCCGGCGAACTCGACCCTGAAGGCCATCTGCTGAGCGAGACCCGCAAGCTGGTCGGGCCCGATGTGCCGATCGTCATCACGCTCGACCTGCATGGCATCCTGACCGACCGCATGCTGCGCCAGATCAATGGTTTGGCGATCTACCACACCTACCCGCATGTGGACTTCGCGTCCACCGGCGCGCGCGCGGCGCGGGTGCTGCAGCGGCTGGTGCGCGACAGGGCGATCCGCCCGACGATCGCGCGGGTAAGGATTCCGGCGCTGGTGCGGGGCGACGAGCTGATCACCAAGTCGGGCTGCTACGGCAGCCTGATCCGCGAGGCGCGCCGGCTCGAACTCGAAGGCGTGGCGATGTCGGCCGGCATCATGATCGGCAACCCGTTCACCGATGTGCCCGAGCTGTGCTGCCAGGTGATCGTGGCCACCGACGGGGACGCCGAGCGTGCCAGCAGCGAAGCGCTGCGTCTGGCGCGCGATTTCTGGCCGCTGCGCCAGCGCATGCAGGGCAAGTTCACCAGCCTGGAGCGCGCGATCGCGCAGGCCGCGTCGATTCCCGGCCCGGTGATCTTCACCGACGCGGCCGACGCCACGTCGTCCGGTGCCACCGGTGACTCGAACCTGATCCTGCAAGGCCTGCAGGCGGCAGGCTACCGCAGGAAGGTGCTGGCCCAGATCGTCGACCCGGCGGCTGCGGCTGCCGCGCACAAGGCCGGTGTTGGTGCCACTATCGACGTGACGCTGGGCGGTGCCATCGATACGGCGCGGTTCACGCCGATGCCGGTCAAGGCGACGGTGCGCCTGCTCTCCGACGGCCGGTCCCGGCTCGAGACGATGAAGATCGCGCTCGACGGCGGCCCCACCGCGGTGCTGCAGTGGGACAACTGCACGGTGGTGGTGTTCAGTCGCACGCTGAGCCTGTTCGACCGCGCGATGTATTTCGCCAACGGATTGAACCCGCAGGATTTCGACCTGATCGTCGTCAAGTCGCCGCATACCGAACACCATATGTACGAAGCCTGGGCCGACTGCAATTTCAACATCGACGTACCCGGCGCGACCTCGGCCAACCTGCCCACGCTGGGGCATACGATCTGCGCGCGCCCGGTCTATCCGCTCGATGCGGACGTGGCGTTCGAGCCCAAGGCCACGCTCTACCGTTGCTGACCCGAAAGCGCAGGCACCCCATGCAGATCGATGCGGTCGACTTTTTCTACCTCGCGATGCCCGAGGTCACGCTGGCCGCCGACGGCAGCCAGGACGCGCTGCTGGTACGGGTGCAGGCCGGCAAGCATGTCGGCTACGGCGAATGCGAGGCGGCGCCGCTGCCCTCGATTGCCGCATTCGTCTGTCCGCAGTCGCACGGCGCCTGCCAACCGGTCAGCGCCTCGGTGCTGGGCCGTGCGCTGAACGAGCCGTGCGACATTGCCGCGATCGCAGCCGACGTGGCCTACAACAGCATGGACCTGCTGCAAGCGGCGCACACCTTCTCCGGCATCGAGATGGCGCTCTGGGACATCCTGGGCAAGGCGCGCGGCGAGCCGGTCTGGAAATTGCTCGGCTACACGCACAGCCACGCCAAGACGCCGTACGCGTCGCTGCTGTTCGGCGACGAAGCCCAGCAGACGCTGCAGCGCGCGCGTGATGCCATCGCGCGTGGTTTCAGCGCGGTCAAGTTCGGCTGGGGACCGATCGGACGTGGCACGCCGCAGCAGGACGCGGAGCATTTCATGGCGGCGCGCGAGGCGATCGGGCCCGACGGCATTTTGCTGGTCGACGTGGGCCAGATCTTTGTCGACGATGTGCAGCGTGCAGCGCTGCGCCTGGACGCGCTGGAGGCAGCGCGCGCGACCTGGCTGGAGGAGCCCTTCCATGCCAGCGCACTGGAGGAATACGGTGCGCTGGCGCGCCGCTGTTCCAGCGTGCGGCTGGCCGGCGGCGAGGGCGCGCACAATTTTTCGATGGCGCGCCACTTGATCGACTACGGTGGCATCGGCTATGTGCAGATCGATTGCGGCCGCATCGGCGGCATCGGCCCGGCCAAGCAGGTTGCGGACTACGCCGTGGCCAAGGGCGTCACCTATGTCAATCACACCTTCACCTCGCACCTGGCGCTGAGCGCGTCGCTGCAGCCATTCGCCGGTCTGGCCGGGCACAGCATCTGCGAGTACCCGGCGGCGCCCAAGGCACTGGCGGTGGAACTGACCAGCAATCATCTGGTGCGGGACGCCAAGGGGAAGATCCACGCGCCGGATGCTCCGGGACTTGGCATCGACATCAACGCGGCCGCGGTGCAGCAGTACCGGATCGACACCGAGCTGCGTGTGGCGGGTCGGGTGCTGTACCGCTCACCGCAGTTCGTTGCCTGAGCCGACGCAATCCGCCGGCGCGCGAGAATGGATGCATGCATTCATCGGTGTGCCGCCAGCCATGCCCGAGCCGGTCCAGGGTTTCGCGCCGATAGCGCGGCCCGATGCGCGCGTGCTGGTGCTGGGCAGCATGCCCGGTGTTGCGTCATTGCGCGCGCAGCAGTATTACGGGCATGCGCGCAACGCGTTCTGGCCGATCATGGCTGCGCTGTTCGAATTCGACGCCGCCGCGCCGTACCAACAGCGGGTTGCTGCATTGCTCGAGCACCGGGTCGCGGTGTGGGACGTGCTGGCCGCGTGCCGACGCGAGGGCAGTCTGGATGCGGACATCGACACCCGGAGCATGCAGGTCAACGACTTCGCCGGATTCTTTCGCGCACATCCGGATCTGTCGCGGGTGTGTTTCAACGGCGCCACCGCACACGCAGTTTTCCGCAAGCAGGTGTTGCCGGAACTTGACGTGGCGCCTCCGCTCGATTGGGTGCAACTGCCGTCCACCAGCCCGGCGCATGCCGGCATGGCGCTGGCCGACAAACTCGCTGCGTGGCGGGTCGTGGGCGCGCATATCGAACGGCGAACTGGCGGATCGGTCTGATGGCTGGCGCAGACCGCTGACGCTGGCCAGCGCCGTGGCGCCGCCTCAGCGCGGCGCTGCGTCGCCGCCGGCATGGCGCGACACCGCCATCTCCTCGCCCAGCAATCCACGCGGGCGCAACACCAGCATCAGCGCG
Source organism: Burkholderiaceae bacterium (assembly GCA_037968655.1). Lineage (GTDB taxonomy): Bacteria > Pseudomonadota > Gammaproteobacteria > Burkholderiales > Burkholderiaceae_C > CAISIP01. Next base: position 3,168 of record JBBKVW010000048.1, read on the forward strand.
ATCAGCACGCCGATCAGCACCACCTGCAGCGCGGCGCCGCGGGCCTGTTCCGCCGCTGGAATCCAGCCACGAAGCACACTGCCTGCGGCGGCCCAGAACATCCACACCACGAAGGCGCCCAGCACGGCACCGCGGTTGTTGCCCGAGCCGCCCACGATCAGCATGGCCCAGAGCTGGAAGGTCAGGATCGGCAGGAAGTCTTCGGGCGCGATATAGCCGACAAAATGCGCGTAGACCGCACCGCCCAGTCCCATCAGCGTGCTGCCGATCACGAAGCTCTGCAGCCGGAACATGAAGGCACGCTTGCCCAGCGACGATGCGGCGTCTTCGTCCTCGCGGATGGCCCGCAATACCCGGCCCCAGGGGCTGCGCACCAGCCGCTCCAGCGCGATGTAGACCAGCAGCAGGATGGCCAGCGTCAACGCCAGGTAGGCCAGCGTCCAGGGCAGTCCGGTGCCGAGCCAGGATTGCAGGGGCTTTGGGATGAACTGCACGCCGAACGGCCCGCCGGTCAGCGCGGTCGCGTTGTTCGCCACCAGCTGGATCGTGACGGCGATACCGAAGGTGGTGATCGCCAGGTAATCGTGGCGCAGCCGCAGCGCGACCGCGCCAACCAGCAACCCGGCCAGTCCGGTCACGCCCATCGCGGCCAACCAGCCCAGGGCCACCGGCCAGCCGAAGCCGCCGATGCGGTCCGCCGACTCCGGTGTCGTCAGCAGCGCCGACGTATAGGCGCCCAGCGCGACGAATCCGGCCACGCCAACATTGAACAGCCCGGTGAAGCCCCATTGCAGGTTGAGCCCCAGCACGATGATGGCAAAGGCGCTGGCAAACACCAGAAAGAAGCTGCCGTACGACAGCCAGCCGATGAGGTCCGGCATCATGCCTTCTCCCCGAACAGGCCGGTCGGGCGCACCAGCAGGATCAGTATCAGCACGAAGAACGCGGCTGCGGCCCGGTACTCGGCGCCAACGATGGAGACCGATGCGCTTTCGGCCAGGCCGACGATCAGCCCGCCCAGCACCGCGCCCCAGACCGATCCGATGCCGCCCAGAATGACGGCGGCAAACAGCGGCAGCAACAGGTCGACGCCCATGGTCGGGCGCAACTGCACCGTGATGCCGGCGAAAACCCCGGCGACGGCCGCCAGCATGCCGCCGATGATCCAGGTGGCGCGCAGCACCCGCTCGGGGTCGATGCCGGCGACCCGGGCCAGGTTGGGGTTGATGGCGGTGGCGCGCATCGAGCGCCCGAGCGTGCTGTGGCGCAAAAACAGGTGCAGCGCCGTGACCGTGACCAGGGTCAGCACCAGCACCAGCATCTGGTCGGGCGTGACGCGCAGGCCGCCCCAGCTGCTGCGCGGCAGCAACTGCACCGAGATCTGCAGGTTCTGGCTGTAGTACTGCGGCACGCCGCCCTGCCAGAACAGCAGCAGGTTGCGCAGCGCCAGCGCCGCGCCGAAACTGGCGATGACCAGCGTGATCGCGCCCTGCTTGCGCAGCCGGCGAAACAGCACCGTGTCCAGCACCAGCGCCAGCAGCGCGGTCAGCGCCGCCGCAATCGCCAGCGCCCCGAGCATCGACCAGCCGAAAGAGAACGGCCCGATCGGACTGCCCATCGCATCGCTGGCGGCACTGAAAAGGGTCAGCGCGCTGAGCGCGAAATAGCCGCCCCAGCCCAGCAATTCGCCATGGCTGAAGTTGGAGAAGCGCACGATCGACAGGGTCAGCCCCAGGCCGATGGCGCCCAGGGAGATGACCGATCCGATGATCAGCCCATCGGCAATGATCTGCAGCATCAGACAGTCTCCCGGATCGGCTGCTTGCCGGTATGGCGGCCCAGGTACAGCGCCGCGATGCGCGCATCACCCAGCAGTTCGGCGCTGCTGGCCACGATGCGCTCGCGCCCTTCGACCAGCACCGCGGCGCGGTCTGCCAGCGCCAGCGCAGCCTTCACGTTCTGCTCGACCAGCAGCACGGTGACGCCGCTGGCGCGCACCTCGCGCAGCTTGTCGAACACCTGTGCGACCAGTTTGGGGCTCAGCCCGGCCGACGGTTCGTCCAGGATCAGCAGCCGGGGCCGGGTGATCAGCGCGCGTGCCACGGCGAGCATCTGGCGTTGTCCGCCCGAGAGCTGTCCCGCCTGCAGATGGCGTTGGCGCGCCAGGTCGGGGAACATCGCGTAGACCGGTGCCAGCCGTTCCTTGCGATCGGCCTTGACGATGGCTGCGGCCAGCTCCAGGTTTTCCAGGATGCTCAGGTTGACGAACACGTTCTCGGTCTGCGGCACGAAGGCCAGGCCTTCGAACACCATCCGGTGCGCCGGCACCTGGGTGATGTCGCGGCCGAACAGCAGCGTGCGGCCCTGGCTGACCGGCACCAGGCCGGCCACCGCCTTGACCAGGGTCGACTTGCCGGCGCCATTGGGGCCCAGGATCGCGACGATTTCGCCGGCCTCGATGCGCAGCGAGGCGCCGCGCACGATCGGCAGTCCGGGTTCGTAGCCGGCCTGCAGGTTCTCGACATCGAGCGCAGCCGCCATCAGGCATCTCCCAGATACGCTTCGACGACGCGCGGGTCCGCCAGCACGGTTGCGGCGTCGCCGCTGACCAGCATTTCGCCCTGCGCCATCACCATCACCGGTTGGCACAGGGAGGCCACCAGATCCATGTTGTGCTCGATGATCAGGAAGCTGGTGCCCTGGGCATTGAGCGTGGCGATCTTGTCGACGATCTGGTCGAGCAGCGCTGGATTCACACCGGCGCCGGGCTCGTCGAGCAGCACCAGCTTGGGCTGCGTGACCATCACGCGCGCCAGTTCGAGCAACTTGCGCTGGCCGCCCGACAGAATGCGTGCCGGTTGCTGTTCCAGTTCGCTCAGGCCGACGAAGGCCAGCCAGTGGCGCGCGGCGTCGCGGGTGCGCTGCTCCTGCGCCGCGACCTGGCCGGGGCGCAGCCAGTTGGCCCAGAAGCGTTCACCGAGTTGGCCGGCGGGCGCGACCATGACGTTTTCCAGCACCGACATGTCGGGAAAGGGGCGCGGGATCTGGAAGGTGCGTCCCATTCCGGCGCCGAAGCTGCGCGCCGGCGGCGCACCGGCGATCGGCACGCCATCGAGCCAGATGCTGCCGGCATCGGGCTTGAGGAAGCCTGCCAGGCAATTGAACAGGGTGGTCTTGCCGGCGCCGTTGGGGCCGATCAGGCCGCCGATCGCGCCGGCGGGCAGCGCAAACGAAATGCCCTGCATGGCGCGATGACCGCCAAAGGATTTGGACAATCCCTGCAC
>JBBKVW010000049.1:0-46155 GCA_037968655.1 Burkholderiaceae bacterium
GGCCGCCGCCCAGCCGGTTGTCCAGTGCCAGCCAGGCCTTGTAGATACCGGCGGTGAAGGTCTGGATGCCGAAATAGCTCGACACGCCAAAATCGGCCAGCGTCTCCATCAATGCCAACGCCGTGCCCGCCGCAATGGCCGGCCGCGCCAGCGGCAAAGCGACCTCCCCGATGCGCCGCGGCAGGCTGGCGCCCAGCAGCCGTGCCGCCTCCATCAGGTGGGCGGCACGCTCGCTCAGCGCACTGCGCGCCAACAGGTAGACATAGGGATACAGCGCAAAGGTGAATACCCAGGCCGCACCGCCCAGGCTGCGCACTTCGGGCAGCATGCGCCCTTCCAGCCCGGTGAGCGACCGCAGGCTGTTTTGCAGCGGGCCGCCAAACTGCAGGAAATCGGTATAGGCATAGGCCACCACATAGGCGGGCATGGCCAGCGGCAGCAGCAAGGCCCATTCCAGCGTGCGGCGACCGGGAAAATCGAACAGCGTCACCGCCGCCGCCGTCGCAGCGCCCACGACCACCACGCCAACGGCGACCAAAAAGCAGAGCAACACCGTAGTCAGCACATAGTCGGGCAATACCGTGCGCGACATGGCCAGCAGGATCTGCGCATTGGCTGCATCCCACTGCAACCAGGACGCCAGCACAGCCAGTACCGGCAGGCACAGCACCATCGCCAGCAGCAGCATTGCGGCCTGGGACAGCCGGCGCAAGGGCATGGTTTTTCCGATCAGGACCAGGTCAAATGAGAATTGTAATCATCTAGAATTTGGCGATGTTTCTCGAGGTCTCGCAGCTACAGGTGCGCTATGACGGCGCGGCGCGGCCGGCCGTGCAGGGCGTGACGTTTGGCCTGCAGGCGGGCGACATCGGTGTGCTGATCGGCCCCTCGGGCTGTGGCAAGACCACCGTGCTACGCGCCGTTGCCGGGCTGGAAAACGCCAGCGGCGGCACGATCCGGCTTGCCGGCACCGAGGTCAGCGGCAGCACCCGGCATGCGCCGGCCGAGACCCGCCGCGTCGGCATGGTGTTTCAGGACTATGCGTTGTTTCCGCACCTGGACGTGCGCCACAACGTCGGTTTTGGCATACACAATCTGGGCCGTTCGCAGCGCGCGCAACGCGTGTCCGAGGTGCTCGAACTGGTCGGCCTGGCCGGCTTTGAGAATCGCCATCCGCATGAGCTCTCCGGCGGCCAGCAGCAAAGGGTGGCGCTGGCGCGCGCACTGGCTCCGGCGCCGCAGTTGCTGTTGCTGGACGAACCCTTTTCGAACCTGGACGTGGACCTGCGCGAACGCCTGGCGCTCGAGGTGCGCGCCATCCTGAAGGCGGCCGGCACCACCGCGCTGTTCGTCACCCACGACCAGCTCGAAGCCTTTGCCGTCGGCGACCGGATCGGCGTGATGCAGGACGGCCTGCTGCACCAGTGGGACGACGCCTACACGCTGTACCACCGGCCGGCCACACGTTTTGTCGCCGACTTCATCGGCCACGGCGTGTTCACCCCCGCCACGATCCGCGAGATCGACGGCCAGGTGGTGGTTCAGACGGCCCTGGGCGCCTTGAGCGACATGGCCGAATGCCCCCTGCCCTCGGCCTTCGAAGACGGACGCTGCGACGTGCTGCTGCGCGCCGACGACATCGTGCATGACGACAACGCGACGGTGAAGGCGCAGATCGTGCGCAAGGCCTTCAGGGGCTCGGAGTTTCTCTATACGCTGCGCCTGCAAAGCGGCGAAACCGTGCTGGCCCATGTACCCAGCCACCACGACCACCGCATCGGCGAGTGGATCGGCATCCGGGCCGAGGTCGACCATGTGGTGACATTTGCGCGGGCCGAGCCGGCCGCGCAGTCGCAGTCCTTACCCTAGCCCGGCTTGCTCAACCCACTCGATCTGATTGCGGCGTCTGCGCTGTATTGCGTTGGCAGGTGATTGATTTGGCAGGGACCGATCTGCGCAGTTCGCGCGCCCCGCTGCGACCGTGCCTCAACGCCGCAGCTGCCACTGCGATCAGTCAAGCTGCCCGCGGCGCGCCAACGCTCAGGACCAGCCGGCGTCGACGACGAACTCCTGCGCCGTAATCATGCGCGCCGTATCGGCGGCCAGAAACATCACCATGTGGGCAATGTCGGTGCCCATCACGCGCCCTGACAGGCACTGGTTCTCGTCAATGCGCTTTTCGCCTTTCTCGTCCAGCCACAGGCTGATCTGGCGCTCGGTCATGACCCAGCCCGGCACCACGCAGTTGACGCGGATGTTGTCCGGGCCAAGCTCGGCCGCCAGCACGCGGGTAAATCCCAGCATGGCCGACTTGCAGGTGGCATAGACCGCCAGGCCCGGACTCTTGTTCTTCCAGCTCACCGAGCCCATGTTGACGATCGCCCCGCCGCCGCGCGCGCGCATGCTGGCCAGCACCGACTGCATCGCAAAAAAATGCGGCCGCAGGTTGATCGCCACCCGCTGATCGAAGTATTCCGGCGTCACGCTCTCCAGGCTGTGGCGGTCGTCGTTGGCGACGTTGTTGACCAGCACATCGACGCCGCCGAGATGGCCGATCAGCGTATTGATCGCCCCTCGCATGGCTGGCACGTCGGTGACGTCACAGTCCACGAAGAATGCGCCGGGCACTGCCTTGGCCAGGGCCTTACCTGCGACGGCGTCGCGATCGAGGAATCCGACCTGGCAGCCCTGCGCCGCAAAGCCGCGCACCATGTCCGCGCCAATGCCGCTGGCGCCGCCGGTGATCAGCACGCTTTGCCCGCGCAGGCTGTTGAAGGTGACGCCGGCATAAGCGACGTCAGGAATGGGGTTTGAAGGCATGGTGGGACGTCTCCTGTTTGCGAAATGGTGGTTCTGCGCATGGTACTGCCGGTACTGCCGGCATGGCTTGACGTGGATCGCGAAACGACGTGCGCTAATGCCGCTGCTGCCGGCCCAGAGCAGGTCGGCCATACGATCCGATCGTCAGTCGGCCATTCGTTCGCCGCAACACAATCCACAGCCAAGGCGCAATTAGTCGCTAGTATCTGGCAGCAGAGCCGGAGCCAAACCCAGCGCATGCCGCAGTCCCCCGCCGACACCAACGCCAACGCCCCGATCAGCCACCGCACGGTGCTGGCGATCGCGCTGCCGATCATGCTGTCCAACGTGTCGACGCCGCTGCTGGGCGTGGTCGATACCGCCGTCGTGGGGCAGATTGCCGACCCGGCCTACATCGGCGCGGTAGCAGTTGGCGCGCTGATCTTCAGCTTCGTGTTCTGGGCCTTCGGATTTCTGCGCATGGGCACCACCGGCCTGACCGCGCAGGCGTTGGGCGCACGCGACGGTGACGAGATGCTGGCCGCGCTGGGCCGTGCGCTGCTGGTCGCGCTGGCAGCCGGCAGCCTGATGGTCCTGCTGCAGTGGCCGATTCGCGAAGCCGCATTTGCCTTGTTGCAGGCCAGCCCCCGGGTCGAGCAACTGGCCCGGGGCTACTTCGACATCCGCATCTGGTCGGCGCCCGCCACGCTGGCCAACTACGCGCTGCTGGGCTGGTTCATCGGGCTGGGCCGCACCGACATCGCACTGCTGCTGCAACTGGTGCTCAACCTGAGCAACATCGCGCTGGATCTGTGGTTCGTGCTGGGACTGGGCTGGGACGTGCGCGGGGTCGCCGCCGGCACGGTACTGGCCGAAATCGTGGCGGCGGCCATCGGGCTGGCAATTGCCTGGCGCCATGCCCGAACGCTTGGCGCCAGCTGGTCCTGGCCGCGCATCGTCGATGCAGGGCAGCTCAGGCGCACCATCGTCGTCAACCGCGACATCATGATCCGCTCGCTGGCGCTGATCTTCGTGTTTGTCTGGTTCATGTCCCAGGGCGCCGCTCAGGGCGATCTGCGGCTGGCGGCCAATGCGGTGCTGATGCAGTTCATCTCGGTCAGTGCCTATTTCCTCGACGGCCTGGCCTTTGCGGCCGAGGCCCTGGTCGGACGCGCAGTGGGTGCCATGCGCCGGGCCCAGGTGTCCGCCGCGGCCCGCCTGACCACGATCTGGGCAGCCGCCGTGGCGGCACTGATCTCTCTCATATTGCTGTTGCTCGGCCCGGCGCTGATCGACCTGCTCAGCGTCGATGCCGGCGTGCGTGCCGCCGCCCGCACCTACCTGCCCTGGGCCGTCGGTGCGCCCGTGCTGGGCGTATGGGCGTTCCAGCTGGACGGCATATTCATCGGCGCCACCCGAACCGCCGACATGCGCAACGCCATGCTGGTGTCAACTGCCATTTTTCTGCTCGCCTGGTGGCTGCTGCAGCCGTGGGAAAACCACGGACTGTGGGCCGCGCTGTATGTCAACTATGCCGCGCGTGCGATCACCTTGTTTGGAAAGTATCCGGCCTTGCTGCGCTCGGTTCCGCAATGAGCCGGCCATCAGACGCCATTGCGCAGACCCTGCCCATGCGTTCCTACAATGGACACAAGCCAATAACCTGATCGAGGAGCATCCCATGATCGTCGAACGCATCTGGACCGGCAACGCCTTTCGCAATTTCAACTACCTGATCGCCTGCCCCGAGACCGGCGAGGCACTGGCGATCGATCCGCTGGACCATGAAAAATGCCTGCAAGCGGCCAAGGTCAAAGGCTGGCAGATCACCCAGTTGCTCAACACCCATGAGCACCATGACCATACCGGCGGCAATGCGGCCGTGGTCAAGGCGACCGGCGCCAAGGTGATTGCGCACCACAAGGCGGGCGGCAAGATCGAGGGCATGGACCGCGGCGTCAAGGCCGGCGACATCATCAAGGTCGGCAAGACGGTCGAGCTCGAATGCCTGGACACGCCCGGCCACACGATGTGCCACATCTGCCTGCGCTCGCATACCGAGCAGCCGGCGCTGTTTTCGGGCGACACCCTGTTCAATGCCGGCGCCGGCAATTGCCACAACGGCGGCGACCCGCAGCTGATGTACGCGACTTTCGCCGACCAGTTGAGCCAGCTGCCGGCCAATACCCTGGTCTATCCGGGCCATGACTACATCGAGAACAACCTGAAGTTCACGCTCGACCGCGAACCGGACAATGCGGCCGCCAAGGCCCTCTTGCCAAAGGTCAGCGACCAGGATCCGGCCACATCCATCGTTACTACGCTGGCGCAGGAACAGGAGTTCAACAGCTTCTTTCGGCTGGGCAGTGCCTCGCTGATCGCCCGGCTGCGCGAGCGCTTCCCGGAACTGCCCGAAAAGCCGGACGCGCGCACTGTGTTCATCAAGCTGCGCGAATTGCGCAATAGCTGGTAGCGCGCGCCTGGCAGGGTTGCGCGCAACGACGCTTTTGCGCTGGAGCACAGCGGTTGGGTAGTGGCCGACCGCATGCGCAGGCTGCGTGTGCAAGGACTGGTATTTGCCGCGGCCGGCGAGCATGAACAGGCACTGGAACTGTTGGGCAGGGCGCTGTCGGTCGCGCTAACCGAAATTTCAGCCCAGGAATATTTGCTGGACGGGGCGCACCTGACTGAAAGTGCGATCGCCAATTTGCTGCTGACGGCTTTGCGATCAGACTTCACGCGCTGCAGCCGCTTCACCCAGTCGTTCGACTTCTGACTGCAATGCGCGCGACCAAGCGCGCCGATCCCGACCCTCGGCGTCCTGGGCCTGACCAAACTGCACGACGGCACGCAAGCCGCGTGCGCCCAGCGTACGCCAGATCGAACCGACGAGGGTTTCATCTCCGGTGTAGCTGACCGCGATGCTGCGCTCGCCCTGCGCGTCCAGATAGCGCAATGCAACCGGCTGCACCGGCGCCGGCGCCGAAATGGCGGCCTGTATCAGGTTGGCGTGAAACGGCAGCATGGCGCTGCCGTCGCTGGTGGTGCCTTCGGGGAAGATCGCCAGGATGTCGCCGTCGCGCAGGGCCTGCACCATGTCATGCACGACCCGCATCGCATCGCGGCGCGAGCTGCGCTCGATATACAGGGTGCCGGCACCGGTGGCCAGGCGCCCGACGATCGGCCAGCGCCCGACATCGGCCTTGGACACGAAACGGCAGTGGTGGGCCGCGTGCAGCACCACGATGTCGAGCCAGGAGACATGGTTGGCCACCAGCAGCATGGGGCCGATGGCCGGCGGCGCGCCGCGCACCTGCAGTGTCACGCCCAGCCGCGCCAGCATGCCGGACGCCCACGCCTGCACCCGCAAGTCGCGCTGCTCGGGCGACAGGCGCGGAAACTGCAGCACGATGATGGCCAGGCCGCGCAGCAAGTGCAGCGCGACCCGCAGCGCCCGCCAGCACACCCGCAGCCAGTTCACGCTTCGAACGCGATATGGCCGCCCACGATGGTGCAGCAGACCCTGGAGCGCATCGCGTAGCCGGAGAACGGCGTATGTTTGCCCTGGCTGCGCAAATTGGCGGCGTTGATGACCCATTCCGGGTTCGGGTCGTAGACACACAGGTCGGCCACGCCCCCTTCGCGCAGGCATCCGCGGCCCGAATGCGCGCTGTCGCCGGCGCCGTCCGCCGCCATGATGCGCGCTGGTTCGCAGCTCAGCACCGCCAGCGCACGGCGCAACTCAACCCCGCACTCGTCCGCCCATTTCAGCGCCATGCCGAGCAGCAACTCCACCGCGCTGGCGCCTGCTTCACTTTCCGCAAACGGCAAGGTCTTGCGGTTTTCGTCCACCGGGCTGTGGTCCGACACCAGTGCATCGATGGTGCCATCGGCCAGCGCCTGCCGGATGGCATCGCGATCGCGCTGCTGGCGCAGCGGCGGCATCAGGTGAGCGCGGCTGTCAAAGTAGCCGATGTCGGTGTCCAGCAGATGCAGCGAGTGGATGCTGACGTCGCACGACAGCGGCAAGCCCTCGGCCTTGGCCTGGCGCACCAGCGCCAGCCCGGCCGCGCTGCTCAAACGGCACAGGTGCACGCGCGCACCGCTGGCGCGCATCAGTTCGATGATGGTGAAGATGGCAATCGTCTCGGCCGCCACCGGAATGCCGGACAAGCCCATGCGGGTGGCAAGCGGTCCGCTGGCCACGACACCGCCGCCCAGGTCACGGTCCTGCGGACGCAGCCAGACGGTGTAGCCAAATGTGCTGGCGTATTGCAGTGCCCTGAGCAGGATCTGCAGATTGGGCAGTGGCACGTCGGCCTGGCCAAAACCGATGCAGCCGGCCTGGGTCAGCGTCACCATCTCGGTCAGTACCTCGCCGCGCAAATTGCGGGTCAGGGCGCCCAGCGGAAAGACCCGGCTCTGGTGCAGCTTCTCGGACCGATAGCGCAGCATCTCGACCAGGCCCGGTTCGTCCAGCACCGGGTCGGTGTCCGGTGGGCAGACCAGGCTGGTGACGCCGCCGGCCACGGCCGCGGCCATCTCGGACTGCAGCATGTGCGCATGCTCATGGCCGGGTTCGCGCAGTCGAACGGCCAGGTCGACCAGGCCCGGCGCAACGACGCAATTGGCCGCGTCGATCGTGCGGTTGGGTTGAAAGTCTGCCCGGGCAGCGCCGATCGATACGATGCGCCCGGCAGCAATTGCGACATCGGCGACCTGGTCGAAACCGCTGGCCGGATCCACCACCCTGCCGCCCTTGATCAGAATTTTCATGATGCGTCCAGGCCCTTGCCGCTCAATTGGCGTCGTTGCCGGCGACCAGGCTCATCACCGCCATGCGCACGGCGATGCCGAAGGTCACCTGCGGCAGGATCACGCTTTGCCCGCCATCGACCACCGCCGACTCGATCTCGACGCCGCGGTTGATCGGCCCCGGATGCATCACGATCGCATCGGGCTTGGCCAGTCGCAGCGTCTCGCGCGTCAGGCCATAGCTCATGAAGAACTCCTGCGCTGAGGGCAACAAGGCGCCGCTCATGCGTTCGTTCTGCAGGCGCAGCATGATCACCACATCGCAGTCGCGGATGCCCTCGGCCAGCGTATGGCAGACCCGCACCCCCATCTGCGCCATGTCGGCCGGCACCAGGGTCTTGGGACCGACCACCCGCACCTCGGCGCAGCCCAGCGTCGTGAGCGCGTGGATGTCCGAACGCGCGACGCGCGAGTGCAGCACGTCGCCGACGATAGCGACGGTGAGGTTGGCGAAATCTTTCTTGTAGTGCCGGATCGTGAACATATCCAGCAGCCCCTGGGTCGGATGCGCATGGCGCCCGTCGCCGGCATTGATCACATGCACATGCGGCGCCACATGCTGGGCGATCAGGTAGGGCGCGCCGGATTCGCCGTGGCGCACGACGAAAATGTCGGCCGCCATGGCGCTGAGATTGGCAATCGTGTCGAGCAGCGATTCGCCCTTGGATGCGGACGAGCGCGCGATGTCCAGATTGATCACGTCGGCGCTCAGGCGCTTGGCGGCGATCTCGAAGGTGGTGCGGGTGCGCGTGGAGTTTTCGAAGAACAGGTTGAACACGCTCCGTCCGCGCAGCAGCGGAACCTTCTTCACCTCGCGGTCGTTGACGCTGACAAAACTCTCGGCCGTATCGAGCACCTGGCGCAGGATGCTGGCCGGCAGCCCTTCGATCGACAGCAAATGGACCAGTTCGCCATTCTTGTTGAGTTGCGGATTTCGTCGGTACAACACGCGCTGCTCTTTCTGTCTGCTAGTCAGTGGGGCCGCGGCCGCATGGCGATCCGATGGTCATGCGCGATCCTCGATCACCACGGACAGGCTTCCGTCGTCTGCGCGGCGCATGGACACCGACTTGCCTGCCGGCAGGCTGACCCGCGCGGCCGCAAAGTCGGCCTGGATCGGAATCTGGCGGCCATCGCGCTCGACCAGCACGGCCAGCTTGATAGATGCCGGGCGCCCATAGTCAAACAATTCGTTGACCACTGCGCGAATGGTCCGCCCGGTGTAGAGCACGTCGTCGATCACCACGATATGCGCGCCATCGACATCGAAGCCCAGTCGGGTCGGTTCGCGCATCGACAGGCCGCGCTGGGCGAAATCGTCACGGTGCAGCGCCGACGACAGCACGCCATGCGAACCTGGCAGCTGCAGGTCGGCCTGCAGTCGCTCGGCCAGCCAGGCGCCGCCGGTGGCGATGCCGACCAGATGGCTCTCGCTGCCGCACAGGCTGGCAACGCCACGCAACAAGATCTGGTACAGCGCCTGCGCGTCGTGCAGGAGCGCGCCTGTATCCGGCGCGCTGGCCGGAGCATCGGAACCGTTGCCCGGGGCCGTCACGGCGCACTCCGCAAGAACTGATCCAGGATCACACAGGCAGCGCCGGCATCGGGATCACGCGCGCCATTGGCAAGCGCTTCTGTGGTGCTATAGCGTTCATCCACTTCAAACACCGGAAGCTTGAAACGGCTGCGCAGCGCGCGGGCGAACTTGCGCGCCAGTCGCGTGTTTTCATGTTCTGCGCCATCGGGATGCAGCGGTATGCCCACCACCAGGGCTTGTGGCTGCCATTCGTCCAGTCTTTGCTGAACCAGTTGCAGGCGGCGTTCGGTCTCGTGCGCCTGAATGGTGGCCAACGGCCGCGCCTGGCCCAGCAGGCGCGATGCGTAGGCCACGCCGGTGCGACGGGTGCCGAAGTCAAGAGCGACAAAGCTTTGCAGCTCGGAACCGACCACTGGCGCTTGTGCCACCAACTCAGCCATGGCCCGCCTGCGGCGACAGCATCCAGACCTCCAGGCCCAGCAAACCGAGTGCCTTGTCGTAGCGCTGGTCCACCGGGGTGTCAAAAATGACCGCAATATCGGCGTTCACGGTTAGCCAGCTGTTGTCGCCCAGTTCCGACTCGAGTTGGCCCTCGCCCCAGGCCGAGTAGCCCAGTGACACCAGCACCCGGCGCGGGCCGTTGCCACTGGACAGGGCCTCGAGCACGTCCTTGGAGGTGGTCATCTCCAGGCCGCCTGGAATCGACATGGTGGAGGCGTAAACCGATTCCTCCGGCTTGTCGGCCTCGGCGAAGAATGCCTCGTGCAACACGAAACCGCGATCGGTCTGCACCGGGCCACCCTGGAACACCGGCAACTGCTGCAGGTCATCACGGCCCAGCGGCAATTGCACCTTGTCAAACAGCCCCTTGAGGTTGATGTCGCTGGGTTTGTTGATCACCAGCCCCAGCGCGCCGCGTTCGCTGTGCTCGCAGACATAGACCACGCTGCGCGCGAATGCCGCATCGTCAAGCCCGGGCATGGCGATCAGGAAATGATTCGTCAGGTTGATGGGCGCAGAATCGGCGGACATGTCGCAATTTTAACGGCCCCCATGAGCAAGACATTCGATACCGGACTGGTCTGGTTGCGCCGCGACCTGCGCATCGACGACAACGCCGCGCTGCACCTGGCGCTGCAATCGTGCCGCCATGTGCATTGCGCCTTCGTGTTCGATAGTGCCATCCTGGACCCGCTGCCGCACGCGGACCGACGGGTCGAATTCATCCACGGCTCGCTGCAGGACCTGGACCAGGCGTTGCGCGATGCCAGCAAGAATCCGGAAACCGGACTGTTGCTGCGCCATGGCGATGCGGTGCACGAGATCGTGTCGCTGGCGCGTGCGCTGGGCGCCCAATCGGTATTCGCCGCGCACGACTACGAGCCGCTGGCGCTCGAACGCGATCGCATGGCATTGGGCGCGCTGGCCCGGGCCGGCATCGCCTTGCATACCGTGAAGGACCATGTGGTGCTGGAGGGCCGCGAGTTGCTGACGCGCGGTGGCACGCCCTACACCGTATTCACACCCTACAAAAAAGCCTGGCTCGCATTGGTGGACGAACACCTTTTGCGCAGCCACGACACGCTGGCACACATCGACGCGCTGGCGCCCCGGCCCAAGGCTATGCAGCAGGAATTTTTATCGCTCCAGCAGATCGGGTTCGAGCCGACCAACCTGGCGCAATTGCCCATTGCGGCCGGCAGCAGCGGCGCCCGCACGTTGTTTGCCGAGTTCTTCGAGCGCATGGACCAATACCATGCGACGCGCGATTTCCCGGCCGTCAAGGGCCCGAGCTATCTGGGCGTGCATCTGCGCTTCGGTACGATCTCGATCCGCCGCGTCGCCGCGGCCGCATTGCAGGCCAGCATTGCCGGGAGTGCTGGCGCATCGGTCTGGCTCAGCGAACTGGTCTGGCGCGAGTTTTATTTTCAGATCCTGGCCAATTTTCCGCATGTGGCGCAGTCCGGTTTCAAGCACGCGTTCGACGCCATACGCTGGGTCCGCGGAGCCAGGGCCGACAAGCTGTTCAAGGCCTGGTGCGAAGGACGCACCGGCTACCCCATCGTCGACGCGGCGATGGCGCAGATCAACCAGAGCGGCTACATGCACAACCGCCTGCGCATGGTGGCCGGCAGCTTTCTGGTCAAGGACCTGGGCATCGACTGGCGTTGGGGCGAACGCTACTTCGCCGAGAAACTCAATGATTTCGACCTTGCGGCGAACAATGGCGGCTGGCAGTGGGTGGCCTCAAGCGGCTGCGACGCGCAGCCCTGGTTTCGCATCTTCAATCCGGTGCGCCAAAGCGAGCGGTTCGACCCCCATGGCAAGTTCATCCGGCGCTACCTGCCCCAGTTGGCCGGGTTGCCGACGGCGGCGATCCATGCGCCCTGGAACTGCAGCAAGGAGGAACTGGATCAAGCCGGCGTACGACTTGGCGACAACTACCCGTTGCCGCTGGTGGAGCACGAACTCGCGCGTGCGCAGACGCTGGAGCGCTATGCAGTGGTGCGCAAGGGCGAGGCCAAGGCGACGCCGACACACGCGCACGACTGATCCGGGCCCGCGCCCGACGCGGCTCACTGCAGACTGTCGGCCTCTATCGGCACCGCGCAATAGTGGCGGATCAGCCCCAGCAATTCTTCCTCCGAATAGGGCTTGCCCAGATAATGGTCCACGCCCAGCTGGAGCGCATGCTCACGGTGCTTCTCGGCAATGCGCGAGGTGATCATGATGATGGGCAGGTCGCGCAGACGATCGTCACCCCGAATATTGCGCGCCAGGTCGAACCCGTCCATGCGCGGCATCTCGATGTCGGACAGGACCACCGCCGGCTTTTCATCCTGCAGATGCGCCAGCGCCTGCAACCCGTCGTTGGCCAGCACGACGCGATAGCCCTCGCGCAACAACAGGCGCTGGGTGACCCGGCGCACGGTGATCGAGTCGTCCACCACCATCACCAGGGGCGTGTTGGCAGTGCCGGCCGACACGCCCTGGCCACCACCGGCGCCGGCTGCGTCCTGGCCCGGCGTGCCCCGTGCCGCCAGCGCCGCGCGCGCACTGCCCTGCAACTGCAGCGCCGCCTCGCCATAGACGGTGGCCAGCGCAACCGGGTTGTAGATCAGCACCACGGCACCGGAGGCCAGCACCGACATTCCGGTCAGGCCTGGCATGCGCGACAGCTGCGGCCCCAGGTGCTTGACCACCACCTCCTGGTTTCCCAGCACCTCGTCCACCTGCACCGCGACCCGCCGGCCGGCACTGCGAAACACCACCACCGGCAAACTGCGCTGCGACGGCGTGTTGCTCAGGCCCGAGACCTGCAGCAATGCGCCCGACCAGAAAAAAGCGATCTGCTCGCCGCCGTGGCCAAACATATGCGATTGGTATGCCTGCTCGACTTCGGGCGCCGGCACCCGGCGCACGATCTCGACCAGGTGCGAGGGCACGCCGATCGACATGTCGCCCAGGCGCAGCATCACGACCTGTGTCACTGCCGTTGTCAGCGGCACAACCAGCTTGAAGCGTGTGCCGCGCCCCGGCTCGCTGGTGGTTTCGATCCGACCGCCCAGCGCGTTGACCTCGGAGCGCACCACGTCCAGTCCGATGCCGCGCCCCGACAGTTCGGTGACGTTCTCGGCCGTCGAAAAGCCGGCTGCGAAAACCAGGTCCGCGGTTTCATCCTCGCCCATCGCCTGCCCTTGCGCAATCAGGCCATTGGCCAGGGCCTTGGCGCGGATGCGGTCCAGGTCCAGCCCGCGTCCATCATCTGCGAACACCACCGAGACATCATTGCCCTCGTGGTGCAGGGAAATGGTGATGGCGCCCGCGGCTGGCTTTCCTGCGGCCTGCCGCACTGCGGCCGTTTCGATGCCGTGATCGATCGCATTGCGCAGCATGTGTTCGAACGCCGGCACCATGCGCTCGAGCACGCCGCGGTCCAGTTCCATCGAACCGCCTTCGATATCCAGCCGAACCTGCTTGCCGACGTCCTTGGCGGTCTGGCGCACCACGCCATACAGGCGTTCGGACACCGATTCGAATTCGATCATGCGGGTACGCAGCAGGTCGCGTTGCAGTTCACGCGCCTGGCGCGCCTGCGTGATCAGGTCATCTTCGGCGCCCTGCATGGCCCGCTGCAGCTGGCGCTGTACCGTCGCCACGTCGGACACCGACTCGGCCATGATGCGCGTCAATTCCTGGACCCGGGTAAAGCGGTCGAACTCCAGCGGGTCGAACTCGCGCGCCTGGTCCTTGGCCTGCGCCATGCGCGACTGCATCTGGGTCTCGGATTGCATCTCGATCTCGCGCAGTTGCTCGCGCAATCGATCCAGATTGCCTGCCAGGTCCTTGAGCGAGGCCCGCATCTGGGCGACGCGGCCGTCCATTCGGGAGCGCGTGATGATCACCTCGCCCGCCTGATTGATCAGCCGGTCGAGCAAGGGCGCCGATACCCGCACGCTTTGCGCGGCGACTGCACGAACCGGAGTGGCAGTGCCGCCCATGCGGTCACGGTTTCGCCGCTCGGCAACGGCCGGCGCGACATGCCGGGGCGCCTCGCGGGCCACGTCGACCATCACCGTAGCGGAGGTTTCGGGCGCCGCCTGGGCCTGCGGCGCATCCTCGCGCTGGCGCGCGAATGCGCTCAGGCCGTCGAACAATGCCAGCAAGTGGTCGAAGCTCTCCAGCACCGGCTCGACGCGGCTGGCCGACACCGATTCCGAACCGATGGACTCGATCGCCGACTCGATGCGGTGCGTCATGTCGCCCAATCGCATCGCCCCGGCCAGCCGCGCGCTGCCCTTGAGCGTGTGCAATACCCGCAGCGCCTCGGTGCGCGCAGCCCGGTCTTCCGGCTCGTCCAGCCATTGGCGCAAGGCCGCCCCCAGTTTGGGAAACAGCTCAGCCGCCTCTTCCTCGAAAATCGGAAACAGGTCGGCGTCGAGCGCGTCGACCGCGTCGGAATACTCGTCGGCAGCCACGATCAGCTGGGCCGCGCCAGTCTGCATGCCGGCGTCCGCCAAGCCGATGTCTCCAGTGGCCTCGCGGGTTGCAAAATCTTCGCCCAGCAGATCGGTGTGCAATACCGAGCGCAGGGCTGGCGTGATCGCCGGGTCGGCAGACTTGAGGAATCCGGCAGCAAACTGGTGCAAAAGACGGCGAATTTCCTCGGCCGCCAGGTTGAAGATCCGGGCATGCTCGGGCAGACCTTTGCGATGGATCTGCACATGCAACAAAGCCTGTTCCAGCATGCGGGCCAGATCGGACACCGCGAAGAATCCGACCGTTGCGGAACTGCCGGCCAGCGAATGGGCCAGTCCGACGGTCGAGTCACGGACGGTCTGGTGCAATTCCAGTGACCACTCGCTGAGCTCGGTCAGCAGGCGGCGCGACCACTCGTCCGCTTCGTTGAGGTAGACGTTGTACAGCGCAATGCCGATACGCAGGTCGCCGATGACCTTGACCTGCTCATCGCGCTCCGCGCTCAGTTCGGCATCGTCACCATCGATCGTGCCTTCAGCCGCGCCTGCGCGCTCCGACATCCCGACAGAGGGTGCACCGCCGTCGTCTGCCAGCAGGGCCGCGGATGCCGTCGTCTCTGGCGCATCCGCGTCCAGCGGCAACGCATCGGACTCACCAAAACCGAAGCCGAAGGATGCGAGCGACGAGTCGTGCGAACCAGTTTTTTTTTTAGCCTCGTCGTCAAGCGGCAGTTCGGCTGCGTCGGACTGTTCCGGTGGCAACGATTCGACCAAAGACCCGGTCACTGGTTCGAGAACCGGTGCCGCTGTCTCGGCTGTTGGCTCAGGCACTGGCTCAGCCGGCATCGGCACGGCCGCTTCACCCGGCAGGCTCGATGACCTGAAAAGATCGGTGGCCGCAAACTCGGGCCTGGCAATTTCCGCAATGATCGAATCGGGCGGAGTCTGCGACTGCTCAAATATCGGCAGCTCCGAAATCGGCAGCTCTGAAATCGGCAACTCTGAATCAACCGGTTCGAATACCGGCAGCTTGGACACCGGCTCTGTCGGCGCAGGAACTTGTACCTGTATCGGATCGAAACTATCGGCAAAAACCGTTTCGGGATGCGCCTCGGCAGCCGGTTCGGCGGCAAGTTCGTCCTCGCGTGTAGCTGACCCTGGCTCTGGCGCCTGATCAAGGACCGGCGCTGCCACATCCACTGCCTCGCGTGATGGCTCAGGCGGCGCCCACGCTGTCGCTGGCACTGCGTCCTGCGGCGGCTCCAGCGCCAGGCGCTGGTCGTGCAGTCGCAAGCCGTCGGCCGCATCGCGAAACGTCTGCGCCGACCAGCGCTTTGCCTGGCCTGCCGCAATGTCCTCCACCCAGTTCCCGAACTGGCGCATGGCATCACCACACAACTGGCGCAAATCGGCACTGGCGGGCTTTTGTTCGGCCAGCCAGGTATTGACCAATTGCTCCATGGCCCAGGCAGCCTCACCGAACTCCTGCAAGCCGACCATGCGCGAGCTGCCCTTGAGCGTATGAAAGGCCCGGCGCAGGGTTGTCTGTTCGCCCAGGTCGCCTGGCGCGCCATCCAATGCGCGCACTGCCTGCACGCCGGTCTGCACAACCTCGCGCGCTTCTTCCAGGAAAATGTCGCGCATCTCGGCGTCTTCCTCGGCCGCTTGTGCATCGACTGCCTGGGCCGCCACTGGCTCGGGTAGCACGGCAACCGGCACCGGCATGGCGGGCGCGACAAGCGGAGGGCTGATCGCCTGCGCTTTTTCGCGGCCCATCAGCGGCCGAAACTCGCCGAGATCCTCGTCATAGACAAATAGCTGCTTGGCCAGCGCACGCTGGTAGCTGAGCATATCGATCAGAAAGCCCATCGCGCCCAGGCTGTTGCCGATCTTCTCGAACATGCCCGAAGCGCCGTCCTGCACCTGGTCAACCAGGAAGCGCTCGACGCTCTCGCGCATGCGTCGCGCTGCAATGGACGCTTGATCCAGACCCAGCACCGAAAACACGCCGCGCATCTGGCCCAGTTGGCTGGGCACGTCGCGCAATGGAATAGGGTCGCGCGGCTTGCGGAAAAACTGGTCAAGTGACTGCTCGACCTGGCCCAGCGTGCTGCGCAATTCATCGACCACGCTGCCCATGGTCTGGCGGTCGCTGACCCGGCGATACAGCTCCTCCATCCACAATTCCATCGGCTCAGGCTGGCCGCCTGCGCCGACCCGGTCCAGGCGTTGGGCCAATCGCGTGCAGCGTTGTGCCATCTGGGTCTCGGTCGGATCCTGATCGTCGTATGCCGCCTCCAGATACAACACGGACGTGGCGACTTCCATCGCAACGCCGGTACTGGGTGCCTCGCCGGAGCGTGCGGACTGGTCGACCGCCCGCGTCAGGGCACGTGCCAGATCGCTGCTCTCGGGATGCAGCTTCTGCATCGACTCTGCGACCGCTGCGAACTGCTCCGACGCCTGTTTGATACGTCCGGTGTCGCCACCAGCCAGTGCCGCCCAGGTCTCGGTGGCAGAGGCAATGCGTTTGCGCGCCAGCACCATCAAGGCCGGGTCGAAACGGCCAAATTGTGCTACCGAGTATTCGAGCGTACGCTCCGGTGGCAGCTTGTAGGCCAAGCGCACAGCGGCCAGGACCGGTGCGTCGTCACCAGGCGCCGGCACGGCATGCGCACAATAGAAAAGCAGGTCCCGTCCCAAGCGCTCCGGTACGCTGTTGTCGCCTCGCGCGAGCTGGGCGTATTGCGACAGCACCCGGGATGCCGTGCGTTTGACAAACACATCGGAGGGGCACAAGTTGCAGCGGATGGCTTCAAAAAATGCTGCGCAGATCTTCCAGAACACGCGCGGCTCAAAATCGTTCTCGGCGACTGCAAGGCCCTTGCTGATCTGGGCCATCTCGCCGGCGGCGGCCGGATCACCGGACCGGACAACCTTGAGCACTGCCTGGTCGACGCGACCGCGCAAGCTGGCCTCATAGTGCAGGGGTGGAACGCCACCAGGTATTGGTGCATCGATCCAGCGCCAGGGGTGCGACCACAGGTCCGCCGGGTGGACCCGATCACCGCCCACCAGATCCATCACCTCGCGGTATTGCGGAAACAGTGCCACGGCCGATGTCTGGCGCCCCCTGAGCACGCCCTCGAGGTATTCGGTCAGGGCAAAGCTGGCGCGCTCGACCTTGTTGGCGGCATCGTCACTGCACAACTCGGGCCGCTGCACGAACTTCTGCGCCAGTGCTTCCATGGCGCGCAATACCTTGGCCGGCTCTCCCAGCCCGACCATCTCGAGTGCGCCCACCGCCTGGTGCAATTGCTGGCGGGCAATGCGCAACTGGCTGGCATCGAGTTCGGCCAGGTCGTTGCCGCGCGCCAGCTCGGCATCGCGCACAAAGCGCCGCAGGGCCTTGCAGGCTCCGTCCAGCGACTTGCGCAACTCATCGAGCACCCAGGCCAAGGGGCCGAGGTCATTGCCTGCAGCGTCCGCTTGCGACGCTGGCGTGGATTGTGTTTGCATCTGCTTGTCGACTCCTGTGCCGGGGCCCGTGGTGACGATTGCCATCAGGCGATCTTGAACCGCGCCACCGATTGGCGCAGTTCCTCGGCCATTCGCGACAACTCGCGTACCTGCCCGGCGGTGGTTCGGGTGCCGTCGCTGGTCTGCTCGGTCACCGCAAAAATATTCTGGATGCTGTCGGCCACCGCATTGGCCAGCGTGGCCTCGCGCAGTGCTTCATCGGAAATCTGCTGAATTAATTCGGACAGGCGACGCGAGACCTGATCGATCTCGCCGAGCCGCGCGCCCGCGTTGTCGGACAGCTTGGCTCCCTCCACCACGCCCTGGGTCGATCGCTCCATCGCCGCCACTGCGTCCTGGGTATCGGTCTGGATGGCGCGCACCAGGGCCGTGATCTGCCGGGTTGCGTCGGCTGAGCGTTCGGCCAGGCGCTGAACCTCCTCGGCAACCACCGAGAAACCACGGCCGGCTTCACCCGCGGACGCGGCTTGAATTGCGGCATTGAGTGCCAGCACATTGGTCTGCTCGGTGATGTCGGAGATCAGCTCGGTGATCTCCCCGATCTCCTGCGAGGACTCTCCCAGTCGCTTGATGCGCTTGGATGTTTCCTGGATCTGGTCGCGGATCGCGTTCATGCCGCCGATCGCGTTCTGCACGGCAACCAACCCGGACTCCGCAGCAACCAGTGACTGGCGCGCCACAACCGCAGACTCCTGTGCCTGGCTTGAAACCGTGTTGATACGCGCCGCCATCTCCAGCACCGATTTGCCGGTGGCCTGGATTTCCTGCATCTGCTCGTTCGATGCGGCCAGCAGCTCGGTCGACGTGGCATCGACCTCGGAGGTGGTTTGCGCCACCTTGGATGCCGTCGCCTGTACGCTGCTGACCAGGTTGCGCAGTTCCTCGACGGTGTAGTTCACCGAGTCGGCAATGGCTCCGGTGATGTCTTCCGTCACTGTAGCCTGCTGGGTCAGATCACCTTCGGCCACAGTTTGCAACTCATTCATCAAGCGCAGGATCGCCGCCTGGTTGGCGTCGTTGACGCGCTTGGCGTCCTGCTGCAGGCGCGCCGCATCGTCCATCCGGGTCTGCGCCAACGCCTGGTCACCGGCGCCCTGGGTCCGTTGCTGCCGGGACAAGTGATGGCCACAGAACACAACCAGCGCCATTGCCGCCAACACGACCAGACCGATCAGGGCGCCTGCCGGATCCTGCAGTGTCAGCGCGTAAACGGCGGCCCCGGCCACCAGAATCAATCCCAGTACCAGGCCCAGCGAAAGCATCTGGCGGTGCTTGCCTTGTGGCGCGGCACTTGGCATCGGCAAGCTGCTTTGCGCCCCACCATTGGTTGCGCTGGCATTGGCGCCAAACGTCGAAGGCGGCACCGTATAGCCAGACGGGACGGCAGTGTCCGCTGGCCTGGAATCCTGCGCCGCATGGGTGATCGAACTGTTGAGCCGGTCTACGGACATGTTGAGGCCTCAGGGATGGACCTGAGCGGCAATGCTCAGGAAACGGGGATGCTGGGACAGGCTTTGCAGATTGATCTCTTGCCAAGCCTGCCCTTGGCTATCGGCAAAACGATTGCCAAAGTAAGGCGGCGCGTCGGGATCCGGCGGCAATGTATCGGCAAAGTCCTTTGGGTTGCGCAAACCGGACAGGCCGTCGACCAACAGCGCGCAATTGACGTCGAGCGCGGCGTTGAAGGTCAGCACCGATTGCGTGTTCGATTTCTGACCGCTGGCACCTGGCGATGTTCGCGCTGCGCCACCGGACAGGAACCCGGCCACGTCAACGACACCGTACAAGCCCCCGCGCAAATTTACTACGCCCAGAAACCATTGCTGCGCATACGGAACCGACTGCAGCGTGCCAATCGGGAATATTTCACCGGATTGGGCCAGTGGAAACAAGTAATTCGCGCCGCCTGCCGTAACGGCCAGCCAGGATACCGACAGCCCTTCGTCGCGTGCGGTTCGTAAGCGGCTGGCAAGACGCGTCTGTAAGTCCCTGATTGCTTCGCGGTTGGCCATCTCGTGCGCTGCTCTCAGCCCAGGGCCTTGATCTTGGCCAGCAGTTCGCCCGGGTTGACCGGTTTGGTGATGTAGTCGCGCGCGCCTTGGCGCATACCCCAGACCCGATCGGTCTCCAGGTTCTTGCTGGTGCACAAAATGATGGGAATTCCGGTGTACTCGGGCGAGCGACTGATGGCCCGCGTCAGCTGGTAGCCGTTCTGGCCTGGCATTACGACGTCCATCAGGATCAGATCAGGGCGGCCCTCGGCGAGTCGCTTGAACGCCTCATCAGCGCCCTCAGCCGTGCGTACCGACATCTTGTTCTTTTGCAACAGGTCGGTCAGAAACATCAGTTCGGTCTTGGAGTCGTCGATGATCAGCACGGAGTTGATCGGCATCATGCAACCCCTGCCACCATCGAGCCAATCTGCCCGACGGCCTGCAACAACTGATCCTTGGTGAAGGGTTTGGTCAGGTAGTCCTGGGCGCCCACCATGCGCCCGCGCGCCTTGTCGAACACACCATCCTTGGAGGACAGCATCACGACCGGCACTTGCGCAAATCGGGCATTGCGCTTGATGATGGCGCAGGTCTGGTAACCGTCCAGGCGCGGCATCAGGATGTCGCAAAAGATCAGGTGTGGCTGGTAGTCATTGACTTTGGCCAGAGCGTCGAATCCGTCCTCGGCCAGCAACACCTCATGGCCGCCCTGCTTGAGGAATATTTCGGCGCTGCGCCGGATCGTATTGCTGTCGTCGATGACCAGGACTTTAAAACTGGATCCGGTAGTATTCACTCGCTTGCTCTCCTGCGTTGACGTTGTTCCGCGGCTCGGGAGCTCCACGAAAAGACTGCGCCGCTCGTGGCGAAACTCAGATCTGGACCATTTCGAAGTCTTCCTTGCGCGCGCCACATTCGGGGCAGGTCCAGTTCATCGGAACATCGGCCCAACTGGTACCGGGAGCCAGGCCATCGTCGGGGGCGCCGGCCTCTTCGTCATAGATCCAGCCGCATATCAGACACATCCAGGTTTTGGGTTCGCTCACAGCTTAAAGGGCCTTCGAATAGAATGCAACGATTGTATAGAGGCGGTCCTGGCGAGCAGCGCCAAGTATTCCCGAACCGCCGCTATTTTGCCCCAGCGGCAGCACCGTTCTGACCATGTCCTCCCCACCCATCGACGATGCATCCGAAGCCGATGCCAATGGCATCTTGCCTGCCTGCGTTCTGGTGTTCAATGCCAACGATCCCAGCGGCGCCGGAGGACTGGCTGGCGACATCAATTCGATCGCATCGGTCGGCGCCCATGCCTTGCCGGTTGTCACAGGCGCCTATGCCCGTGACACTGCGGAAATCGTCGGCCACCACGCGATGGACGAGGAGGCCGTGGCCGAGCAGGCGCGCACCATTCTGGAAGACGTCAGCGCACAGGTAATCAAGATCGGTTTTTGTGGATCGCCTGAAAATCTGAGTGCCATTGCCCAGATCGCAGCAGACTATTCGGATGTGCCGGTAATCGCCTACATGCCGGACCTGTCATGGTGGAGTGAGGTGCAGATCGACCTGTACCTGGACGCATTTCGTGAACTGATATTGCCGCAAGCAACGGTGTTGGTGGGAAACCACAGCACACTGTGGCGATGGTTGCTGCCGGACTGGAGTTCGGAGCGCAGCCCGGGTCCGCGCGACATTGCGCGCGCCGCCAGCGACAAGGGCGTTCCCTACACACTGGTCACCGGCATTCTGGCGCCAGAGCAGCAGATCGAAAACGTTCTTGCGTCACCTCAGGCGGTCTTGTACAGCGAGCGCTTCGAGCATTTCGAGGCAACGTTTGCCGGCGCTGGCGACACACTGTCGGCCGCACTGGCGGCCTTGCTGGCCAGTGGCAGCGACCTGGCCGAATCGGTCAAGGAGGCGCTGGGCTATCTGGATCGTTGCCTGGACGCCGGATTTCGCCCCGGCATGGGGCATATCGTTCCAGACCGCCTGTTCTGGGCCCAGCCGGATACGGATGCGGATGATGACCAGCAGGCAGGCGACGCTGCCACACTTTTTGACCTGCCAGCCCATGACACCAAGCACTGAATCAAACGACAGCCTGTTTGCGCGCGCGCAAAAGGTCATTCCGGGTGGCGTCAACTCGCCAGTGCGCGCCTTCAAGGCCGTGGGCGGCACGCCGCGCTTTGTGCGACGTGCCGATGGCGCCTATTTCTGGGACGTCGAAGGCAAGCGCTACATCGACTACATCGGCTCCTGGGGCCCGATGATCCTGGGCCATGGCCACCCGGCCGTGTTGCAGGCGGTGCAGGCTGCGGTGCTCGAAGGTTTTTCCTTCGGTGCTCCGACCGAGCGCGAGGTCGAACTGGCCGAAGCCATCGTGCGCCTGGTGCCGTCGATGGACATGGTGCGACTGGTCAGTTCCGGAACTGAAGCAGCCATGAGCGCGATCCGGCTGGCGCGCGGCTTCACCGGACGCCACAAGTTGATTAAATTCGAGGGCTGCTACCACGGCCATGCCGACGCGTTGCTGGTCAAGGCCGGCTCGGGACTTGCGACCTTTGGCAATCCGACCAGTGCTGGCGTACCTCCTGAAGTTGTCAGCCACACGCTGGTGCTCGAGTACAACAACCTGGAGCAGTTGGAGCAGGCCTTCAAATTGCACGGAAATGAGCTGGCTTGTGTAGTAATCGAGCCTATTGCCGGAAACATGAATTTTGTCCGCGCCAGTGTCGCGTTCATGCAACGCTGCCGTGAGCTGTGCACCCAATACGGAGCCCTGCTGGCGTTTGACGAGGTCATGACCGGCTGTCGGGTTGCCCTGGGCAGTGCGCAAAGTGTTTACGCAAAGGCCTTGCCCGGATTCGAGCCCGACATGAGCATCATGGGCAAGGTCATTGGCGGCGGCATGCCACTGGCCGCATTCGGTGCCAAGCGCGCGGTCATGCAACAACTGGCGCCGCTTGGCCCGGTCTATCAGGCTGGCACCCTGTCCGGCAATCCGGTGGCCACTGCCTGTGGTCTGGCCACGCTGGCCGAGATCAGCAAACCGGGTTTCTTCGAGGCCCTGGCCGGCAAGTCCGCGGCTCTGGTGGAAGGTTTGACGCAAGCGGCCAAGGACGCGGGCGTGCCGCTGTCCGGGGACAGCGAAGGCGGCATGTTCGGGTTCTTCCTGCTCGCGCAGTTGCCGCAGAACTATGCGCAGGTCATGCGCTCGGACGGTGCACGATTCAACCGCCTGTTCCACGGCATGCTTGAGCGCGGCATCTACTTTGCGCCAGCTTTGTACGAAGCCGGATTTGTCAGCGCAGCCCACACGGACGCCGACATCGCTGCGACCGTAGCGGCGGCGCGCGACGTATTCAAGTCACTGTAGCGGCGTAGCGGCTGGCGCGGCCCGAGGCAACCAGGGCCACCTTGGCCTGCGCGAGGCGCCTTGGCCGACAGCCTGCCCGGTGCGACGCGTATGTGTTGCGCCAGCTTTACCTGCAGCGCCAACACATTTGGCGCTGACGGGCGTAGCATCGAAGCAGCCATCAGCCCCGGGAGAGCGCCATGAAAGTCCAGCTCGTATCGATCGCCGCAATTGCATCGTGCGCTGTGGCCAGCGCCCAGGATTACGGACGCGTGTTGTCCAGCACGCCGGTGATCCAGCAAATTGCGGTGCCTCAACAATTTTGCCAGCAACAGTTGGTCGCGGTGCCGCTACAGCGCCACGGTGCGGGCGCGGCGGTTGGTGCGATCGCCGGCGCGGCGATCGGCAGTTCGATCGGGCACGGTGGCGGCCGGGCGGTGGGCACCATCATCGGCATCGTGGGTGGCGCCATCATTGGCGATCAGATCGAGGGCCCTGGAACCTACCAGACGCAGCAGGTGCAAAGATGCACGACCCATACCGTCTATGAGAATCGCTTGTTGCACTACAACGTGGTGTATGAATATGCTGGTCGCCAGTACGTCGTCCAGATGCCGCAGGATCCCGGCCCGACGGTGCAACTGCAGATCGCACCGGTCAGCTCTGCGCCGGCGCCGGTGGCCGCTGCGCCGGGCATGACGACCATCTATTCGACTGTCGATTACCAATCATATGTACTGCCCGTGCACACCGCGCCGGTGTACATCGGCCTGCCCGCGGTGTCGCTGGGATTCGGGCATCGGCACTATCAGCAACCGGGACGCATCGAGCAGCGCTATCCGCGCCATCGGGGCCGCGGCGAGAGGACACACTGGCGCTAGCTTCTGGTCACCAGGGCAGGTTGCGGGCGTGATGCCACATCGGCCGCGCGGAGCCACCTTCGCGGCGATGCGCTAGTGGCGAAAGTGCCGCACACCGGTCAGTACCATCGCCACGTCGCGCTCATCGGCAGCGGCGATCACCTCGTCATCGCGCATGCTGCCTCCAGGCTGGATCACGCAGTTTGCGCCGGCATCGACGACCACATCGAGGCCGTCGCGAAACGGGAAAAACGCGTCACTGGCCACCACGCTTCCCTGCAGGTTCAAACCCGCATGCTGTGCCTTGATGCTTGCGATGCGGGCTGAATCAAGCCGGCTCATCTGGCCGGCGCCGACACCCAGCGTCGCGCCACCACTGCAAAACACGATGGCGTTGGATTTGACGTATTTGGCGACTTTCCAGGCGAACAGCAAGTCCTGCAGTTGGGCCGGCGTGGGCTGGCGTTGGCTGACGATTTTCAGATCCGCCAGCGTCAGGCTGTGGTTGTCTGCTGTCTGCAGCAAGATGCCCGAGCCGATACGTTTCATGTCGACCGCGTTTTGACCGCGATCCCAGGCGCTGGCACCGCCACTGGGAAGCGCGATGCGCAGCACCCGCACATTGGGCTTGCTGCGCAGTATGGCCAGCGCGTCATCGGAAAAATCAGGTGCGATCAGCACTTCGACAAACTGCTTGGCCAGCGCCTCGACAGCCGGCCCTTGCAGGCGGCAATTGAACGCGATGATGCCGCCAAAGGCCGACGTCGGATCGGTTTGAAATGCCTTGGTGTATGCCAGCAACGCGTTGTCCGCCACCGCCACGCCGCAGGGATTGGCATGCTTGACGATGACGCAGGCATTGTCGGAAAAGCTCTTCACGCATTCCCATGCCGCGTCGGCATCGGCAATATTGTTGTAGCTCAGCTCCTTGCCCTGCAACTGCTCGGCACAGGCCAGTGAGCCCGGCGCAGGGTACAGATCGCGGTAATAGGCGGCCTGCTGGTGCGGGTTCTCGCCGTAGCGCAAATCCTGTAGTTTGACAAAGCGCCCGTTGGTCTGCCCCGGAAACAGCGCATGGCTGCCGTCGGGCCCAATACCCGACAGATAGTCGCTGATGGCGCCGTCGTATTGGCTGATGCGGTTGAACGCGGCCACCGCCAGCGCAAAGCGGGTTGGCTGCGATACCGTGCCCGATTGCTGCATCTCGGCCAGCACGGTGGCGTACTGCGACGCATCGGTAAGCACCGCAACATCCTTCCAGTTCTTGGCGGCACTGCGCACCATCGCCGGGCCACCGATGTCGATGTTCTCGATGGCGTCTTCCAGCGTGCAGCCCGGCTGGGCCACGGTTGCTTCGAACGGATACAGGTTGACCACCAGCAAATCAATGGTGTCGATGCCGTGGGCAGCCAAAGCCTGCATGTGGGCCGGCACATCGCGCCGCGCCAGCAGGCCGCCATGCACTACCGGATGCAGGGTCTTGACGCGTCCGTCGAGCATCTCGGGAAAGCCGGTCAGCTCGGCGACTTCGCGCACCGCCAGGCCATGCGAGGCCAGCAGTCGGGCCGTGCCGCCGGTGGACACCAACTCCACCCCGAGCGCCTGGAGAGCGCTTGCAAATTCAACAATTCCGGTCTTGTCGGATACCGATATCAATGCCTTGGTCACAAACTGTTCCAACCTTAGATTTGAGTGTTGCCATTGAGCACCTGCTCACCCGGCATGGACATGTGTGATCGGTACTCAGCCCAGCAGCTTGTGATCGATCAGCTTCTTGCGCAGCGTATTGCGGTTGAGCCCCAGCCATTGCGCGGCGCGCGACTGGTTCTGTTCGGCGTGCTGCATCACGACTTCGAGCAGCGGCTTTTCAACCACCCGCACCATCATGTCGTACATGCCATCGGGTTCGGTGCCGCGCAAGTCCCGAAAATATCCCTCCAGGCTCGTGCGCACGCACTCCTCGATGTGTTTCTTGCTCATCAGGCGGTCTCCATGGATGCAGTCATCGCCGCGTCGCCCATGCCGCGTGCGCCTTCGGGCAGCCGGTCCATGGTCGCCCCCAGTTCGTCAAAGTATCTGGCCACTGAGGCCATCTGGCTGTCGGCATCGGACAGGCCGTTCATCATTGCTCGAAACGCCTCACCACCAGGCAAACCCCTGACATACCAGCCGATGTGCTTGCGCGCGCTCAGCACGCCAATGTGCTCACCGTACAGCGTGTAATGGTCCTGCAGGTGCTCAAGTAGCAGTCGCCTGACCTCTGCCACCAATGGCTGCGCCAGTTCCATACCGGTGGACAGGAAGTGCTCCATCGCACGAAATATCCAGGGCTGGCCCTGGGCCGCGCGGCCGATCATCACTGCGTCGGCGCCGGTCGCCAGCAATACCGCACGCGCCTTGCACGGCGTGTCGATATCGCCATTGGCAACCACGGGAATACCCACCATGGACTTGACCGCGGTCACCGTGTCGTACTCAGCATCACCGCGATAGCCCTGCTCCCGGGTGCGGCCGTGGATGGCCAGCATCTGCACGCCGGCTCCTTCGGCAGCGCGCGCAATGCGCGCCGCGTTGCGCACGCTCTGACACCAGCCGGTGCGCATCTTGAGCGTGACCGGCACATTGCGCGGTGCGCAAACGGCCACCACCGCCTCGATGATGGACAGCGCCAGCGCCTCGTCCTGCATCAATGCCGAGCCGGCCCACTTGTTGCAGACCTTCTTGGCCGGGCAGCCCATATTGATATCGATGATCTGGGCGCCACGGTCCACGTTATAGGCAGCCGCATGCGCCATCATCGGCGCCTCGGTGCCGGCGATCTGCACCGCGATCGGACCCGGTTCACCGTCGTGGTTGGCACGGCGCGAGGTCTTGAGCGACTTGAACAGATCGGGTCGCGAGGTGACCATTTCACTGACCGCATGGCCCGCGCCCAGACGCCGGCACAGCTGACGGAAAGGGCGATCGGTCACGCCCGCCATGGGGGCGACCATGAAGCGGTTGGCAAGTGCGTACTGGCCGATTTGCATGGTGCCGGATTGCAAATTTGTTGTTCTTTGGAGTTGGCGGGCAGGATGCGCCACGCGGTGCGACCTGATTCTAACTGCCCAAAATTTCAGCAATTGAAATTTGCCCTGCGCAATTCCTCTCACGGCGCGCACGATGCGTGGCCATCGGGCTGTCTCCCTATACTCTGGCCACCGATGCAAGCCTGGATTGACCAACTGATCATATTGCTGGCCTTGCCGGAGTATGGGCTCAGCACGGTACTGGTGGTCTCGTTCGTGTCGGCCACGCTGCTGCCCATCGGCTCCGAACCTGCGGTGTTCGGCCTGGTCAAGATCAACCCTTCCCTGTTCTGGCCCGCCATCCTGGTTGCCACGGCGGGCAATACGCTGGGTGGCGCACTGACCTGGTACATGGGGTTCGGCACCCACCAACTGGTCGACAAATACGGCCACTCGGCCTCGCATGTGCGTGCCTTGCGCTGGCTGGAGCGCCTGGGTCCCAAGGCCTGCCTGTTGTCATGGCTGCCAGTGGTGGGTGACCCGCTGTGCGCGGTCGCTGGCTGGTTGCGCTTTCCATTCTGGCCCTGCCTGCTGTTCATGGCGATTGGCAAGTTCCTGCGCTACGCCAGCATGACGGCCGCTCTGCTGTGGATTTTTCCCGGCACGGCGGCCTGAGCCGCGCCTTCGCGCAGGCAACTGGTGCGGGCTCTGATGGCGTGTTGGCGCACCGCATAATTCGGCCATGGAAACCAAATGGCTCGAGGATTTTGTCAGTCTGGCCGAGACCCGCAGCTTCAGCCGCTCGGCGCAATTGCGCCATGTGACGCAACCGGCGTTTTCGCGCCGCATCCAGTCACTCGAAGCCTGGGCTGGCAGCGATCTGGTGGACCGCAGCTCCTATCCGACACGGCTGACCCCGGCCGGCGAAACCCTGTATGACCAGTCGCTGGAAATACTGCAGTCGCTGCAAAGTACCCGCGCCATGTTGCGTGGCCATCGCTCGAGCAACCAGGACGTGGTCGAGTTTGCAGTGCCGCACACGCTGGCTTTCACCTTCTTCCCGGCCTGGGTGTCGGACCTGCGCGAAAAATTCGGCCCGATCAAGAGCCGCCTGATCGCGCTCAACGTGCATGACGCGGTGCTGCGCCTGGTCGAGGGCAGTTGCGACCTGCTGATCGCCTACCACCACAGCTCGCATCCGTTCCAGCTCGATGCGCAGCGCTACGAAATGGTGAGCCTTGGCGAAGAGGTGATCGCGCCCTATACCAGGCCCGACCCCGACGGTGCGCCGATGTTCACGCTGCCCGGGCGCAGTAGCCAGCCCCTGCCCTACCTGGGCTACGCCCCCGGCGCCTACCTGGGCCAAATGGTGGACCTGATTCTGAAGCAGTCACCCGCGCCGATCCATTTCGACCGTGTGTACGAAACCGACATGGCCGAGGGCCTCAAGGCGATGGCGCTGGAGGGTCACGGCGTGGCCTTTCTGCCGCACAGCGCGGTCAAGAAGGAGCTGCGCGCAAAGCGCCTGGTCAGCGCCCTGCCGCCCGACCTGAGCGGCCTGCAGATCACCATGGACGTGCGTGCCTATCGCGAGCGGCCGACCAACCAGGACAATGGCCGGGGCGCCGTCAAGGGATCCAAGGCTGCAGGCAATGGCACAGCCAAAGGCAGCACCGGCAAGGGCAACGCCCACGCCCTGTGGGCCTACCTGACGGCACCCGACGCGCGCGACGCGATCCTGTCAACCCTGGACAACTGACCCGCCCCATGCAAGCAACCGACACCCCCGCAACCCCTGGCAGCCTGCGCATCACCCGTCCGGACGACTGGCATCTGCATGTGCGCGACGGCCAGGCGCTCGGCGCGGTGGTTCCGCACAGCGCAGCGCAGTTTGCCCGCGCACTCATCATGCCCAATCTCAAGCCACCGGTGACCACGGTGGCCCAGGCGCAGGCGTATGCCGCGCGCATCCGGGCGGCCGTACCCACTGGGCAGGATTTCACGCCATTGATGAGTCTGTATCTGACCGACAGTCTGCACACGGACGAGATCCGCCGCGCCGGCGCCAGCCGCAGTGGCGGCCTGGGCGATATGGTGGTGGCGGCCAAGCTGTATCCGGCGGGCGCCACGACCAACAGCGATGCCGGCGTCACTGATCTGCGCCGCATCTACCCGGTACTCGAAGCGATGCAGAAAGAGCGGCTTTTGCTGTTGGTGCACGGCGAGGTGACGTCGCCCGACATCGACCTGTTCGACCGCGAGGCGGTTTTCATCGACCAGCAATTGATACCGTTGCGGCGCGATTTCCCCGAACTGCGCATCGTGATGGAGCACATCACGACCAGCGAGGCAGCGCAGTATGTGCGCGAAGCCGGGCCTGACACCGCGGCCACCATCACGGCCCACCACCTGCTGTTCAACCGCAATGCCATCTTCACCGGCGGCATCCGCCCGCACTATTACTGCTTGCCGGTGCTCAAGCGTGAAAGCCATCGCCTGGCCCTGGTCGCGGCCGCTACCAGCGGCGACCCCAGTTTTTTCCTGGGCACCGACAGCGCGCCGCATCCGGCCCACCTGAAGGAGCACGCCAGCGGCTGCGCCGGCTGCTACACCGCCCATGCCGCGCTGGAAATGTATGCGCAGGCCTTCGATGCCGCCGGAGCACTGGATCGGCTGGAGTCGTTTGCCAGCTGGCACGGGCCCGATTTCTATGGCTTGCCGCGCAATAGCGGCAGCGTCACGTTGGAGCGTCGATCGTGGCTGGTGCCGCAGGACTATCCGTTTGGCGATGCCGCGCTCAAGCCGCTGCAGGGCGGCGAAATGCTGCCGTGGAAATTGCGGGCCGGCTGACGCAGGGCCAAGCCGTGCGAATCGAGTCGGCTCAAGAGGCAATCACCGCTGCCTGGGCGGTGATGGATTGGAGTCGCGCCTGGCTCGACCCGATG
This sequence comes from Burkholderiaceae bacterium, assembly GCA_037968655.1. Lineage (GTDB taxonomy): Bacteria > Pseudomonadota > Gammaproteobacteria > Burkholderiales > Burkholderiaceae_C > CAISIP01. The sequence goes on from JBBKVW010000049.1 coordinate 29,830, forward strand.
CGCGAGGTCGGCCAACGCGTCGGTCGCAGCGTAGCGGCGGGCACCCCGTTATGGACAGCGCTGAATCAGGCGGCGCCGGCGCCGGTGCGCTTCGTGCCGCAAACAGCGCTGGCGCCAGGCATGGCCTACGAGCAGTTCATCGCGCACAGCGGAACCTGCCCGACGCGCGAGGGATTGCACGACTTCTTCAACGGCCTGAGCTGGATCCACTATCCAGCCACCAAGCGGCGCCTGAACCAGTTGCAGGCGGGGCAGATCGCCAGCGACGGCATTCGCCCGGTGCGCGGCCCGGTGCGTGATGCGCTGACGGTGTTCGACGAGAACGCCGCTTTTCTCTGCGCGCCCCAGTCGCTGTGGGATGCGTTGCAAGCCAAGCAATGGCCGTTGCTGTTTGGCCAACTGCGGCCACTGTGGCAGCACAGCCAACTGCTGCTGTTCGGTCACGCGCTACTGGAAAAGCTGCACGCGCCGCGCAAGGCCATCACTGCCCATGTGATCCGCGTGGATCTGCAACAGCCTTCGCTGGCCGATGTGGATGCATGGGTCGCGCAAGCACTCGATGCCCACATGCTGGCCGGCAAGCCGTTTGCGCATCTGCCGGTGTTGGGAGTGCCTGGCTGGTGGGCGGCGAATGCCGCGCCCGCCTTTTATGATGACAAGGCTGTTTTTCGGCCCGCGCGATAGGATCCTGGGCTGTCGCAATAACCGCAAATGACGTGGGCATACGGCACCGCAAGGCTTGAAATCCATGGCTTTGCCCCTACCATCTTCGCCATCGGTCCAAGCGGACCTCAACGGATAAACCCAATATGAAAAGAGTCCTGCTGTTTGTGATGACCAACCTCGCCGTCGTGGTGGTGTTGGGCATTGTTGCCAATATCCTGGGCGTGAACCGCTACCTGACGGCCAATGGCCTGAACCTGGGCGCGCTGCTGGGGTTCGCGCTGATCATGGGTTTTGGCGGCGCGATCATTTCGCTGCTCATCAGCAAGCCGGTCGCCAAATGGAGCGCCGGCGTGAAGGTCATCGAGCAGCCGCGCAATGCCGATGAGGCGTGGATCGTCGAGACGGTGCGCAAGTTTGCCGACAAGGCCGGTATCGGCATGCCCGAGGTGGGAATATTCGAAGGCGCACCCAACGCATTTGCGACCGGCGCTTTCAAGAACTCGGCGCTGGTGGCTGTGTCCACCGGTCTGCTGCAAGGAATGACGCGCGAAGAGGTGGAGGCGGTGATCGGCCACGAGGTGGCCCACATTTCCAACGGCGACATGGTGACGATGACGCTGATTCAGGGCGTGATGAATACCTTCGTGGTGTTCCTGAGCCGGGTCATCGGCTATGCGATCGACAGTTTCCTGAACAAGGGCAATGAGCGCAGCTCGGGCCCCGGCATCGGCTACTTTGTCACCACCATCGTGCTGGACATCCTGTTCGGGGTCGTCGCCGCCATCATCGTGGCCTGGTTTTCGCGCCAGCGCGAGTTTCGCGCCGATGCGGGCGCGGCGCAGTTGATGGGGCGGCGCCAGCCCATGGTCAATGCACTGGCCCGCCTGGGCGGCCTGACGCCAGCCGAACTGCCCAAGAGCATGGCCGCGATGGGCATCGCGGGCGGCATTGGCAAGTGGTTCTCGACCCATCCGCCGATTGAGGAGCGTATTGCCGCGCTGCAGAACGCCCCGATCAACTGATTGCAGCAGGGGCCATGCGGCCCCTGCTGCTCCGACAGCCATTCAGCAGCGGTGTGGGTGGCTGCTTTTTTTGTCTTGGTTGGTGGATGTCGAAGATTGGCGGAGGTATGTACGCCAGGCGGGATGGGTGGACGGCTCCGCGAATGTCCCCCGCCCTTCGGGCTCCTCCTTTATTTCGCTCCGCCATCCACCCATTCCGCCTGGCGATCAGCGTTGTTGGCACCCGGTCGTAGGTAATTGCCCGTTGTTGATGCGGTGCGGCACACGCACTATGCGGCGCACAGCGCCCTGTCGATTTGTGACGCGATGTGCGTGTCAGCGTCAGGTCATTGCGACTTGCGCTATTGCCTCGGCCACGCGAATACCATCGACTCCCGCCGACAGGATGCCGCCCGCGTAACTGGCGCCTTCGCCAGCTGGATACAGGCCCTGCACGTTGACACTCTGAAAATCATCGGCGCGCGTGATCCGCACCGGTGACGAGGTGCGGGTTTCGACACCGGTCAGCATGGCGTCGGGCATGTCAAAGCCCTTGATCTTGCGACCAAACACCGGCAGGGCCTCGCGAATCGCATCGATTGCGTAGGCCGGCAATGCTGGTGCCAGGTCGCACAGGCGCACACCCGGCTTATAGGAAGGCTCCACCGTGCCCAGCGCTGTCGATGGCCGCCCAGCCAGGAAATCGCCCAGGCGCTGGCCTGGCGCGCAGTAGTCACTGCCGCCCAGCACATAGGCCTGCGATTCGAGCTCACGCTGCAGCACGATGCCGGCCAGTGGATGCGAGGCCATCGACGCCTCACTGGCCAGCACATCGGGACCCAGCGCCGCACGCATGCGCGCCAGATCGCGCGGGTAATCCTGCGGGTCGATACCCACGACGATGCCGGCATTGGCATTGCGCTCATTGCGCGAGTACTGGCTCATGCCATTGGTCACGACGCGGCCCGGCTCCGAGGTGGCGGCAACCACGGTGCCGCCCGGGCACATGCAAAAACTGTAGACCGAGCGACCATTGGCGGCATGGTGTACCAGCCGGTATTCGGCTGCGCCGAGCGCTGCGTTGCCGGCATGGCGGCCCCAGCGCGCACGGTCGATCAGGCCCTGTGGATGCTCGATCCGAAACCCGATCGAAAACGGCTTGGCCTCCATCTGCACGCCGCGCCGGTGCAACATGACAAAGCTGTCGCGCGCGCTATGGCCAAGCGCCAGCACCACGTGGCGCGCGGGCAGTTCGTGCGACGCGCCGCTGCATTGATCCAGCACGGTCAGGCCGCGCACGGCAAGGTTTCGCCCTTGCGCATCGGGCGCAGCCGGTTCCAGCAACAGGTCGGTCACGCGCTGCTCGAAGCGGATCTCGCCACCCAGCACTTCGATCTGCCGGCGCATGTTCTCCACCACCTTGACCAGCTTGAAAGTGCCAATATGCGGATGCGCCTCGACCAGGATCTCTTCAGGCGCACCGGCCTTGACGAACTCCGTCATCACCTTGCGCCCGAGAAAACGCGGATCCTTGATCTGGCTCCACAACTTGCCATCGGAGAACGTGCCGGCGCCACCTTCGCCGAACTGCACGTTGGACTCCGGGTCCAGCACCGACTTGCGCCACAGACCCCAGGTGTCCTGGGTGCGCTGGCGCACGCTGCGACCTCGCTCAAGCACCATCGGCCGCAATCCCATCTGCGCCAGCAACAGCGCAGCAAAGATGCCACAGGGGCCGAATCCGACGACCACCGGTCGCAGCGCGCCGATTGTCCGATCGCCCAGGCCGGACGCCTGGTACGGCAATTGGTAGTGCATATCGGGCGAGGGGCCGATATGGGGTTGACCCGCCACCTTGCGCAGCAGTTGCGCCTGGGTAGCTGGGTCGACCAGTTCGACGTCGACGATGTAGACGACCAGCAGCTGCGCCTTGCGCGCATCGACGCTGCGTTTGAAGACCTGTTGGGACTTGACGTCTTCGGCCGGGAGTCCGAGCCGCTGCAATACCAGTTGCTCAAGATCCGCCGGCGTGTGCTCCAGCGCCAGCTTGAGTTCGGTCAGGCGAATCATTCAGACGGCAGAAAACCTTCGATTGAAAAGTAGCGTTCGCCGGTGTCGTAGTTGAATCCCAGCACGCGTGCACCAGCGGGCAGTTCCGGCAGTTTTTGCGCGATCGCCGCCAAGGTGGCGCCCGACGAAATGCCAACCAAAATGCCCTCCTCAGTGGCGCAGCGGCGTGCCATTTCGCGCGCCGGCTCGGCGTCGACCTGGATCACATCGTCGAGCAGTTCGGTCTTGAGATTGGTCGGGATGAATCCGGCGCCAATGCCCTGGATCGGGTGGGGCGAGGGCTCGCCCCCGGAGATTACCGCCGAGGCCACCGGTTCGACGGCAAATACCTTGAGCTGGGGCCATTGGGCCTTGAGCACCTGGGCACAGCCGCTCAGATGGCCGCCGGTGCCAACGCCGGTGATCAATGCGTCCAGTCCATCGGGAAAGTCGGTCAGGATTTCCTTGGCCGTGGTCTGCACGTGGGCGTCGATATTGGCCGGGTTGTCGAACTGCTGCGGCATCCAGGAACCTGGCGTGGCGGCGAGCAGTTCTTCGGCGCGGGCAATACAGCCCTTGATGCCGACTGCGCGGGGCGTCAGTTCGAAGCTGGCGCCGTAGGCGAGCATCAGCCGGCGCCGTTCGACCGACATGCTGTCGGGCATCACCAGTATCAGCTTGTAGCCTTTGACGGCGGCCACCATGGCCAGCCCTACGCCGGTATTGCCGGAGGTCGGCTCGATGATCGTGGCACCGGGCTTGAGCGCGCCACTTTTCTCGGCCGCTTCGACCATCGAGAGCGCAATGCGGTCCTTGATCGACCCACCCGGGTTGCTGCGCTCGGACTTGATCCAGACCTCGTGCGTGCTGCCAAACAGACGGTTGATGCGGATATGCGGCGTATTGCCAATCGTCTGCAGGATGTTGTCGGCTTTCATCGTCAGGTCTCCCTATGTTGATTACATGCCATTGCATTGTCACTGCAATGGATAATCGGGCCCGTGAAGCCCACCAGACTGTCGCTGGTGCAAGCCCCGCGTTCCTTGCCTCGGCTTGGCGTGCACGGGACGACGCCTCGGCGTCGGGTGGAAACACCGCACTGGAGGAAAGTCCGGACTGCACAGGGCAGCGTAGCAGCTAACGGCTGTCCACCGAAAACCGGTCACGCAAGTGGCTGGCCCAAGGTGAGGATCAGAGCAACAGAGACGAGTCGCCAGGAAGGGCAACCTGCCTGGCGGGTGAAACGGGCAATCTCTACGCGCAGCAATACCAAATAGGCACATGTTGGGTGGGCAGTTCGCTGCCCACTCTACCCGGGGCCCCCGGGAGTGTGCGGGTAGGTAGCACCGAGCCGTCGGGCGATCGACGGCCCAGATTAATGGCAGTCACGTCGCGGGCAACCGCGATGCACAGAATCCGGCTTATCGGTGGGCTTCACACTTTAATTCGCCAAGGGGTCGGATCCTGATTGAGAAGATGGTGCATCCGGAGCATGGTGCGATGTTCCGAAATCCGGCGCTCAAGTCGTTCGCCGGGCCGCCCCAAGAACGACGGCACCCTCTCGGGGGGCCAGGCAAAGCCTGGGTTTTGGGGGCGGTTTCCCCCCTTCTGATCAACGGCTGTTCTCCAGCACCCGACAATCCAAATCCCGACGAACCGGAGCCCCCACATGTCGATCCCACCCATCCGCGGATTTCACGCCCATGTCTATTTCGGTCCCGACAGCCTCCAGCAGGCACGCAGCCTGTGCGAACTGGCCGCACGCGAGTTCCCCTTGAAGATGGGCCGGGTGCATGAACGCCCGGTCGGCCCGCACCCGGACTGGAGTTGCCAGCTGGCGTTCAAGCCCGAACTGTTTGGCAGCCTGATTCCATGGCTGGCCATGCACCGCGATGGCCTGGTGGTATTCATCCACCCAATCACCGACAACGACCTGGTCGACCACCGCGATCGTGCAATCTGGATCGGCGCCGTGCGACCGCTGGACCTGTCGGTGCTGGGTGAGACCGCAGGCAGTTTCGAACTGTGAGCTGGCGCGCCGCCTGACCGGGCGCGCCTCTTGAGGGCACGCGTTTCCGTCAACCGCTCCTGCCGCATGCTTTCGCCACCCGTGCGCTTGGCGGATGCAACTGTTTCACCGCCCGCTCAATCCTCCCCGGCCATACTGCCGATGCGTTGCACATGCGCCAGCAAGGAACGCTTGGCAACCGGCCACATGCGCGGCGGCACATCGTCATAGGCATGCTGGACCCAGTCGTCCAGCGTACCGCCGGGATGCTCCTGCATCACCCGCACGATCTTGGCCTCGCGGCGCAGCCGGTGCGCCTTGAGCGCGGCGATTGCCTCGCTCGGCCGGCCGATGGCGTAGCCATGCGCTGGCAGCATGAAGCCAATGCCATGCGCCGCGCACGCTGCACTGAGCTTGTCGAGTGACTCCAGATAGGCGCTCATGTCGCCATCAGGAGGGTCGATCACCGTCGTGCTGCCATTGAGCACATGGTCGCCGGTGAACAGCAGGCCGTCCTGCAACAGCACGAGACAGAGATGGTTGGCCGCATGGCCCGGCGTGTGGACGACCTTGAGCGTATGCAAGGGCGCTCCGTCGGCGCCGGCCAGTGTCAGCTCCTGTCCGTCATCCAGCACGTGATCGGGCACGAAGCTACTGGCAGCGCGCGCAGTCGCTGCGCTGGGCAAGCCAAGAATCGGCGGCCGTGGCTCGCACAAGTCCTGCAGCGGCCTGGCACCCGGCGAATGGTCGACATGCGAATGCGTGCACACGATCATGCGGACCTGCCCGCCCGCCGCGCGCCACAGCCGTTCGACATGTTGTGCGTCGGCCGGTCCCGGGTCGATCACGATGTATCCGCTGCTCGGGTCGCCGATCAGGTAGCTGTTGGTGCCGGGGCCGGTCATGGCACCGGGATTGGGCGCCGTCAGCCGCATCAGGTTGCGCAGCAAGGGGACGGGCTGCAGGCTTTGCCAGTCCAGCGCATGCACGATCTGTCCGTCGGGCGCGACCAGTTCCAGTTCGCCATAGGGATGCTCATGCTCCATGTAGCGAGCCTCCTTGCCAGCCAGCCAGCCGGCGCGCGGACAACTGGTCCACAGCGGCTGCTCGTTCACTGCGCAGGCCTGCAGCACGGCTTGCACCGTGTCAAAGCCCTGCAGGCGCTGCAGCGTGCGAATGGTCGGAAAGATGATGAAGAAGCTGCCCGCCGCATGGCGCTCCAGGGCATCAACTGGACGCACCCACAGCGGCTCGAACTGTTCAGTCTCGTCGGCCACCGGCGACTGCCCTTCGGGCATGCGCGCCACAAGGAACGGCACATCGAAGCGGCGTGGCAGGTCCCGGTCAGTGATCCAGCGCGCCAGCACGAAAACCTCATCTGCAGCCAGACGCAGGCCGCGTGCCGCGCACTGGTTCACCAGTGGCGCCGTGCGATCGAGCGCGGCCAGTTCTTCATGGGCCACCATGGAGCCGTCGGCATGGCGGGCCAGCAGGACGCCGAGCTCCTCGAAACTTTCGCGTATCGCAGCAATGGCCTGGGTCAGGTGCAGATCGCTTTGTCCCGCCCGGCGCTGCGCCTGGGGGTGGGCCAGTGCATCAGCCGGGTCGACGCCACCGCCGGGAAACACGTAGGCCCCGGGCGCAAAGCTGGCTGTCATCGAGCGCCGGGTCATCAGCACCTCGATGCCCTGCGCGCCATCGCGCAACAACAACACGGTGGCGGCAGGCCGGGTCGGCGCAGGATCGCGCTGGATATGCAGCAATTGACCGGATCGGACCATGCCGCATTTTGCCGCCAATCGATGGCCGCCCGGGTGCGTCCACGCGTTGACTCGCAGTCCTGCCCGAGCAATGCATGCCAATAGCAGGCCAATTGATAAGGGGATAATCCCGCGATGCGAATCCGGTTCACCAAGATGCAGGGCGCTGGCAATGATTTCGTCGTGCTGGACGAGACGCGCCAGCTGCTGGGACTGTCCGGCGCCCAGTACCGCTTCCTGGGCGACCGGCATTTCGGCGTTGGCGCCGATCAGATCCTGAGCGTGCGCGCCGCACCCGGGCCACAGTTCGATTTCGAATACGTCATCCACAATTCCGACGGCCAGCAGGTCGAACATTGCGGCAATGGCGCGCGCTGCTTCCTGACCTATGTTCGCCAGCATGGCTTGACCGACAAAGACACGGTGACCGTCAAGACAATGAACCGGGTGTTGGAATTGCGCAGTGACCCGGATGGCCGGGTCACCGTGGATATGGGCACCCCGGCATTTGACATCGATGCCATTCCGTTCAGCGGCCAGGGCCTGCAACAGACGCCACAGGGAGAATGGCAGACATGGCGCCTGCCCTTGTCTGCAGGTGCCCCGGTCGATGCGGTGCAGGTGGCGGTGCTGTCGATGGGCAATCCCCACGCAGTCAGCACGGTGGACAATGTGATGAAAACCGATGTCGCGGGCATCGGCCCGCTGATCGAGCACCACACAGCCTTCGCGCAGCGGGTCAACGCCGGATTCATGCAGGTGCTCAGCCGCACATCGATCGCGCTGCGGGTGTTTGAACGCGGTGCCGGCGAGACGCTCAGTTGCGGAACCGGCGCCTGCGCTGCGGTCGTGGCGGGCATCCGGCTGGGGCTGCTGAACGCGCGTGTCGATGTCGCCACGCGTGGCGGCAATTTGACCGTGTGCTGGAATGGTGGCAGCAGCGCCGTCTTGATGACAGGCCCGGCCCAGACAGTTTTTGAAGGCGAAATCGAGTTACCAGAACAACCATGACCCAAACATTCACCAACCCGATCACCGAAGACGATATCGCCAACTACCTGGCCAACACCCCGGATTTTTTCGAGCGCCACGCGGAACTGTTGTCCGGCGTGCACCTCACAAGCCCGCACAGCAAGCGCGCGGTAAGCCTGCAGGAGCGTCAGGCCGAAATGCTGCGCGAGAAGATCAAAATGCTGGAACACCGGCTGATGGACATGATCCGCCATGGCAACGAGAACGCGCTGCTGTCGGACCGCCTGCTGCGCTGGTCCGCGTCGCTATTTGGCAATGCCAGCGCACAATCGGTTCCGTCGCAGATCGTCGATCAGGTGCAGGACCAGTTCGCAGTGCCACAGGTGACGATCAAGGTCTGGGATGTAGCCGATGCGCACAAGGACGCCGATTTCGCAACCGGCGTGACCGAGGACGCCAAGTTGTTCGCCAGTTCGCTGACCGAACCCTTTTGCGGCGTCAATACCGGCTTTGAGGCGGTAACCTGGCTGCCCGACCCAGCCGCGGCAGCGTCGATTGCGCTGTTGCCATTGCGTCAGGCTGGCGGCTCGGGCGCGCAACCTGCTTTTGGCATGCTGGTGCTGTCTTCCCCCGACGCCCAGCGCTTCAACAGCGGCATGGGAACCGACTTCCTGCAGCATGTGGCCGACCTGGCCAGCGCCGCGCTGGGGCGTTTGCGCCAGGATTGAGTTCCCAGCCGGAACAGCGCAGCGCCATGCCGCAGCAGGGCACTACCGACAAGGAAACCTTGCAGCCGCTGCAGGATCCGCTGGTCGAGCGTTACCTGGAGCATGTGCGGGTCGAAAAGCGGCTTGCCGATCGAACCGTCACGCTGTATGCGCTGGACCTGGCCAGGCTTTGGGGGTTCGCCGCCAGTGCCAATCTCGCGCTGCCTGCGGTGCACAACGCGCATATCCGGCGTTGGGTCGCGCAGATGCACAGCCAGGGCCGCAGCCCGCGCGGCATTGCACTGATCCTGTCGGGCTGGCGCGGGTTCTACGCCTGGCTGGGGCGCGAGGGAATGGTCAGCTCCAACCCGGTGCAGGATGTCCACGCACCCAAGGCCGCCAAACCCTTGCCCAAGGCACTCAGCGTGGACGATGCGGTGCAACTGGCGGCTTATCGCGACGCCGGGGCCGACCCCTGGCTGGAAGCACGCGACTCCGCCATCGTCGAACTGCTGTACGGCGGCGGCTTGCGGGTGGGCGAGCTGGTAGGGCTCGATGCGGCCGCCAGCCCCCAGGCGCGCGGCTGGCTCGATCTTGCCGCCGGCGAGGCACATGTGCTGGGCAAAGGATCCAAGCGGCGCAGCGTGCCGATCGGCAGCACGGCGGTGCAGGCGGTGCAGCAGTGGCTGGCGCTGCGCGCGACGGCGCCGCATCCGGACAATGCAGCCCTGTTCATCGGGCGCCATGGCAGCCGCCTGAGTGCCCAATCGGTCTGGCAGCGCCTGCGGCAGCGCAGCCAGCGCAGTGGCCTTCCCGTGCCGGTGCATCCCCACATGCTGCGCCATTCCTTTGCCAGCCACGTGCTGCAATCGAGCAGCGACCTGCGCGCGGTGCAGGAACTGCTGGGCCACGCCAACATCACGACGACCCAGGTCTACACCCGGCTCGATTTCCAGCACCTGGCCAAGGCCTATGACGCGGCACATCCGCGGGCACGGCGCAAGCCACCACTGACCAGCTAGCCCTGCCGCCACCAGCGGCGGATCCGGCCGTTGCGCCCGGCCATGCGACTGACAGCACAATCGAGCCCATGAAAGTACTGCGCCTGCACCCTGGCAAGGAGCGCTCCTTGCTGCGCCGCCATCCCTGGATATTTGAATCGGCCATTGCCAAAGGCAGCGCGGACGCCGGCGAAACCGTGCGGGTCGAGTCACACGCAGGCGATTTCCTGGCCTGGGCGGCCTACAGCCCGCAGTCGCGCATCCGCGCCCGGGTCTGGAGTTTTGACGCCCTGCAGCGGATCGACGCCGCCTTTTTTGATGCTGCGTGCGCGACGGCGATTGCGGCGCGCAGCCGCTTTGCCATCGACAGCGACGCGATGCGACTGGTGCATGGCGAATCCGACGGCCTGCCTGGCCTGGTCGTCGATCGCTATGGCAACACGTTGGTGGCCCAGTTCCAGTCGGCCGGCGTGCAACGGCACAAGGCGGCGCTGGCCGATGCCCTGCTCAAACATAGCGGTCTCGGCCGGCTGTACGAACGATCCGACACCAGCAGCCGCAAACGCGAGGGACTGGAGCCCGAAACCGGCTGGCTGCGTGGCGACGGGCCGACCGACCTGGTGATCCGCGAACATGATTGGCAACTGGGCCTGAACATCGCCCAGGGCCACAAGACCGGCTTTTACCTGGACCAGCGCGACAGCCGCGCGTTGTTTGCGCGCACGGCGCGGCACCGGAAGTTTGCGACAGTGCTCAATTGCTATTGCTATACCGGTGGCTTCAGCGTGGCGGCACTGCATGGCCAGGCCGGCCATGTGACCTCGATCGACTCGTCGGCCAGCGCGCTGGCAATGGCCGGCGACAACCTGGAGCGCAACGGATTCGCCGCAGAACGTTACGATTTGCACGAGACCGACGTCAACGCTGCGCTGCGCCAATTCGGCGCCGAGGGCCGAATGTTCGACGCCATCGTGCTCGACCCGCCCAAGTTCGCGCCCATTGCGCTGCATGCCGAGCGTGCCGCGCGAGCCTACAAGGACATCAATCGGCTGGCGCTGAAGATACTGCAGCCCGGCGGCGTGCTGTTCACCTTTTCCTGCTCCGGCGGCATCAGCGTCGACCTGTTCCACAAGATAGTGGCTGGCGCGGGTATCGATGCCGGAGTCGACGGCTACATCACCGGCCACCTGGGCGGCGCACCCGACCATCCGATGACGATCCAGTTTCCTGAGGGGGAATACCTGAAGGGGCTTGTCGTGGTGCGCAAATGAGTGCAATTCAATTGCTCGCTAAACTTCCGAGCTTGCTTTTGCCAATCCGGCGCGCACATGACAAGGCGCCCGCGCCGGCGCCAATCGACAGTTTGTATTACAGGAGCCCAGCATGAGCCTCATCCCCGCAACCATACTCACCGGATTCCTCGGCTCGGGCAAGACGACACTGCTCAAGCGCGTGCTGTCAGAGGCCCATGGCCAGAAGATCGCCGTAATCGAGAACGAATTCGGCGAGGAGAACATCGACAGCGACATCCTGGTGTCCGATGTCAAGGAGCAGATCATCCAGATGAGCAATGGCTGCATCTGCTGCACCATCCGCGAAGACCTGCGCAGCACGCTGCAGGACCTGGCGGCCAAAAAGCGGCGCGGCGAGATCGAATTTGACCGGATCGTGATCGAGACCACCGGCCTGGCCGATCCGGGCCCGGTAGCGCAGACGTTTTTCATGGACGAGGAGATCGCCGAGAGCTACCTGCTCGACTCGATCCTGACCCTGGTCGATGCCAAACACGCCGAGAACCAGCTCAATGACCGCCAGGAGGCACGCCGCCAGATCGGATTTGCCGACCAGATATTCATCAGCAAGACCGACCTGGTGGCCAAGGACGCGCTTGATGCGCTGATGCACCGCATCAAGCACATGAACCCGCGCGCACCCCAACAAGCCGTGCATTTTGGCGAAGTGCCGATCGCCGACGTGTTTGACCTGCGCGGCTTCAACCTGAACACCAAGCTGGAGATCGACCCGGATTTTCTGAAGGACGAGGCGCATGATCACGACCATGACGGACATGACCACGCGGACGGCGAACATTGCGATCACCCCTCACACCAGCATGGGGCCGGCCACCATCACCGCCATGATGACGATGTGAAAAGCTTTGTATTCAAGTCCGATCGCGCCTTCGACCCGGCCAAGCTGGAAGACTTCCTGGGCGCCATCGTCAACATCTATGGCCCGCGCATGCTGCGCTACAAGGGCGTGCTGCATATGAAAGGCACCGACCGCAAGGTGATTTTCCAGGGCGTGCACCAGTTGATGGGCAGCGACCTGGGGCCGCAATGGAAGGACGATGAGCAGCGCAACAGCAAGATGGTCTTCATCGGCATTGATCTGCCCAGGGACATATTTCTGCAAGGCATGGAGCAATGCCTTGTTTGATGGCCGTCGGCGGGAGCCGGGCGCGCCAACGCATCGGATGACTCGATTTTCGGCGGCAGCTGACGATAAGGGGGTACACTCGCGCGCCAAAGTCCGTGCATGGGGGCAGCCGTAGCAGCCATCTGTCCGATGCCGGACTTCCTGTAATTGCGGGTGACGGTGTCGGCTTGTGGCAAGCCTGACAACAACACCCAAGGGCAGACGAATTCTGCGAGGAGTCCATTAGTGAAAGCCACGCCAGCGAAGGCCAAGACGGCCGCGAAAACACCTGCCAAGGCCACCAAGCCGGTAGCCAAGGCTGCAAAGCCGGCCAGCAAGACCGTCGTCAAGAAGCCGGCCCCTGGCCCAACTGCGAAGTCAGCGACCCCGGCGCCAGTCAAGACGCCGGCTAAAAAGGCCAGCCCCGCAGGCAAGCAGCCAGCGGCAAAACCGGCCCCGGCAAGCGCTGGCAAGACGGTTGCCGCCAAGAAGAGCGCTCCTGCCAAGACAGTTCAGCCCACCACTGCCAGCAAAGCCCCGGCCGCGCCCAAGTCCGAGACCCGGGTCATGCCGCCCACAACCGTCATGACGGCCTCCGGCGTGCCCCAGCGCACGGGACGACCGTCATCGCGGCTGGCATCCTTGACAGTGCCGTCGATGGCGCAGTCTGTTGCATCCACCGCAGCAAAGGCCAGTTACGCGCCGTTGCCGGCTACGCCGGTCATCATTCCGGCCCTGCCATCGGCGGCACGCAAGGACCCCAAGCTGGCCAACAACTGGAAATCGAAACCGGCGGACCAATTGAGTGATGCCGAGTTGTTGGCCATGCCCGATACGGAGTACATGAACGACAAGCAGATGGCGGCGTTCCGGCTCAAGCTGTCGCTGCTCAAGCGCGAGATTCTGGCCAGCGCCGGCGAAACGACGGAGCATCTGCGTGAAGACACGGTGGTGGTCCCGGACCCGGCTGACCGGGCCACTATTGAAGAGGAGCATGCGCTTGAACTGCGCACCCGTGACCGCGAGCGCAAACTTCTCAAGAAAATCGAGCAGTCGATTGCGCGCATCGACTCCGGCGACTATGGCTATTGCGACGAGACAGGCGAACCGATTGGCGTAGGGCGGCTGCTGGCACGCCCGACTGCCACGCTGTCGCTTGAGGCACAGCAGCGGCGCGAACTCAAGCAAAAGATGTTCGGCGATTAGCCGATAAAGCATTGCAGGGCAGACACGTAGAATCTTTCGCACACCCTGCCTTGTCCATGTCAACCAAAGAAAACAACCCCAGCCTGCTGTCCAAGGTCGCGAAGTTCGTTCGCAATCCGACCACCAACTGGACCGATCTGGACAAGCAGGATCCAGAGCCGGACGCCGGCTACAGCAAGCAGGCGCTCAAGGAGATGATCGAGCGCAAGCGGCAGAACGACTTTGTCCGCAAGCGTGAGTTCGACCAGTTGCGCCGCCTGCGCAGCCGCGATCCTGGCGTTAACGCAGAAATGTCCGGGCGGCCCTCCTATTTCCAGAGCAGCCTTCCCAACAATTCGGATGAGCGGGCGATGACGATCAAGAAGATCGACGAAATCGAAGCCCAGATGTCCAACCAGTGGTGGCAAGGCAAGAGTTCTGGTGTACCCAAGCCGGTCACAGAAGCGGCCCCGAAAAAGCCGGATGCGACCGATGTGGTCGACGACATGGGTTATGCGCCCACCCGCCTGAGCCCGATGCGGTCCGAGGCTGCGCTGTCGGGCAACGAATCATCCGATTTCCCCCCGACCGAAGACAACTCCGGGTTTGGCCCCAGCAGCGCCACGATCGATGCACGTGCCGGCCAAAAGATAGGCGACGGTCATGGATTCATTCATTCGCGCTCGCACGCGGTTGAACTGGTCAACGGCATGACCGACTCCGAAATGGAGGAGGCGGCCATCCGCTTTGCCAATGGCGATGACGCTGGCGCCGAGTCCAGCCTGCAATCGGCCCTGCAAGACCCCTCTGTTGCGCTGGATCAGGCGATGCGCTGGGCCGCGGCCCTGCTGGATCTGTATCGCGCAACCGGTCAGCAATTGCAGTTCGAAGGCGTCGCAATCACATTCGCTCAACGTTTCGGCCGCTCGGCGCCGACCTGGTTTTCCATGCCCGAGGCAGTCGGCAGGAGTAGCTCCAGCGCACATGTGCGCACCAGGCCCTCGCGCCTGCTGCTCGAACCCAATTGGGTCTGCCCGGCCCATTGCACCGCGACCACTGCCGATGAATTGCAGCTGGCGCTGGCCAATGTCGAGTCGCCCTGGCTGCTGGACTGGAGCAATCTGAGCACGATCGAGACCGAAGCGGTCGCACCTTTCGCTGCCTTGTTCGAGCAGTGGAGCCAGCGCAGCGTCGAGCTTCGGTTTACAGGCGCCCGCCATCTGGAACGCGCATTGCGTCAACTAGCGCCTTCGGGCCAGCCGGGCAAGGGCCAGGCGCCCTGGAAATTGCGGCTGGACGCACTGCGTGTCATGGGTATGCAGGATGATTTCGAGCTGGTGGCGCTGGACTATTGCGTCACCTTTGAGGTCTCGCCGCCGGCCTGGCAGGACGCCGTTTGCAGCTATCGCAGCGCCACCGTTGCCGGGGCCTTGAGCGCATCGGCCGAGTCCGAGGCTAGCCAGGCGCAAGACATTGCCCAGGAAGCGGGCCCGCAACCAGAATATACGCACGCAGCGACTATTCACATGGGCCTGGACGCGATCCAGGCGACGATAGCCGAGCTCTCGGGCGAGCTCTTGGGCGAAGCCACGGACGCACTGGACAAGCTGGAACTGGCGCGCGGCGAATCGATGCGACTGGTGGTGTCGTGCGCGAACCTGATACGGGTTGATTTTTCGGCCGCAGGCAGCATCTTGAACTGGGCCGCGCATGTACAGGCCGAAGGCTGCCAGATCCAGTTTCACGATGTACATCGGCTTGTTGCCGCGTTTTTTGGCGTGATCGGCATCAACGAGCACGCGCGAATTGTGATGCGGTCCAATTAGACCGGTCAACACAAGCAAGCTCGATTCCCCGGCGCGATCAATCGCTGTCCGGGCAGGACATTCGACACGAGCCCGGAACCGGGCCTGAATTTGCGAGCAGCATGGAACAATTTCACGGAACAACCATCATCAGTGTGCGGCGCAAGACCGCCACCGGATTCGAGGTCGCCATCGGCGGCGACGGACAGGTAACGCTGGGCAATATCGTGGTCAAGGGCACGGCACGCAAGGTGCGCAAGCTCTACCACGGCAAGGTGCTGGCCGGCTTTGCCGGGGCCACTGCCGACGCGTTCACGCTGTTCGAGCGCTTCGAGGCCAAGCTGGAGAAGCACCAGGGCCATTTGGTGCGCTCGGCCATCGAGCTGACGCGCGACTGGCGCACCGACCGGGTGCTGCGGCGCCTGGAAGCGATGCTGGCCGTGGCCGACCAGGACGCCTCGCTGATCATCACCGGCAATGGCGATGTGCTGGAGCCCGAGAACGGCATCGTCACCATCGGATCGGGCGGGGCATATGCCCAGGCCGCAGCGGTCGCGCTTTTGAACCACACCGAATTGTCGGCCGTCGAGATCGTGCGCAAGTCGCTGGAGATCGCTGGCGAGTTATGCATCTACACCAACATGCACCACACCATTGAAACCCTGCCCTGACCACGATCTGGACGGCCATCACGCATGAACCCTTCTCCCATGACTTCCTTGACTTCCTTGACTCCCCAGCAGATCGTGCAGGA
>JBBKVW010000050.1:0-18093 GCA_037968655.1 Burkholderiaceae bacterium
GATCCTGGCTGCGCAGCAATTCCGTCTTGACGGTGGTCGTTTCGCTGAGTTTGTAGCTCGCTTTGGCGTTCAACTCCTGGCGACCACGGGTCACACCCGCGTTCGGATTGTCAAAGCCCACCTCGGCCCGGATCAACTGGGCCTGGGCCTGCAGTTCCTTCGCATCGACCCGCAGCTCGATGCGCCCGGCCATGCCGTCGTTGATGATGCCGCCGGGCGTGGTGACAGCCGAGGCGGTGCGCGCCACTTCGGCCGCCAACGTGGTGCCTGGCGCCAATCGCACACTGGCGCCTGCGCTTTGCACACCCAGTGGATGCTGCGGATCGTTGTCACGCACGGCTGCGGCGCTGAGCGTGATGCGCTCGGTCACATCGATGCGAGCCGCCACGCCGCCAACCCAGGTCTTGTCGCCACCCTGGTCGACTTCATAGGTGACACGCAGCGAATGGGGATTGAAACCGGCGTCCAGGCTGGGCAGGGGCGCGCGCAACAAGATGCCGCCACTCAGAGATTCGATCTCATAGTCGACGAAACGCGCCAGCACCACCGTGCGCAGGATCAGCGAGGGCTGGCTGCGGTCACGCGTCAGCAGTTCGACCTTTTCACTGTTGGCCACCATGCTGATGCGGCTGAGCCGATACGGCCCCGAGATGCCCTGGGCCGGCACCTCATCGACCACCTGGCGGCTGCTCGTTTGCGCCGCGAATGCAGTCACGCTGCGGCTGCCGTCCTCGCTTTCGGCGTGTACCCGGGCACCGTTCAGGCTGCGGCTGAACTGGCCCAGACGGCGTTCGTCCGGCGGCGTGGCTCCATTGGTCAGGCGCGGCTCGGTCTGGGTGTTGAAATCGCCCACCAGCACATAGGAGCGGCCACGCTCCAGGCGCAGGTACAGACGGCCGGTAGACTGGGCATCAAAGCCCTTGACCGAATCGTCCCCATACACCGGGTAGAACTCGCCCGGCTGGATGTCGCGAAACAGGCGCTCGCGGGTGTCCTTGTCCGAGTCGTAGGCCAGCGTCAGCAGCACGTCGCCCAGCACCTTGCCTTTGAGGAACAGCGCCGCGCGTGCGCCAGCGCTGCCCCGGCCATGGTCGAAATCGGTGCTCAGGTTGCGCAGCGCCTGCTCGAAGCCATCCTGGGGCCGCGCCGGCTGGATCGCGCCACTGCCCAGGCGGCTGAGGTTGATGACGCCTTCGATCAGGCCCACCGCGATGAGTGGTCGCAGATCAGGGTTGAAAACCAGCTTCAGTTGGGCACGCGCCGGACCGGCAACCACCTGCACCAGCAGGTCGCCGGTCTCAGCGGGCGATTCCAGCTCGACCACCCGCGAGCCGCCCTCGACAAAAATCTGCACGCCCGGTTCATCCGGGTCGAGATCGCGCACCAGCCAGCGGCCCCGGCTGGCGTCCAGCGTGACCAGGGTTGGCGTCGTGACGCTGACACCGGCGGCGTCGAGCGGCTCGATCGTCACGCGCACCGACGACTTGCCGTCGGCCGCCAAGGGCCTGCCCGGGCCAAGCAGGCGCAATTGCGCCAGCGCCCCCGGTGCCGTGACCGTGATGCTGTGCCGGCCGGCATCAATGGCAGGGGCATTGCTGGCGCCGCCATCGACGCGCCGCTGCACCAGTTCCAGCGTATTGCTGCCCGCCTTGAGATTGACGCCGATGTAGTCGGCTACCTGCAGCGCCTGCGACTCCAGCGTGCGCAGGCGGCCGATGCGCGTTGCCGGCAGAGCCTCGCCATTGACGCGCAGTTCCAGTTCGGCCCCCAGCGCGCCCTTGACCGTGACCGTGGTTTGCGCGAATCCCATCACCTGGGCCTGTACCGGAAACAGTATGGCGGGCCGATTGTCCAGCGCCGCCAGTGCTTCGTCGCTCACCGTCGGCGCCAGCGCGGCGCGCGGAGTCGTCGGGGTCGACGGCGTCGGCTTGATCGTTGCAGGCACTACGCCAGTTTCTGCGATGCGCGGCATCAGCCCGACGCCGCTTGCCGGCGATCTGTCCGCGCCAATCTGACCGGTGGCCGGCAAGGACCTGGGATCGGCCGCCGTTGGCAGGCGCGGGTCGGCGGTCAGCCGTATGTCGCTGGCGGTTTCGGCATTTTGATCGGCCTGCGCTACCGTTTGCGCGCGCGCGTCAATCGCGCCACGCAATGCCTCGCTGCAACCGACCAGTGCAAAATCGGCGCGCTGCAACTCGCCGTTCTTCATGTCGACGAAGCGACTGCCCGGGTCACCCGCGTTGCGACTACCCAGCACCGCCAACCGGGCCACGCCCTGTGTGCCGACCGTGAAAGGCAGGCTGGTACTGTCGAGCTTGATCACATGGGTCTGGGGCTTGAGGCCGTACAGGCTGTAGCGTCCCATGCGGTCGGTGGTCACCGAGGTTCCGTCCTGCAGGACCAGGCGCACGCCGGCGATGCCGGGTTCGCCCGCGTCGCGTTCGCCGTTATTGTTGCAGTCGGCGTAGACGTTGCCCACCAGATAGCCGCGATCGCTGAAAACGCCGCCCACAACCTGCACCGTAGCCTGGCTGCTATTGCTCATCTTTCCCAGCGGACCAGCGCTGCTGGCCTGCGCCCGGTTGCTCGCGGGGCCTGGACGCGCGCCGATACCGACGCGCAGTCGGTAACTCAAAGTGCGGGTTACGCCGTCGGCGACCGTACCGATGTGGAACACCAGCGCCGGCCCGGCGCCCCCGTCGGGCTCGGCCAATGGCGAACCGTCCGCGCGGGTGCTGCTGCCGTCCAGCCGGGCGCTGCCGCGCTGGTAGGCAAATCCGTTCGGCAACTGGTCGTCGACCTGGACGCGGCCCAGAAATTGGCCACTGACATTCTTGACCCGCACCTGATACTGGATGAAATCGCCGATTTCGACCGTCGTACGGTTGCTGGTCTTTTCAATGAAGAAGCCGGCACGGGCATCGGCGTCGGCCGGAATATCCAGATGCACCGGCTCGCTCTCTGCGGTGATCGTGAAGTTGCCGCCGTAGGAGCCCAGGGCCTCGACCACGCGGTCCGGCGGCAGCAGGCCAATCGCCAGGGTGGACGGATATGCATAGGGCGCAGGCACGACGACGTGCAACCGATACACGCTGGGCGCAACCAGCGGAAACTGGTAGTGGCCGTCCGCTGCGGTGGTCAGCACACTGGGTGAACGGGTCACCGCGTCCACGGCAAAGACGATGGCCGGTCCACCGGCTACGCCACCATTGCCGGCACCGGTTACGTCGATCAGCGAGACCACCGCACCGGCCACTGTGGCATTGGTACGGCTATCAAATACAACGCCGTAAGGATCCACCAGCACATGGCTTTGCAAATCGCTGGCGCCGCAACCGCTGACCGACACCGTCAGCGCATCGTTTTGTCGAACACTCACGCGCCCGTCACCCTGCGTCATCGTGCCGGCGCTGGCACTCACGGTCGGCACGTTGGGCTCGATTCGGAACTCCCCGGTATTGGGGCCGGTTTCAGTGGCAACGTAGGTTTCGCTGTCACCACTGCGCGACGCTGCAACCCTGATCTGCTGGGTTTCAGCGCGCAGTGGATCGAGATTACAGCGCGCCGCGCTGAACGATACGTAAAACGACTGACCGGCGCCCAACACGGTCAGCGGCTGGGTGTATTGCGCGTCCCGGAACAGGCGCAGCAAAGGCGCCCGGTCGGGCACCACCATGCGCAGGGCATTGGACTGAACGACGATCGGCAGCGGCTGCGCGCCGTCGGTGAAGTGCAAGGTGGCGATGTTGGTCACCGGCCCGGTTGCATTGGCATGAATGCGCAGGCTGAAACTGCGCGCCAGCGACTGGCCAGGCGTCAGGCCGGTCGGGAATCCGAAAGCAATCGCGTCGACCTGGTTCAGATCCGGCGGCGCCAGGCTGGTATAGCTGTTCTCGGCTTGCCCGCTCAGGTGGTACAGCACCACAGCACCTGGCAGGGAAACCGGTGCGGCCAGCACCGTATTGGCCGGGATCACGTTGCGCAGCAACAGTAGCGACACCGAAACACCGTCCACGCTGACCGGCAGGCCATTGGCGGCCTGATTGCCTGAGTTGCTGGCGGTCAGCGTGATGGTCACCAAGTCGCCCGCGCCGGGTGTCGGGTTGGAGGCGGCGGCAAAGAGTTGCAGGACTGCACCGTCGGCGACCGTAACACTGTCAACGTTAGCGGCCACCGCCGATTGCAGCACGCTGCTTGCGCTCAGGTCGATGCGGGCGAGCTGGCCCACGGCTACGCTGGCGCCGACCTGCCCGACCAGCACCAGGTCTGCAAACTCACCGCTGCCCAAGGGGCCAAAGCTGGCGCCATCGGCAAGCTCAGGTTCGCCGGCGTCGGCCTGGCCGTTGCCGTTGCGGTCCCAGACCAGGCGCAGGCTGTTCACGTCGTAGCCATCGTCGCTGCGGTTGCCAAAACGCAATATGTAGTGGCTGCTGGCGTTGCCGGTATTGCTCAGGCGATGGGGCAATGTCACAACGCCGCCGGCAGCGCGCCGCACTGCGTTGTCGCTGGTAAGTGTCAGTGCCTCAAGGGTCTGCACTGTGACACTGACCGTATTGGAAACCAGGCTCCCGTGGAATCCGCTGTCAGTATCGAAATAGGTCGCGCGGGCAGTACTTTGCAGCACGGTTCCCGCTAGTGGCGCCGCCTGCGCCGCACCGACGCACGCGCCGGCGAGCAACACCAGGCGCCCCAGGGCCCGGGCGTGACGCCCCAGCCAGGCCCAAGCGCCCAGTTCCATCACGCTCGCCGCCTTGACCCGGGTCAGGGGTTGATGCGCACGCCGAAGCTAACAACGGCCGACGCCCCCGCAGCCAGCGATCCCACCGTAGCGCTGACTGTGCCGGTCGTGCCCGCGGTAGGCGCCGTGATGGATCCCACGCTGGTCGCGGCAGCGACGGTGGCGTGGTAGGTCGTGTTGGCCGGCGTCGCGTCACTGAGCACCACGCTCAGTACGCTGGCTGTCCCGATATTGGTGATCGTGACGCGGTAACGCACACAGGCTCCCGGCGTCGCGCCAACCGTGATATTGGCATTGCTGAACGCTGTGTCGGCCGCGCCATTGCAGTCGGCGTCCAGGGCCTGCTCCTTTAGCAAAACCAGGTTGCCGGCAATAACCGCCGTGGTGTCGGTGGTCGACACGACAGCGGGCGCGGCGGTGGCGTTGATACTGCCCGCGGTCGTGACTGTCAGCGTGGTTGTGTCCGCCGTGCCAGCAGCAGCGCCCGCAGTGGCACTGACGCGTACCAGCAGGCGCAGGCTGGCGCCGGCGGCGATACCACCCAGGTCGGCCGGCGCATTGATCACCGTATCACCGGCATCGATCACGCCATTTGCGTTGGCATCGAGGTAGACGATGGAGCTAAAGCTGGCCTGCGAGTCCGCCAGCCCCAGCGTGATGGTGCTGGCACCGCCGTTTTCTGTCACGTTGCCGGCATTGGTCAAGGTGTGTGCGTAGACCACTGAACTGCCAGCAAACACCTGCCCGGTATTGCTCGGCGCGATCTGCAGGTTGCGCACGGTATTGACCACCACGGCATCGGTCACGCGGTCCACGGCGTTGGAGGACGGCGACAGCACGCGAAAGTACAGCAGTTGTCCGGGCGCAGGTACGGCTGCCTGGTTGGCCGCGATGGTCACGTCGGCAAACACCTGGCGATTGGCGCCGGCATTTATGACGCCGGTATTGGTGACGACGGCGCCGCCGGTGTCGCGAAACACGACGGTCCAACCTGACGGCAGCACCAGGGTGCCAAAGCTGGAATTGGTGCTGGCGCTCAGGTCATAGGTGTCGGCCACGGCACTGGTGTTGTTGACGAACAATGTAAAGCGCGTGGTGCTGCCCGGGTTGGCAGAGTTGCTCGTCTGAACCGGAATCTCCGGGCCGGCGCCGACACCGGTCACCCCCACACCGCCAATCGCAGCGACGTTGGTCAGGTCAACCGAGTTGGCCACGATGCTGGTCAGGGTGTCGCTGACCGAAGCGGTCTTGCTGGCGTCCAGCCGGGAGGTCGCCGTCTTGCTGACCGAGAACGGACCGCCAGTGGCCGTGGTTGGCAACGTGGCGCGCACGACGACGTTGTAGGTGGCGCCGCTGGCCAGCGCGCCGGTATCGGGCACGCCTGTGCCGTTGGTGTCCAGCAGCGGCGTCACGCCATCGGCCTGGTAGAGCTGGAAGCTGGTGCCACTGGGAAAGCCGCTGCCCGACAAACTGATGTCGAAACTGTCGGACGCATTGCCGTTGTTGCGCACCACATTGGTGAACACGACGGTGCTGCCCTGTGTCGCACTGGCCACAGTCTGGCCGGTGATCGTCACAGCCGATACCGGGCTGACAGTGAAGGCAAAGGTATTGGTGTTGACCGGGCCGATGACGGCTGCGCCGTCGTTGTAGCTGTAGTTGGCGGTGTTGTTCAGCAAGCCAGCCAACTGGCCGGTGGCAGTGACGGTGGAGAAGCTGTTGATCGACACCTGGAAGGTGATGGTGCCCGACTGTCCGGGTGCCACGCTGCTGATGACGGCCGTGACCTGATTGGCAGCGGTGACGCCGAAGTCGTAGGTGACGGTCGGGCCACTGCCTTGTGCGTCACTGCTGCTGGCGTCGGTGAGCACGGTGGCGCCGGTGGCGCTCCAGCGCGCCGAATTGGCCACATAGGTCATCCCGCTTGGCAGCAGGTCACGCAGTTGCACGGTGGTTGCAGCGGTGTTACCGCCGTTGTTGTAGGTCAAGGTAACCGTGTGCGGACCGCTGCCGGCCAGGCCGGCGCCGGCGCTCATGGACTTGCTCACGTTGACGACCGCGTTGGAAGTGACCGTCGTGGTCTCGGTCACGTTGGCCGAAATGCCGGAGCTGAAAACGCTGGTGGCGGTAACGATCAGGCTGTTGGTATTGCCTGAGCTGGCCGTGTTGGGCACCGTGCCCACCGCGACGAAACGAAAGACCTCACCCATGGCCAGGGTCGGCGTTGCCGTGATTGCCACGGTGTTGTCCGCCACGCCGTCACCGTTCAGGTCGGCATAGAACACCACCGCCGTGAAGCTGAATGCACCCGATTGTGAGGAACCAAGATTGAAGCTGTCGTTGCCGTTGCCGGTATTGGTCAGCGTCAGTGGATAACTTACCTGGCTGCCGGTGCTGACGGTGCGGCTGCTGCTTTGCGCCAGCGTCAGGCTGGCCACTTGTTGCACGATTGCTGTCACCATATTGGAGGTGACGGTGCGCGGCGTGTTCGACGCATCGGTATAACTGGCCGAGGCCTGATTGCCGATGCTCGTTCCGGCAGCCGGCGCCGCCAGCACAGGGTTGGCCATCAGGGCCATCGTGCCTGCCAGCGCCATGGCGCCCAAGGGGCGTGCCATCGCACAAAGCGCGCGCACCAAGCGGCGCCCAGGTTCGATCCAACTGTTAGTCATATACGATGCTCCAGGATGTCGTTGTTTGCCAATGGGCATTTTGTCTACGCGCAAGCAGCGCCGCTCCAACACGGCGCTTCACTTTTTTGACCGATCACCGCTTGGCAGGCGCGGTACTTATTGACGAGGCCGGTTCTGCCCCGGCGACGGCGGACACAATGCGCACGCGTGCGCTGGTGCTCAACGACGCGCCGGCTGCCAACTGCTGTTCGGGCCAGCGCAAAGCGCGGTATTCGGCCAATGGCACTGGCACATCGACCAGCTTGCCGTCGGCCTGACGGACCTTGCGCTTCAGGGGCTCGGGTGCGAAAGCCACGCCGTCCAGGCTGGCCAGCGCACCCGCTGGCACAGCACTGGCGCCGACATATTCGCTACCTTGCGGAATTGGCAGATTGGCGACAAGGCGACTGACCGGCCGCGCGCCGGCATTCGTGTAGACCGCGGTGTACTGCAGCGTGTCGCCCGGCTTGACAGTGTCGGCCGGTCGCAGCGTTTCGCCGCCATTGGCCTGCATGGCCACGAGCCAGACTTTCAGTTCACTGGTGAGATTGCCGTTCTGCGCCAATGCCGTCAAAGACAACATGGCGCTCACAACGATCGCTCGAGAAAAGACTTTCATGGCAAGCGGCTTTCGAAGGACAACATGGAGCCAATTTTTCTTTCCTATCGAGGGCGGCATGCAAGCCCACACTGCACTAGAACAGGACCAAACCATGGATCTAATGCAATGAGCAACCCGGCGCGATTGTATTGAGTAGATCGGAACGTGCCGTTCCGACTGAAGCAACTTTGCAAAAAGTTCAGTTGGCGGGAGAAGCCGCGAACTGCCGCTTCCTCCCACGCAGATCGATCGGCAGAAGCCCTCAAACCATGCGCCCGGGACGAGATGGACGCACGCCGGTTGAAAACGATTTCATCGCCCCTGAATCACGGGCGCTTCAATGCTGGCGTGGCCTGGCGTGGCCTGGCGGGTTGGCGAGGTCAGCCCGACGGCGTCGGTGCTGTGTCGGCGCAGACTCAAGAGGCGCCTTCAGGCAGGAACAGGTTCGACCGTTTGATCAGGCGTGCAAACACAGAAATCGCGGGTTTCAGAGCGATCGATTTCGCGATGAAATTGATCGCATTTGTTTCTTTTTCACAACACCCGTACAACCGACACATCTTCGCGTCCTGATTTCACCTTCACCGACATTGGATTGAACTTTCGCTTTAGCACTCACTCCCATAGAGTGCTAATATTTGGTCTACTAGGCCTACAGGAGGAAACCCATGACCAACCCAACCGGACATTCGAGCACTGCGCTGGCGCTGGCCAATCCCTGGGCCGTCGTTCCCGCGCTGGGCAATTTGGATGCCTACATTTCAGCCGTGAACCGGCTGCCGATGCTGACGCTGGAGCAGGAACAGGAATACGCGCGCCAGTTTCGCGACGATGCCGATCTGGCGGCTGCCGGAAAGCTGGTGATGTCGCACCTGCGCCTGGTGGTATCCATATCGCGCCAGTACCTGGGCTACGGAATGCCGCACGGCGACCTGATCCAGGAAGGCAATATCGGCCTGATGAAGGCGGTCAAGCGCTTCGATCCGGACCAGGGCGTGCGCCTGGTCAGCTACGCCTTGCACTGGATCAAGGCCGAGATCCACGAATACATACTGAAAAACTGGCGCATGGTCAAGGTCGCGACGACCAAGGCGCAACGCAAGCTGTTCTTCAACCTGCGCTCGATGAAGCAGCGCTTCAAGTCGCAAGACGCCGCGGCCGATGCCGGCACCCACCGCGAAACCCTGAGCGAAGGGCAGATCGACGCGATGGCGCAGCAGCTGAACGTCAAGCGCGAGGAAGTCATAGAAATGGAAACCCGCCTGTCGGGTGGCGACGTGCTGCTCGACCCGGCGCCCTCGGACGACGGCGAGCAGGCCTTCGGCCCGATCGCCTACCTGACCGACAACACCCAGGAGCCGACGGCCCAGCTGGAGTCGCGCCAGCGCGATGCGATGGCCAGCGAAGGCATCGCCACCGCGCTGGAGGTGCTGGATGATCGCAGCCGGCGCATCGTCGAGGAGCGCTGGCTCAAGGTCAACGACGACAGCTCGGGCGGCATGACCCTGCATCAGCTGGCCGACGAATATGGCGTCAGCGCTGAACGCATCCGCCAGATCGAAGTGGCGGCGATGAAGAAGATGAAAAAGGCGCTTGCCGCCTACGCCTGAGCGATCGGCGCGCCAGGCGCGACTGGTTTGGCGCTTCGATTATTGAAGCGTCCCGGCGCGCTTGGCAAGACGCTTGTCTTTGCGAGCCTGGGTTGCTCCTGCCGCAGAGCGCAGCACTCCGTCGGCAAAATTACTTCAGCAACTGCCGGATATCACCCGCCAGGCGTTCGACGCCCATGCCATAGCGTGTGTACAACCGCAACTGGCCCTTGGTGTCGTAGACATAGCTGCCGGCCGAATGGTCCATGGTGTAACTGGTGGCCGTGCGCCCTTCGACCCGCTTGTAGTACACCTTGAAGTCCTTGGCAAGTGCCGCCAACTGCTCCGGCGACGAGGGTCGCAGCGAAACGAAGCTGGGATCGAAGTTTTCGGCGTAGGCCTTGAGCACCTCGGCCGTGTCGCGCTCCGGGTCCAGCGTGATGAAGACGCCCTGCAGACGGGCGCCATCCTTGCCCAGCGACTTGCGGATCTCGGCCAGTTCGGCCATGGTGGTCGGGCAGACATCCGGGCACTGGGTGTAGCCGAAAAACACCACCACCACCTTGCCGCGAAAATCCTTGATGCTGCGGACGTGGCCGGTCAGATCGGGCAAGGGGAAGTCGCGTGCGTAGTCGGCACCGGTGACGTCTATCGACACAAATGACGGCTTTTTGTCGAAACATCCAGTCAGCATGGGCACTGTTGACGAAAGAAGCAAGCAAATCGCCCATCGGCGCAAGTTGGAATATGAGGCCATGTGCAGGCGCCTGGGCGCGTTGGGTCAGTACACGTAGTGGTCCACCAGAAGCGCCGCAAAGAGCAGGCTCAGGTGGTACAGCGAGAAGCGGAAGGTGCGCCGCGCCAGCGCGTCGGAGTAGTTGCGCCAGAGCCAGAACGCGTGCAGGCAAAAGCCGGCAGAAAGAATCACGGCGGCCGCCAGATAGATCCATGAACTCATGCCGTAGACAAAGGGCAGCAGGCAGGCCGCGAACAGCAGCCCGGTGTAGAGCAGGATCTGCAGCCGCGTGAATTCGCTGCCATGGGTGACTGGCAACATCGGAAGGCCGGCCTTGCGGTAGTCCTCCACCCGGTACAGGGCCAGGGCCCAGAAGTGCGGCGGCGTCCACAGAAAGATGATCAGGAACAGGATCAGCGCCTGTGGACCGACGTCGCCGGTCATGGCCGTCCAACCCAATACTGGCGGCATCGCGCCGGAAGCCCCGCCAATGACGATGTTCTGTGGCGTCAGCGGCTTGAGTATGACGGTGTAGACCATCGCATAGCCGATGAAGGTCGCAAAGGTCAGCCACATGGTGAGCGGATTGACCCACCAGTACAGGACGGCAGAGCCAGCGCCGCACAGAACGCCGGAGAACAACAGGGTCTTCGCATTGCTCAGGTCGCCGCGTGCCGTTGCCCGCCAGGCAGTGCGCTTCATCTTGGCGTCGATGCGCTGCTCGACGATGCAGTTGAACGCCGCGGCGGCTGCGGCCACAAGCCAGATGCCAAAGCATGCAATCGCGGCCAGCCACACCTCGGCCCAGGAGGGAATACCCGGCACAGCCAGAACCATGCCGATCAGGGCGCAGAACACGATCAGCTGAATCACCCGCGGCTTGGTCAGCGCCATGAACTGGCGCAGCACCGACGTAGCCGGCACGGCTGACTGGCCTGCGGCCTGGGACGAATCGCCGCTCATGAGCCAAGCCCCGCGCAACGCGCTGCGGCTTCATTCGCCTTGGGAGCGGCCCGGCGGCTCATTGCAGGCTCCCGGCCGGCACTGTGGCCGCGGTCTTGAATTCACTGCGCTCGGTACGGCTGGCGCAAACGGTCCATGTCAGTACCACCACCAGTGCTGCGGCGCCGCCGGTGTGCAACAACGCCGCCAGCAAGGGCCAGCCCAGCACGACATTGCCCAGACCGGTGGCCAGTTGCAGCAGGGCAAGCGCGCCGATCCAGCGCGCCAGCGGCCCAAGCGCTGCGAAACGCTTCAGGCGCCACGCCAGCACCAACAGGGCGGAAAGGACGACATAGGCCATCAGCCGGTGGGTGTAATGGATGGCCGTCAGCGCCTGGAATGCGATCGGGTCGCCATCGGACGTCATTCCGAGCGCGCGCCACAGCTGGAAGCCCTGGTCAAACCGCATTTGCGGCCACCAACTGCCCTGGCACATCGGAAAGTCGGTACACGCCAGCACTGCGTAATTGGTGCTGACCCAGCCGCCCAGGGCCAGTTGCAGCACCAGCAGGCCGCTGGTCAGCGCCAGCAGCAGCCCCGTCGTCGCATCCACCGCCACTACCGATGAAGCGCCCGGGGGACGGGACTGCCACTGGGCCTGCATCGTCAGCAATGTGAGCAGCAACAAACCGCCCAGCAAATGCAGCGTGACGATGGCCGGAAACAGCTTCATGGTGACGGTCAAGGCACCAAAGGCGCCTTGCACGCATACCCAGACCAGGGTCAGGCTGGACAGCCAGGGCATGGCCGCACGGCTGCGCGGCCGTTCGCGCCACCACTGGCGCCAACTGAGCGCGGTCAGAATCAGGATCAAGGCCCCGACACCAGTGGCCATGTAGCGGTGCACCATTTCGATCCAGGCCTTGCCGTGTGTCACCGGGCCGCTAGGCATGGCGGCCTGCGCGGCACTGATGTCGGCCCTGGCGCCCAGCGGACTGGCACTGGCGTAGCAGCCCGGCCAGTCCGGGCAGCCCAGGCCGGAATCGGTCAGTCGGGTAAAGGCGCCAAACAGCACCAGGTCGAAGGTCAGGAACAGTGTGAGAAGCGTCACCCGGCGCAGCCAGCCCTCTGGGGACTGATTCCGCTCGCGCAGTTGCAACAGCCCCAGTGCGACGGCAG
The DNA here is from genome assembly GCA_037968655.1 of Burkholderiaceae bacterium. Classification (GTDB taxonomy): domain Bacteria; phylum Pseudomonadota; class Gammaproteobacteria; order Burkholderiales; family Burkholderiaceae_C; genus CAISIP01. The sequence goes on from JBBKVW010000050.1 coordinate 12,458, forward strand.
CCAGCGCAGCCCCCGCAAGCAGGATCTGCAGTATCGGTGCGAGGTCGACCGCAGCAGTCTCGGTCATGGCAGTTCCGCGCCTGGAAAATCTCGTCCTGCCATGTCAGCGCCCCGCCTTGTCCCAGAAGGCGCTGGCGCGCAGCACCCGCGCCACGTCACGCTTGGCCTTGGCGGCGCTTGCCAAATCGAGGTCGGCGGGGAAGCGCAGCATCCAGTTGCCCAGTGGGTCGACCAGGTACAGATGCTCTGGCAATGCCCGCCCGGTTTCCGGGGCCAGCCAGCTGGCCAGCTCAGTCGGCGCCACACGCAGCACCGTGGCATCGGCAAGCGCCGGCCGCAGGGCCTCGGGAACCGGCGCATCGTCGTTGACCAGCCAGACCCAGTCGATCCGGTCCTTGTCCTTGCCCAGGCTCTCGCGCAACTGGCGCTGCAGGTAAAGGTAGCGCTCGCACAGCGCGTCGCAGGCCCCACCCGACACGCTGATCAACAGCCACTGGCCCTTGAGGTCATGCAGGCTGGACTGTCGGCCGTCGAGCGCGGTGCCGAGCAGGTCCGGCAAGGGACGCTGCGGATCGATCAGGCTCCCGTACACCGTCCGCCCGTCGGGTCGCACCACGTAGTAGGCCAGGTAGGACGCGACCACCGGCGCGGCGCACAGCAGGAACACCATCAGCATCTTCCAGCGCCCGCTGCGGGTGCGCTGCTCGAAAACGCCGACAGCGTCCGGCGAGGGCATGCCATGCACGGTCAGGCCAAGCGGCTGATCGTCGTGCGGGGCACCGGACATGTCAGCGGGAGAGGAAGAAGCGTCGGACAATTTGAAACCAGATAAATAGAGCCACGATCAGGCCGCACAAGGCAAACCACTGGAATGCATAGCCGTGGTGCTTGTCAACGCCAGTATGAATAGGGGGCCAGTTGCGCGCCAGGCCATCGCCTGAGGGGTCCGTCTGCAGCACCGAGAAATTCGCCAGTGGCAGACCGGTCTCCTGCGCGAAGCCCGCCAGGTCCAGATTTTGCCGGATGTCGCCGCCCACTTGCGCGCTGAACTCGTAAAGCTTGGCAGGCGGCGGGGCGATTCGACCCTCGATCTGCACCGCATCGCCACTGGCCGGCAATGCCGGCAGAGCCGTGCGGTCGCTGAAGTTGCGCTGCACCCAGCCGCGCTGGACCATGACCGCAATCGCCGTGTCGTCCAGCAGCAGAGGCGTCAGGACGAAGAATCCCGGCTTGCCCTCGAGCTGGCGGTTCTCCAGGTAGACCGTGTGCTGCACCAGCCATTGCCCGCGCAGCCTGACGCGGCGATGCGTCTGGTCCGGGCCCGCGACCTGGCTTGCAAGCGCGCGGTTGTCCAGCGGCGCCATTTGCGATCGGTGGTCAATGGCCATCTGCAGCGCCTGCTTTTCCGCGGCGCGGGACAATTGCCAGAACCCGAGGCGCAGCGTGATGCCGGTGGCCACCATGGCGGCAAGCGCGACCAGCCAGAAGCGGCCAGCGCCTTGACTGTGTGTCACCGGATAATCCACCACCATGATGTACCTTGTCATCCTCGCGTTCCTGGCCATCATCGGCAGCCTGGGCGCCGCTCTCTACTTCATGCTCACCGATGGTCGCGAGGGCCGGGCCAAGACCAACCATATGGCACGCGCACTGGCGTTTCGGGTCGGCTTTTCGATCGTGCTGTTTATCTGCGTCCTGATCGCCTGGAAACTGGGCTACATCCAGCCGACCGGCATACCGGCCGGAAAATGAACGAGGCCGCAAAGCGGCCTTCGATCATCGGGGCAAGGCGCCCGCTCAGAGCCAGTAGATCAGAATGTACAGGCCCAGCCAGACCACGTCGACGAAGTGCCAGTACCAGGCGGCGCCTTCAAAGCCAAAATGCCGCTGCGGCGTGAAATGGCCTTTTTGCAGACGCAGCGTGATGAACAGCAGCATCAACATGCCGACCAACACGTGAAAGCCGTGAAAACCGGTCAGCATGAAGAAGGTCGAACCATAGGCGCCCGACGTCAGCTTCAGATTGAGGTCGCTGTAGGCGTGCGCATATTCATAGGCCTGCACGCACAGGAAGGTGATACCCAGCAGCACCGTCAGCCACATGAACATGATGGTCTTGCTGCGCTGCCCGCCTTGCAGGGCATGGTGGGCGATGGTCAGGGTCACGCCCGAACTGAGCAGCAGAGCCGTATTGATGGTCGGCAGCCAGAACGGCCCCATGGTCTGAAACGGTTCGACGATGCCGGCCGGAGAAGCCGTTGCGCCGGCCACCACACTGGGCCACACTGCCTTGAAATCAGGCCACAGCACGGCGTTTTCAAGACTGCCCAGCTCCGGCACGGAATGCACCCGCATCCACCACAAGGCCGAGAAGAAGGCGCCGAAGAACATCACCTCCGAGAAGATGAACCAGCTCATGCTCCAGCGGAAAGAAAGGTCGACCTTGTGGCCGTAGGAGCCGCCTTCACTTTCACCAATCGCGTCGCGGAACCAGCGAAACAGGATCACGAACAGCCAGGCGAGGCCGAAATATAGCGAGTACTCGCCCCAGGCAGCACCGTTGATCCACTGCCCGGCGCCAAAGAATATGAAGAACAGGCCAACCGCCGCCAGCACCGGATGACTCGATGGTGCGGGCACGAAATAGTACGGCGCGGTGGTATGGGATTTAGTACTCATTTCTGCTCCAGGCTCTCGATTCAATATTCAGTTTATGTCCAGCGGCGCACGCGGCATTCAGAGCGCAACCCAACGCACCAGCACGATCAGACCTGCAACCAGCAGGAAGACGCCCACAAAGCCGGCAATCAGCACATGCACCGGATTGATCCCGGCGCCCTCTTGCTCATGGTCGCCCTGCCTGCGCACGCCAAAAAATGACCAGGCAATCGTCTTGACGGTGTGCCAGGCGGAAGCGTGGCGCTGGCCATCGCCTGCGCCATCGCCTGCACCATCGCCTGCGCCATCGCGAGTCTCCATGGATTGCGGGTCGTTCGCCATCATGTGCCCGCCTTGACTACCAGCGGGGCACCGACCGCCGCAGTCGAACCCGGCGCCGGCGGCATCGCGCCACCGACCTCAAAGAAGGTGTAGGACAGGGTGATGGTGGTCACGTCACGCGACAATTTGGGGTCGATCACGAAGGCCACTGGCCAGGATTTCTTTTCGCCCGGATCCAGCGTGTACTGCGTAAAGCAGAAACACTCGAGCTTGTTGAAATAGGCCGCTGCCTGGCGCGGCGCGTAACTCGCGATCGCCTGGGCCGCCATGCGCCGGTCCTGCGAATTCTGGAACTCGTACACGACGGTGGTCAGTTCGCCCGGATGCACTTGCACCGAGCGGCGCTCGGGCTTGAACGACCAGGGCCCGCGCGTGTTGGCGTCGAATTCAACCGTGATGGTGCGGCTGGTATCGACCTGGCTATTGGCCGGCACACGCGATGTTGCGCCCGGAATATTGCGCTCGCCCAGCGCCAGCACGTTGATGCCGGTCAGCTCGCAGATTGCGTTGTACAGCGGCACCAGCGCATAACCAAAACCCAGCATGGCCACAGCCACGACCAGCAGCTTGCGGGCCATTGTGAGGTTCTGATAGCGCAGGCGCATCGTTCAGTTTCCCAACAAGGCCATCTTGATAAAGATGCCGGCCATGAACATGGCCGCAACCGAGGCCAGGATCAGCGCCAGCCGCAGGTTGGACTTTTTCTGTTCAGGGCTCATGGGATTCGGACCAGGTGGCGCAATGCTCAGCCAATGACACGCGTTGCAGTGGCGTCGAGCCTGGGCGGGTTTTCGAAGGTATGGAAAGGAGCGGGCGACGGAATCTCCCACTCCAGGCCCTCGGCGCCATCCCAGGGCTTCTGCGGCGCTTTCTCACCCTTGCCCATCATGCAGGGCCAGGCCACGAAAACAAAGAAATACACCTGGGCCAGGCCGAAGCCGAAAGCGCCAACGGTGGCTACCGCATTGAAATCGGCGAACTGCATCGGGTAATCGGCATAACGACGCGGCATGCCTGCCAGACCGAGAAAGTGCATCGGGAAGAAGGTGATGTTGAACGCTATCAACGACCACCAAAAATGGATCTTGCCGCGCCGCTCTTCATACATGACGCCGGTCCATTTCGGCACCCAGTAGTAGAAACCGGCGAACATGCCATACAGGGAGCCGGCTACCAACACGTAGTGGAAATGGGCCACCACGTAATAAGTGTCCTGCAACTGGATGTCGATCGGCGCCAGCGCCAGGATCAGGCCGGTAAAACCGCCCATCGTGAACACAAAGATGAAACCAACCGCAAACAGCATCGGCGTCTCGAAGGTCATCGAACCCTGCCACATGGTGGCGATCCAGTTGAAGATCTTGACCGCCGTCGGTACGGCAATCAGCATGGTCGCGTACATGAAGAACAACTGGCCCGTCACCGGCATGCCGGTGGTGAACATGTGGTGGGCCCAGACCACAAAGCTCAAAATGGCGATGCTGGACGTGGCATAGACCATCGAGGTATAGCCGAACAGGCGCTTGCGCGAGAAGGCCGGAACCACCTGGCTGATGATGCCGAAGGCCGGCAAGATCATGATGTAGACCTCGGGGTGGCCAAAGAACCAGAAGATGTGCTGGTACATCACCGGGTCGCCACCACCACCGGGGTTGAAGAAGCTGGTGCCGAAGTGGCGATCGGTCAGCGTCATCGTGATGGCGCCGGCCAGCACCGGCATCACGGCGATCAGCAGGTAGGCGGTGATGAGCCAGGTCCAGGCGAACATCGGCATCTTCATCAGCGTCATGCCGGGTGCGCGCATGTTCAGGATGGTCACGATGATGTTGATCGAACCCATGATCGAGCTGGCACCCATGATATGCAGCGCGAAAATGCCCAGGTCCATGCTCGGGCCCATCTGCAGCGTCAGCGGCGCATACAAGGTCCAGCCGGCGGCGGGTGCGCCACCGGGCATGAAGAAGGAACCGACGATCATGAGGGCCGCCGGAATCAGCAGCCAGAAGCTGAAGTTGTTCATGCGCGCAAAGGCCATGTCCGAGGCGCCGATCTGCAGCGGGATCATCCAGTTCGCGAAACCCACAAAGCCCGGCATGATGGCGCCGAACACCATGATGATGCCGTGCATGGTGGTGAGCTGGTTGAACAGCTCCGGATTCACCAGTTGCAATCCAGGCTGGAACAACTCGGCGCGGATCAGCAGCGCGAGAATGCCGCCGATCATGAACATCGAGAACGAAAACAACAGGTACAAGGTACCGATGTCCTTGTGGTTGGTCGCATACACCCAGCGCCGCCAGCCGGTCGGCGCGTGGTGGTCGTGATGCTCATCGTGGCCGTGTGGGTGGTCCAGTACTGCACTCATGCTGATTTCCTCGTCAATTCAATATTCCGGATGTTCATGCGGTCCGCGATCACTTGCGCGCGCTCTGAACTTCGGCTGGCTGCACGATCTGACCGGTCTTGTTCGACCAGTGGTTCTTGGTATAGGAGATCACAGCCGCGATATCGGTGTCGCTGAGCTGCTTCCAGGCCGGCATGGCACCGTTGTTCTGGCCATTGAGCAGGATGGCGATTTCTTTGGACTTGTCGGCGTCCAGCACAACCGCAGCACCATCGAGTGGCTTGATCGGACC
>JBBKVW010000051.1:0-54880 GCA_037968655.1 Burkholderiaceae bacterium
TGGCCCAGCCTGATCGGAGCCATGGGCGTCGTGCGGGCGCGCCAATTCGGGCTTGATGATCAACTGAGCTGGCTACTGATACCGCTGCTGGGCTTTTCCATAGCCGCGAGCGCCTTTACCGCCATCTTCTACGGATTGACCGACGCCGGCAAATGGAATCGACGGTTCAAAGGCGACCTGGGCGGGCAATCGTCATCGAGCCAGACGAACGGCTTGACCGTTCTGATTGTGGTGTGTGCCCTTTTGGTCGGCACAACCGCTCTGATCGCCACCCTGGTGTACAGCTTCCAGCATCTGTTCGAGCTCCAGGCGCTGTAGCTGCACATGCCCGCCGGCGCAATGTTGCCGGACGGCTTCAGGAATCGCGGAACATGAAATACACCGCGCCAACCAGGCACAAGCCAGCCCAGATGTAATCACGCTTGAAGGGCTCGCCCATGTACCACATTGCAAATGGCAGAAACACCACAAGGGTGATGACCTCCTGCATGATCTTGAGCTGGCCCAGGCTGAAGCCGGCCTGCTGATAGCCGATCCGGTTTGCCGGAACCTGTAACAGGTACTCAAACAATGCGATAGCCCAGCTGACGAGGGCCGCGACGATCCAAGGTGCCGTCGCAAGGTTCTTCAAATGCCCGTACCAAGCCAGTGTCATGAACACATTGCTGGCGACCAGCAGGACGATGGTCTGCAATGAAAACGGGATCGACTGCAACAGGTTCACAGGCAATTCACACGCAAAGTTGCCATCGTGCGCACACGCAGTGAAATGCACCAGGCCAGCCACCGGCCGTCGCCGGAAAGCTGCCTAGGCGAATCATCCCAGGCTGGGTCAGGCCGGAGCGCGCTCCTTCACGGCCACCGCCGCATCGGTGAACTCGTCAATCTTGTCGAAATTGAGGTACTTGTAGACCGATTCGCTGGCCGCTGTCAGCACGCCCATGTCCACCATGTATTCCTCCCTGGTCGGAATTCGGCCGAGCTTGGAACAAATGGCGGCCAACTCGGCCGATCCCAGATAGACGTTGGCGTTCTTGCCCAGGCGATTGGGAAAATTGCGCGTCGAGGTGCTAAAGACCGTGGCACCCTCCTTGACCTGCGCCTGATTGCCCATGCACAGGCTGCAACCGGGCATTTCCATGCGTGCGCCAGCAGAACCCAGCACACCGTAATGCCCCTCGTCGGACAATTGCTTTGCATCCATCTTCGTGGGTGGCGCCATCCACAGCTTGACCGGAATATCGCGCTTGTTCTCCAGCAGTTTCGACGCAGCGCGGAAATGCCCGATGTTTGTCATGCAACTGCCGATGAATACCTCGTCAATCGTTGCGCCAGCCACATCAGACAAGGTCTTCACGTCGTCCGGATCATTCGGGCAGGCAACGACTGGCTCATGCACATCGGCAAGGTCGATCTCGATCACCGCCGCGTATTCGGCATTCGCGTCGGCCTTCATCAGCACCGGATCGGCCAGCCAGTCCTGCATCGCCTTGATGCGCCGCTCAATCGTTCGCGGATCGGAGTAGCCATTGGCAATCATCCACTTGAGCATGGTGATGTTGCTGGTGATGTATTCGATGATCGGCGCCTTGTCCAGATGCACGGTGCAACCGGCAGCAGAGCGTTCCGCTGACGCATCGCTGAGTTCAAACGCCTGCTCGACCTTCAGGTCCGGCAGACCCTCGATCTCGAGAATGCGGCCGGAAAAGATGTTTTTCTTGCCTTGTTTGGCCACGGTGAGCAAGCCAGCCCGAATTGCATACAAGGGGATGGCGTTGACCAGGTCACGCAGCGTCACACCCGATTGCAGCTTTCCCTTGAAACGCACCAATACACTTTCCGGCATGTCCAGCGGCATCACGCCGGTTGCGGCGCCAAAAGCGACCAGACCGGAGCCCGCCGGAAAGCTGATCCCGATCGGAAAGCGCGTGTGGCTGTCGCCACCGGTGCCTACGGTATCGGGCATCAGCATGCGATTGAGCCAACTATGGATGATGCCGTCGCCTGGGCGCAGGCTGATACCGCCGCGGTTGCTCATGAAGTCGGGCAGTTCATGGTGCATCTTGACATCGACCGGCTTCGGATACGCGGCGGTATGGCAAAACGACTGCATTACCAGATCGGCGCTAAAGCCAAGGCAGGCCAAGTCCTTCAATTCATCGCGCGTCATCGGGCCGGTCGTGTCCTGGGAACCAACCGAGGTCATGCGCGGTTCGCAGTAGGTGCCAGGACGCACGCCCTGCCCCTCGGGCAATCCCACGGCACGACCGACCATCTTTTGCGCCAGCGTGAAACCGGCCTTGCTGTCCTTCGGATTCTGAGGCAGCCGAAACAACGTGCTCGGAGCCAATCCCAATGCCTCGCGTGCCTTGGCGGTCAACCCGCGGCCGATGATCAGCGCAATCCGTCCCCCGGCGCGCACCTCGTCGAACAAGACCTCGCTCTTGAGCGTGAACTCGGCAATCACCTTGCCATCCTTGAGCGCCTTGCCTTCATACGGGCGCAGTTCGACGACGTCGCCCATCTGCATCTGGCTCACGTCCAGTTCGATCGGCAAGGCGCCGGAATCTTCCATCGTGTTGTAGAAGATCGGCGCAATCTTGCTGCCCAGGCACACGCCCCCGAAACGCTTGTTCGGCACAAACGGAATGTCTTCCCCGGTGAACCACAACACCGAGTTGGTAGCCGACTTGCGGCTGGATCCGGTACCCACCACGTCGCCCACATAGGCCACCAGATTGCCACGGGCTCGCAGGTCCTCGATGAACTTGACTGGCCCGCGCTTGCCGTCCTGCTCGGGCGTAACGCCTGCACGCGGATTCTTGTGCATCGCCAGCGCATGCAATGGGATGTCAGGCCGGCTCCAGGCATCGGGTGCGGGCGACAGGTCGTCGGTATTGATTTCACCAGCCACCTTGAAGATGCTGACGGTGATGCTTTCTGGCACCTCCGGCCGGCTGGTAAACCATTCGCCATCGGCCCAGCTTTGCAACACCGCCTTGGCAAGCGCATTGCCCTTTTCTGCCTTTTCCTGGACATCGTGGAACTGGTCGAACATCAGCAAGGTTTTCTTCAAACCGTCTGCCGCCACCGCTGCCAGGTTTTCATCGTCAAGCAGGTCGACCAGCGGACCGATGTTGTAGCCTCCCAGCATGGTGCCAAGCAGTTCGGTCGCCTTCTCGCGGCTGATCAGGGTCGATTTCTCACTGCCGTGCGCAACTGCTGCGAGGTAGCTGGCCTTGACTTTGGCAGCGTCATCAACTCCTGCCGGCACCCGATGCGTCAACAAGTCGAGCAACTCGGCGCCGCCATCCAATGCGCCACCGGCCCTCGCCTGCTTGAGCAGGTCCACCAATTGAGCAACCTGTTCTGCCGACAACGGCAACGGCGGAATCCCCAGCGCGGCGCGCTCAGCGACATGGGTGCGATAGGCTTGCATCATCGTTCTCTCTCCTGGTTAGGTAATCTGCACTCGAACCCCGACTTCCAGTAGGGTTCTCTATTTCTTGACCGCATCGCTACCGGACTTGTCATCCAGCACATTGACCGGCGGATTTTTGAGCATCTCGTCGGCAACCTGCACCTGAGCGGCGCTCTTGCATTCGTCAGCCAAGCGTTTGCCCTGTTTCTGATTCATCAGCATCGACTTGTTGGCCAATTGCAGCCAAACGATTCCGGCCGACTTGTCCTCCAGGCGAACGGCGCCGGTAGTCGTCAACTCAGGCGACACGCGGTAGCGGGCTTTTCCGATTCGCAGGTTGAAAAACCCTTGCTGGCCAGGGTCGGCGGTCAACTCGACCGTCTGGCCCAGCTCGCATGGCAAGCTGCCGACATGGACCTGCCCCGCGACCGCAATATGCATGGCAGACATTGCCACGGTTTGCGCCAACGAGGAACTTGCGAGGAACATCGACAGTGCAATACAAGGAACTGCCTTTAGCATGGAACACCTCGCAATATTGAATCTCGCATTATTGCAATGAAGCCGCGAAATGCCGTTTCGCTGCATCAGGCAAGCCCTGGCCAGTTCGATGCGCCCGTTCCAGAATTTGCCAATACAGGCGATAGCTGGCCCGATCGTGCAGTTGACCCTGGTAGTCAATCGGAGCCCAGTGCGCCGCCTGCGCCCGATCGATGATGTCGGCGGCCAGGGAAATATCAGCACCGCTTGGCGCGAATGCGGCCAGAATCGGGCGAATCTGATTCGGATGAATGCTCCACATGCGGGTAAAGCCCAGTTCAGTAGCCGCGACCAGAGCCGCCTTGCCGATGGCGTCGGCATCGCGAAATTCGGTCACTACACAATGCGATGGCGCTTTGCCATGCGCATGGCAAGCTGATGCAATCTCCAGTTTGGCGCGCAGCACCAGCGGATGCGAGAACTGGCCGATTCCGGACATGCCCTTGGCCGGGATGGCACCACCATGGGCCGACACAAAATCCATCAGGCCAAAACTGATCGACTCAACGCGCGGATGGGCGGCAATATCAAACGCCCGATGGACCGCCGCTGGCGATTCCAACAGCACGTGCACAGGCAATCCATAGCTCCCTGCGCCACTGCCAATCCGATCGATCAGTTCGACCGCACGCTCCACGTCCGCGACCGACTCCACTTTCGGAATCATCAGGTGGGACAACAACGAGCCCGCACCGGCAATGATTGTCTTGACATCCTGCTCAAACGCGCTGTGGCCGACTGGATGCACCCGCGCAGCAATACGCGGGCGGCGCGTCTGATCGATTCCATCAAAAGGCGCCATGGCTGATCGCACCAACTCGACGACCAGCGCGGCATGCGCACGCTCGCCGCCAACCGGCGCACCGTCTTCGCAATCCAGGGTGACGTCAAAAACGCACGCTCCAAATTCGATCGTCAGTTCGCGTTGCAAGGCCAGGCTCTTGCGCATGCGATCGGGTACGCCGCTGTAATGGTCACATACCGGCAAGATTCCGGTAGCGGCCTGGGCACCGAGCAGGACTTCGCGCGGATGCTGCACGGTCTACAGCAGATGGGCGACGCCGGCCTTTTCGTCCTGCAATTCCTTGAGCGTCTTGTCGATGCACTCCTGACTGAACGCATCGATCTCCAGTCCTTCGACCAGTTTGTACTCTCCAGCCTCGCAAGTCACTGCAAAGCCGAACATGGTGTCTTCGGGGATTCCATACTGGCCATCCGATGCAATGCCCATAGTCACCCATTTGCCATTGGTACCCAGGGCCCAGTCATGCATGTGGTCAATGGCGGCATTGGCGGCAGACGCCGCAGACGACACACCACGTGCTGCGATGATGGCCGCGCCGCGTTTTCCGACCGTTGGCAGGAAGGTGTTCGCGTTCCAGTCCTGATCATTGATCATCTGCTTGACGCCCTGCCCCTTGATGGTGGCGAAACGGTAGTCGGCATACATGGTGGGCGAATGGTTGCCCCAAACCACCAGTTTCTCGATCTCCGACACCGCCTTGCCGGTCTTGGCGGCAATCTGGCTCAAGGCACGGTTGTGATCGAGTCGCAGCATCGCAGTGAAGTTGCGGCGTGGCAGATCGGGGGCGCTTTTCATCGCGATATAGGCATTGGTATTGGCAGGGTTGCCAACGACCAACACTTTGACATTGCGGCTGGCAACTGCATTGAGCGCCTTGCCCTGCGCCGTGAAAATCTGCGCATTGGCAGCCAGCAGATCTGCCCGCTCCATGCCGGGGCCACGCGGACGGGCGCCAACCAGCAGGGCGTAGTCTGTGTCCTTGAACGCCTGCATTGGGTCGCCGTGCGCCTCCATGCCCAACAGCAGGGGGAAGGCGCAGTCCTCCAATTCCATCATTACGCCCTTAAGCGCGGTCTGGGCCTTTTCATCCGGGATTTCCAACAGTTGCAAAATCACCGGCTGATCGGGACCCAGCATCGCTCCACTGGCAATGCGAAACAATAACGCGTATCCGATTTGACCCGCGGCACCGGTGACAGCAACGCGAACAGGCTTTTTACTCATGGCCAGGACTCCAAGATGAAAGTGGGTAATGCAGGGCGATTCGGCAGGCCAATGCGCATGCGCTTGGCCGCCAGGCAAGGCTCGGAGTTTACCTGCGAAACCGCGCGGGCGTCAATTTGTCTTATATCTTATATAAGATATGATTCGACGGTCCGCACGGCCCGCTATCTGGCGCGGCGGCGACACTTATTCCTCACCATGCCAAGCAAGACTGCGACTGCCCACCGCGACCCTTTGTGGGCTGGCGCCGCCCATGCGGCGGCGCCAGCGCAGGGTACGCCAGCGTTCAGCCCCTTGTACAGGCAGATCAAGGGCTTGATCCTGAGCGGCCTGCAGGCCGGTGAGTGGAAGCCAGGCGAATCGATACCCAGTGAAATGGAGTTGGCGGAGCGATTCCGAGTCAGCCAGGGCACGGTGCGCAAGGCGATCGACGAACTGGCGGGCGACAATTTGCTGGTGCGGCGCCAGGGCAAGGGCACCTTCGTGGCGACCCATGCCGAGCACCATGTTCAATATCGCTTTCTCAAGCTGGTGCCAGATGTCGGCGACACCAACAGCGAAGGGCCGGCCGATCGCGACATCATCGATTGCCGGCGCCTGCGTGCGGTGGCTGATGTGGCGCGCTCTCTCGCCCTGCGTACCGGCGACGCCGTGTTGCAGGTTCGACGGGTACTGTCGTTTGCCGGCGAGCCGACAATTCTGGAAGACATATGGCTCCCGGGCAGCCCGTTCAAGGGCCTGACGGCTGAGCGACTGACTGCCTTCGACGGACCGATGTATGCGCTGTTCGAGACGGAATTCGGCGTTCGCATGGTGCGCGCGCGCGAGCAGATACGCGCTGTATTGCCAGACGCGGAGCAAGCCGCGCTGCTCGCGGTCACGGCGCAATCTCCATTGCTCAGCGTCGAAAGAATTGCCTTCACATATGATGGGCGGCCCATGGAAATGCGGCGCGGCCTGTATCGGACCGACAAACACTATTACCAGAACGAACTGCAATAGCGCGCTGGCCAGCCAATGAATTGGTTGGCTTCACGGGAGGGCCAGTTCTGCAAGCCCGGTGTCAGGCCCACCGGTTCGAATAGAATTTTTCCCAACTTGCATACCAACTCACAACCCAGAGCCGATCAGAAATACAAGCCATGAACGAACCGGACACATTTTCCCGGGCCAAGCGGCCTGTATTTCGCAATATCAATGCGTTCACCGACTTGCCCAGCTACCGGCTCCCATTGGCCGCGCTGGTCTCGATATTGCACCGGATCAGCGGGGCGCTGATGTTTCTGCTGTTGCCATTCATCATCTGGATGTTCGACATGTCGATTTCTTCGGAGATTTCCTACGCGCGTTTCACCAACGTGTTTACGCAGGGCAATGGCCTTTTCCCTGGCTGGTTCCTCAGATTGGTCGCGTTGGCCTTGATCTGGGCCTATTTGCACCATTTGATCGCTGGCTTGCGCCACTTGTGGATGGATGTCAGCCACGCCGCGGTCAGCAAGGAATTCGGTCGGCGGTCGGCAGTCGTGACCCTGGTGCTGAGCATCGGACTGACACTGATCCTGATGGCCAAGCTGTTCGGCTTGTATTGAAACCGCTGAACTACTCATGCCGACGAAATTCCCCCGACTTTGCAGGCGTTGGCCATTGTGCCGGCGCGAAGAATAAGGATTAACTGACCATGGCTGTCAATTTCGGATCGCGGCGCATCGTCGTCGGCGCCCACTATGGATTGCGCGACTGGCTCAGTCAGCGCGTCACGGCCGCCCTGATGGCGATTTTCACCGTGATCGTTTTGATCCAGGTGCTGGCGGTCAAAGGGCCAGTGGGCTACGAGCAATGGGCAGGCATTTTTGCGGCGCAGTGGATGAAGGCGCTCAGCTTCGTGGTCATCATCGCCCTGCTCTACCATGTCTGGGTTGGCATGCGCGACATCTGGATGGACTATGTGCAATCGGTCTTCGCCCGATTGCTGCTGCAGGTGTTGTCCATCTTCTGGCTGGTCGGATGTGCCGGTTGGGCCATTCAAGTCCTGTGGCGACTGTGAGTGCGGCCCGCCAACTTACCAATTCTGATTTCTGCCCATGACCTACTCTATTTCCAAACGCAAGTTTGATGTCGTCATCGTCGGTGCCGGCGGCTCGGGCATGCGTGCGTCATTGCAATTGGCGCGCGCCGGCTTGAACGTGGCCGTGTTGTCCAAGGTGTTTCCAACCCGCTCGCATACCGTGGCGGCCCAGGGTGGCATTGGCGCCTCGCTGGGAAACATGAACGAGGACAACTGGCACTACCACTTTTACGACACGGTCAAGGGCTCTGATTGGCTGGGTGATCAGGACGCCATCGAATTCATGTGTCGCGAAGCTCCCAAAGTCGTATACGACCTGGAACATATGGGTATGCCGTTTGACCGCAACCCGGATGGCACGATCTACCAGCGGCCCTTTGGCGGCCATACCGCGAACTACGGCGAGAAGTCGGTGGAACGTGCCTGCGCGGCAGCCGACCGTACTGGGCACGCGATGCTGCACACGCTGTACCAGCAGAACGTCAAAGCCAGGACCGCTTTTTTCGTCGAATGGATGGCGCTGGACCTGATCCGTGACGCGGATGGCGATGTCGTCGGCGTGACTGCACTGGAGATGGAGACCGGCGACCTGCACATTCTCGAGGCCAAGACGACCATGCTGGCAACCGGCGGTGCCGGCCGGATCTTTGCCGCATCGACCAATGCCTTCATCAATACCGGCGATGGCCTGGGCATGGCAGCGCGCGCCGGCCTGGCGCTGGAGGACATGGAGTTCTGGCAGTTCCACCCGACCGGCGTGGCCGGTGCCGGCGTGCTGCTGACCGAGGGTTGCCGCGGTGAAGGCGCCATCCTGGTCAACAGCAATGGCGAGCGCTTCATGGAGCGATATGCCCCGACGCTCAAGGATCTGGCGCCGCGCGACTTCGTCTCGCGCTGTATGGACCAGGAGATCAAGGAAGGCCGGGGCTGCGGTCCGAACAAGGACCATGTGATGCTCAAGCTCGACCATCTGGGCGCGGACACGATCATGAAGCGCCTGCCCTCGGTGCATGAAATTGGCGTCAATTTCGCCAACGTCGACGTGACCCGCGAACCGATTCCGGTAGTGCCTACCATCCACTACCAGATGGGCGGCGTTCCAACCAACATCAACGGCCAGGTCGTGGCCCAGAAGGATGGCAATGACAACGCGCCGGTCCAGGGGCTGTATGCAGTGGGTGAGTGCTCCTGTGTCAGCGTGCACGGCGCCAATCGACTGGGAACGAACTCACTGCTGGATCTACTGGTATTTGGTCGCGCCGCTGGAAACCATATCGTCGAGTTCAACAACAAGAATCAGACACACAAGCCGTTGCCGGCCGAGGCGGCGGAGCGCACTCTGGCGCGCCTGGCGCGGCTGGACGACGCCAAGGATGGCGAGTATGCGCAGGACGTGGCCAACGACATCCGCAATACCATGCAGACCCACGCCAGCGTGTTCCGCACCCAGGCCAAACTGGACCAGGGCGTCACCGCAATTGCCGCCATTCGCGAGCGGGTGGGGAACATCAACCTGAAGGACAAGTCCAAGGTATTCAACACGGCCCGCATCGAAGCGCTGGAAGTCGAGAATTTGATCGAGGCTGCGCAGGCCACCATCGTCTCGGCTGCGGCCCGGCGTGAAAGCCGCGGCGCCCATACGGTCGATGACTATGGCGACACGCCGGAGCATCCAAATGGCCGCAATGATGCAGAGTGGATGAAACACAGCCTGTGGTATCGCGAGGGCAATCAACTGAGCTACAAGGCGGTTCAGTTGAAGCCGCTGAGCGTGGACTCCGTGCCACCCAAAGTGCGCAGCTTTTGAACCGGCCCATGCGATCACGCGTTGGCGCGCCAGATGGACGCTTGGCGAACAAATCAATCGGAGTTTGACATGCAAAAACGTACCTTCAATATCTACCGCTACGACCCCGACAAGGATATAAAGCCCTACATGCAGAGTATCGAGGTCGAACTCGATGGCGACGAGCGCATGTTGCTGGACGCGCTGATGAAACTCAAGGCAGTCGACCCGAGCATTTCTTTTCGACGCTCGTGCCGCGAGGGCGTCTGCGGTTCAGACGCCATGAATATCAATGGCAAGAACGGTCTGGCCTGCCTGACCAACATGCTGACCCTCAAGGGCGTCATCACGCTCAAGCCGCTGCCGGGACTGCCTGTGATTCGCGACCTGATCGTCGATATGACGCAGTTTTTCAAGCAGTACAACTCGATCAAGCCTTACCTGATCAACGACAACGTGCCGCCTGAAAAGGAAAGGCTGCAAAGTCCGCAGGAGCGAGACGAGCTCAATGGACTGTACGAATGCATTCTGTGCGCCAGCTGCTCCACCAGCTGCCCGAGCTTCTGGTGGAATCCCGACAAATTCGTCGGCCCAGCCGGCTTGCTGCAGGCTTACCGCTTCATTGCGGACAGCCGTGACGAAGCAACCGGCGAACGGCTCGACAACCTGGAAGACCCGTACCGGCTGTTTCGCTGCCACACCATCATGAACTGTGTCGACGTGTGCCCGAAAGGGCTGAACCCGACCGTGGCAATCGGAAAGATCAAGGAAATGATGGTCTACCGGACGGTTTGATTGCGCGACGCACCTGGGAATCTGGATTTGCCTGGCGCCGCATCTGTGTTGGACGATCGGGCCCTGGGCAAGTTGCGCTGGCGCTGTCGGCGCGGCATGCTCGAGAACGACCTTTTCCTCGAGCGATTTTTTGATCGCCATGGCGCCACCCTGACCGAACGCCAGGCCAACGCGCTGAGCGACCTGATGGAGCTGAGTGACAATGATTTGCTTGATCTTCATCTGGGGCGAAGCAGCTTGCAACAGGTAGACGCGGCCCTGGAACGCGACGATGTGATCGAAATACTGGGCCTGTTGAGAGATATATATTGAAAGGGCAAAAAATGAAACTCGCCGATAACAAAGCAACACTGTCGTTCAGCAACGGTGCACCGAATATCGAGCTTCCGATCTACTCCGGGTCAGTCGGACCGGATGTCGTGGACATTCGAAAGCTGTATGCCCAGACTGGCATGTTCACGTATGACCCGGGTTTCCTGTCAACGGCGGCCTGCGAATCTGCCATCACCTACATCGACGGTGACAAGGGTGAGTTGCTGTACCGCGGCTATCCGATCGAACAATTGGCAACCAATTGCGATTTCATGGAGACCTGCTACCTGCTGTTGTACGGCAGTCTGCCCAATCAGGCCGAGAACACCGCATTCAGCGACCTGGTGACCAAGCACACCATGGTGCATGAACAGATGCATTTCTTCGTGCGCGGATTTCGCCGGGACGCGCATCCGATGGCCATTCTGACTGGATTGGTGGGCGCAATGTCGGCCTTCTATCACGACAGTACCGACATCCACAATCCGGAGCACCGCAAGATCTCAGCCATCCGACTGATCGCGAAAATGCCCACGCTGGTCGCCATGGCGTACAAGTACAACGCCGGCCAGTCTTATATGTACCCGCGCAACAGCCTGAGCTATGCCGGAAATCTGCTGCACATGATGTTCGCCAACCCGTGCGAAGACTATGTCGTCAACCCAGTGATCGAAAAGGCACTGGATCGCATCTTCATCCTGCATGCGGACCATGAGCAGAACGCATCCACGTCCACGGTGCGCCTGTGCGGCAGTTCCGGCACAAATCCATTCGCCGCCATCGCAGCGGGTGTGGCCTGCCTGTGGGGCCCGGCCCATGGCGGCGCCAACGAAGCCTGCCTGAAGATGCTCGAGGAAATTCAGAAAATGGGTGGCGTCGACAAGATCGGCGAGTTCATCAGCCAGGTCAAGGACAAGAATTCTGGCATCAAGTTGATGGGTTTCGGGCACCGTGTCTACAAGAATTACGACCCTCGCGCCAAGCTGATGCAGGAATCGTGCAAGGAAGTGCTCAGTGCGCTGGGCCTGGAGAACGACCCTTTGTTCAAGCTGGCCATGGCGCTGGAAAAAATCGCCCTGGAAGACGACTATTTCGTGCAGCGCAAGCTTTACCCCAACGTCGACTTTTACTCCGGCATAGTGCAGCGCGCCATCGGCATTCCGACATCCATGTTTACCGCAATTTTTGCGCTGGCCCGCACAGTCGGCTGGATCGCACAACTCGACGAGATGATTGGCGACCCGGACTACAAGATTGGTCGACCACGACAGCTTTTCACCGGTTCGGTTCAGCGCGACGTCGTGCCGATCGGAAAGCGCTGAATAGGGGTTACATCAACGCACAACCAGGAGCCCGCATGGCCGACGCCAAGCGCGGGCTCGCCATAAAATCCGACATGTTCGGAGACTGACACCATGACGCGCACGCTATACGACAAGATCTGGGACGAACATGTCGTTCATACCGAAGAAGACGGGACAACCGTTCTCTATATAGATCGACATCTTGTCCACGAGGTAACCAGCCCCCAGGCTTTTGAAGGGCTGCGCGAATCCGGCCGCAAGGTCTGGCGTGTCAGCTCCATTGTTGCGACGGCGGACCACAATACGCCGACCACCGGCTGGGAACTGGGCTATGACGGGATTACCGACCCGGTCAGCCGCGAACAGATCACAACACTGGACGCAAATATCAAGCAATACGGCGCCGCCGCATATTTTCCCTTTCTGTCCAAACGCCAGGGCATCGTGCATGTCATCGGGCCGGAGAACGGCGCCACCTTGCCTGGGATGACTGTTGTCTGCGGTGACTCCCACACATCCACGCACGGGGCGTTTGGCGCGTTGGCGCACGGCATCGGGACCAGTGAAGTCGAGCATGTGCTGGCGACGCAGACCTTGTTGGCCAAGAAGGCAAAGAACATGCTGGTGCGCGTCGACGGGGTCCTGCCGCCCGGCTGCGTGGCAAAGGACATAGTGCTGACTATCATCGGACGCATAGGAACCGCGGGCGGGACCGGCTACACGATCGAGTTCGCCGGCGATGCCATTCGCGCGCTGAGCATCGAAGGTCGCATGACGGTCTGTAACATGGCCATTGAAGCTGGTGCCAGGGCTGGCCTGGTCGCAGTGGACCAAAAAACGATCGACTATGTGAAGGGCCGTCCGCTTGCGCCTACCGGCCTTGAATGGGATCAGGCAGTGGCCTACTGGCGCACGCTGCGCTCGGACAGCGACGCAAAATTCGACGCGGTCGTGGAACTGGATGCGGCGCGCATAGTGCCACAAGTGACCTGGGGCACCTCGCCGGAGATGGTGTTGGGCGTTGACGCGCGCGTGCCTGACCCGGACAAGGAAAAGGACGTCAACAAACGCGGCGCCATCGAACGGGCACTGATCTACATGGGCCTTGAGCCGGGCAAGGCACTGAATGACATCTACGTCGACAAGGTTTTCATCGGCTCATGCACCAACAGCCGCATTGAAGACATGCGCGAGGCAGCGGCGCTTGTCAAAAAAATGGGCCAGAAGGTTGCAAGCAATGTGAAACTGGCCATGGTCGTACCGGGATCGGGCCTGGTCAAGCAACAGGCCGAACGCGAAGGACTGCACGAAATATTCAAGGCCGCCGGTTTTGAATGGCGCGAGCCCGGCTGTTCCATGTGCCTAGCCATGAATGCAGACCGGCTGGAGCCGGGCGAGCGCTGCGCATCGACCAGCAACCGCAATTTCGAGGGCCGCCAGGGCGCAGGCGGCCGCACCCATCTGGTCAGCCCCGCGATGGCTGCTGCCGCCGCCATACACGGGCACTTTGTCGATGTCCGGCGTTTTGTCTGAAGGACCAGTCATGAAGTCGCATCGACGCTGGCTAGTTGCCGCTCTCGCCTTCGTGGTGGTGGCCAGTACCGGTTGCAGTACGCTCAAGGGCATGGGTCAGGATTTGCAGCGGGCCGGCCAGAAAATCGAAAGCGCAGCAAAGAAATAGCCATGCAGAAATTTACCGAGCACAAGGGGCTGGTCGCTCCGATGGACCGCGAGAACGTAGATACCGACGCGATCATTCCCAAGCAGTTTCTCAAGTCGATCCGCAAGACCGGATTCGGCGTGAATTTGTTCGATGCCTGGCGCTACCTTGATCCTGGATTTCCAGGGCAGGACCCGGCCAGCCGCAAGCCCAATCCGGATTTCGTGCTGAACCAACCGCGCTATGGCGGAGCCTCGATACTTTTGGCACGCAAGAATTTTGGCTGCGGTTCGTCACGCGAACATGCCCCCTGGGCGCTGGACCAGTATGGCTTTCGCGCCATCCTCGCGCCCAGTTTTGCCGATATCTTTTTCAACAACAGTTTCAAGAACGGCCTGTTGCCTATAGTGCTTCCCGAGGCGCAAATTGCACAGCTGTTTGATGAGTCTGCGGCCACGCCAGGCTACTCGTTGACGATTGACCTGGTGCGGCAGAAGATCGTCAAGCCACAGGGTCAGGAACTCGATTTTGAAGTACAGCCGTTTCGACGATATTGCTTGCTCAATGGCTTTGACGACATCGGACTGACTTTGCGCCAATCGGACAAGATAAAGGCCTTTGAGACGCAGCGGCTCGCCGAAAAACCCTGGCTTGCCAACGCACTAATTCAAAAGGAAAGCCAATGAAAACCAAACTGAGCCTACTGGTGGCTGGCGCCATGCTGATTGCACAACCTGTCGCCCGGGCTGGAGTCATCGAGGATCTGCTGGCCGTGCCAGCAATCCAGGCGCTACTGGGTCGCGTTCCAGAGCTCGACCCCCTGGTCAAGCGGTGCGAGAACGTGACCTACAAACAGCGCAACCTCACACTGTGCCAACAGGCGCAGCAAGCGGCGCAACTGGCGAAGATGCCGCCTGAACTGCGTGTAGTGATGGCGACCGCGCCCGCGGCCGCATCCTTGCGCGAGCTGTGTATTGCGGCGATTGGCCAGCCGGCATACAGCGGCTATCTGTGCACCGAGTTGTACAAATTCGACGAGACCTTCAAGGCACAGAGCAACCAGGTCCAACGCGAGACCTTTCAAAACCGCCAGATGCGTTGACCGCACGGCTAGATCGACGCGCCTCCCACCAGCTTCACGGATACCCATGAAAATTGCAGTCTTGCCCGGCGACGGCATTGGAAAAGAAATCGTTGTGGAAGCCGTCAAGGTGCTGGACGCCCTGGACCTGCACTTCGAAACCGAAACAGCTCTTGTTGGCGGTTCCGCCTATGACGCACATGGTCATCCACTGCCTGATTCCACGCTGAGGCTAGCCAAGCAGGCCGACGCCATCTTGTTTGGCGCCGTTGGCGACTGGAAATATGACAAGCTGGAGCGCGCGCTGCGTCCCGAACAGGCTATCCTGGGGCTGCGCAAAGAGCTTGGCCTGTTTGCCAACCTGCGGCCGGCTATCTGCCACGCGCCCCTGGTCGATGCGTCCAGCTTGAAGCCCGAGTTGATTGCCGGGCTCGACCTGTTGATCATCCGGGAACTGACCGGCGACAGCTATTTCGGCCAGCCCCGTGGCCGGCGAACGGCAACAGATGGGAATTTCCCCGGTGCCGACGAAGCCTTTGACACCATGCGCTACTCCCGGCCCGAGATCGAGCGCATCGCACACGTGGCGTTTCAGGCGGCGCGTAAACGTGGCAAAAAGCTCACCAGCGTGGACAAGGCCAATGTGCTGGAGACCTTCCAGTTCTGGAAGGATGTGGTCAGCGAGGTCGGCCAGCAGTACCCGGATGTCACGCTGGACCACATGTATGTCGACAACGCCGCCATGCAACTGGTACGCGCGCCCAAGAAGTTTGACGTCATCGTGACCGGCAACATGTTTGGCGACATCCTGAGTGATGAGGCCGCCATGCTGACCGGCTCGATTGGCATGCTGCCCTCGGCCAGCCTCAATTCCAGCAACCAGGGCCTGTATGAACCCAGCCATGGCAGTGCGCCGGACATCGCGGGGCAAGGCATAGCCAATCCGCTGGCCACCATCATGAGCGCCGCCATGATGCTGCGTTTCAGCCTGAATCAGCCCGAGGCCGCTGACCGAATAGAGGCTGCGGTCGGCCGGGTCCTGGATCAGGGTTTGCGCACCGCTGACATTCTTGGCCCGGGCGGCAAACGGGTCGGTACGGGCGAGATGGGGGACGCCGTGGTGCGGGCTCTGCGCGCCTGATACCCCTACAATTAATCGATGCATTACACCGTGAATAGACGTGCAGGCGTCCGCCAATTACGACAGCAATTGGCAGTTCGCGTTCAAGCGGCATCCGACAAGACGACAACCATCAAAGGCTGACGCAACCCGGTTCGTCGTGCCCTCCCCGGCCAGACGAGCCGGACAGCTGAAGCACTCCACACTTTCAGTTTGACACGAGGTAACAACATGAGCAATTCAGGAAAGGTCACCGGCTTGGTGGGCTGGCGCGGTATGGTCGGCTCGGTGCTGATGGACCGCATGCAGGCCGAGGGTGATTTCGAGCTGATCGAGCCGATCTTCTTTTCCACGTCCAATGCAGGCGGCGAAGCGCCGGCATTTGCCAAGTCCGGCGAAAAGCTGCAAGACGCAATGGATATTGCTGCGCTCAAGCGCTGCGACATCATCATTACTGCCCAGGGCGGCGATTACACCAGCGCGGTTTTCGGCAAATTGCGCAGCCAGGGCTGGAACGGCCACTGGATCGATGCAGCCTCGAGCCTGCGCATGCAGGAAGATGCGGTCATCGTCCTGGACCCGGTCAATCTGCCCGCTATCCACGCTGCCTTGGCCAAGGGTGGCCGCAACTGGATTGGCGGCAACTGCACTGTCAGCTGCATGTTGATGGGGGTCGGCGCATTGTTCAAGGCCGGCCTGGTGGATTGGATGAGTTCCATGACCTATCAGGCCGCATCAGGCGGTGGCGCGCAGCACATGCGCGAACTGTTGACGCAGTTTGGCTCACTCAATGCTGATGTACGCGGCCTGCTGGACGATCCACAGTCGGCAATTCTCGAGATCGATCGAAAAGTCCTGGGTCGCCAGCAATCCATGAGCGAGGCCGAAGCCCGCAATTTCGGCGTGCCCTTGGCTGGCAGCCTGATTCCCTGGATCGACAAGGATCTGGGAGACGGCATGAGCCGTGAAGAATGGAAAGGCGGGGCTGAAAGCAACAAGATCCTGGGATTTGGCCCCGCATTCGGCACCGCAGCAATACCGGTCGATGGCTTTTGCGTCCGTGTAGGAACCATGCGCTGCCATAGCCAGGCACTGACTTTCAAGCTCAAGAAGGATGTACCGATCGCCGACATTGAAGCGTTGATTGCGGCCGACAACGCTTGGGTCAAGGTCGTACCCAACAACCGCGAGTCCACGATGGCGCAACTGACCCCGGTTGCGGTCACCGGGACAATGGATATTCCGGTTGGGCGGATTCGCAAGCTGGCCATGGGGCCTGAATATGTCGGAGCCTTCACCATCGGCGACCAGTTGCTATGGGGCGCCGCCGAGCCGCTGCGGCGCATGCTTCGAATATTGCTGGCAAGTTGAGCGACTGATCCGGCACTACATGCGCCGGAACGCAAATTGCAGCGTCATGTCGTTGCCACCTGACAACATCTGATACCGGCAATTGCCGGCCGAGAGAACGCCGAAGTATTTAAGCGCTTTCTCACCTTGTCAGGCTAAGACATTGATGTTATGGTCCTTTTTAAGGTTAGAGTGTCGTGGCATTTGCATTCACAATGCGCGGTTGTTGTGGTGTGCCCGAACATCGGAGGCTATTAAATTGATCCCTCAGTCACATGGATGGCGCAAGACCGCTGTTGCATCTTTGGTCATTGCGCTGTTTGGCTTGCCCGCGACATCCGCCCATGCTTTGGCACTGGGCCGCATCACGGTTCAATCGGCATTGGGCGAGCCATTACGGGCCGAGATCGATATTCCCGAGATCAATGCCGACGAAGCCGCCACGCTCAAACCGTCCTTGGCCAGGCCTGAGGCATTTCGCGCCGCCGGACTCGAGTTCAACCAGGCACTTACCGGCTTGCAGATCTCGCTGCAGCGCCGAGCCGATGGACGTGCCTATCTGCGGCTGACCAGCGATCGCAGCGTCAGCGAACCCTTCGTCGATCTGATTCTTGAGGCCAACTGGTCCAGTGGCAGAATTGTGCGTGACTACACGGTGCTGCTCGATCCACCGACTCTTCGCGCCCGCGCGCCTGTCACACCCGTAACGCCACAAGTTGTGGCTCCCGCGGTCACGACACCACGCGTGGCAAGCGCCCCGACTCCCGTCAGCACCCCAGCTACGGCAGCAGCCACAACGCGTCCCGCAGTCGCGGCGACGGCGGCAGCGCCAGCAGCAGCGGCCAGCGCCAGACCAAACAAGGTCACCGTGCGACGCGGCGACACTGCCAGCCAGATTGCCAATAGCAACAAGCCCGCCCAGGTTTCACTGGATCAGATGCTGGTCGCCCTATTGCGCGCCAACGCGGACGCTTTCATTAATGGAAATTTGAATCTGCTCAAAGCTGGCGCAGTGCTGACGATGCCCTCTGATGAGCAGGTCGCCGCAATTCCCGAGGCCGACGCCTCTCGCGCTGTCATCGCACAGAGCCGGGACTTCAACGCGTTTCGCAGCAAGCTGGCTTCCAATGCGCCGGTGCAGCAAGTAGCTGCCGCCGATCGCTCT
Source organism: Burkholderiaceae bacterium (assembly GCA_037968655.1). Taxonomy (GTDB): domain Bacteria; phylum Pseudomonadota; class Gammaproteobacteria; order Burkholderiales; family Burkholderiaceae_C; genus CAISIP01. Next base: position 18,629 of record JBBKVW010000051.1, read on the forward strand.
GCGTCAGGCACAGTCCAGGCGCAAGTCGACGACAAGAAGACCAGTGCTGCGGCGCCCGACAAGTTGACCCTGTCCAAGGGCACTGCGGACGCCAAGGCCGCCGAGGACAAAATTGCTCAGGCCAAAGCTGCTCAGGACACATCGCAACGTGCGGCCGAACTTGCACGCAATGTCAAGGACTTGAGCAGCCTGGGCGCCGCTTCGGCTGCGGCCAGCTCCGCCCCGACAGCTGCGACGGTTGTTGCCAGTGCGTCGGCTGCTGCGCCATCGTCGCCAGTCGCAATCACAGCCGCGGCGCCGGCAGTTGCACCTCCTGCACCGGCGCAACCTGTCGCGGCGGCCTCTGAAGCGGCGACAACAGCCACTGATTCAGCCCCTGCAATTGCTCCCGCACCTGCACCAGTCGCAGCCCCAGCACCCACCCCGACTGCAGTGCCAGCGCCCGCGCCCGCAGCGCAAACCAGCATGATTGACCAGTTGCTGGACAACCCTCTCACTTTGGCTGGCGGCGGATTACTGATTGCTTTGCTCGCGGGGCTTGGCATTTACCAGGCGCGCAAGCGTAGGGAATCGACTGAGGTCGACAGTGCATTCCTGGAAAGCCGACTGCAACCAGACTCATTCTTCGGCGCTAGCGGCGGCCAGAAGATTGATACCCGGGACGGAGCGGCCACAGGATCGTCAATGGTCTATTCGCCCAGTCAGCTTGACGCGGCTGATGACGTTGACCCAGTGGCAGAAGCAGACGTCTATCTGGCCTATGGCCGCGACCTGCAAGCAGAGGAGATTCTCAAGGAGGCTTTGCGAACCCACCCCGGCCGCATTGCGATCCACCAGAAGTTGCTCGATATCTACGCAAAACGTCGGGACGCGCAGGCTTTTGAAATGATGGCCAAGGAAGCGTTCAGGCTCGTGGGCGCTGAAAGCGCGGATTGGGCCCGGGTCTGCGAGCTGGGCCAGGGCATCGACCCGAATAACGCCCTGTATCGACCAGGTAGCACGCCGCCAAACGTGATGGAAAAATTGGTTGCGAGCAGCCCGCTTGCGGGAATGACCGCGGCCAGCATGCCAACCCAAAAGCTGGAGCTGGCGGCAGAAATCGACTCTCCTGCTTCTGCACCAATGGATTTGGATCTGGATCTGGATTTCTCGCTGGACGAAGAGCCAGCAAGCGCTATCGTCGAGGCCCAGCCCACTCAACTTGACGCCACGGTGTCGACGCGGCCGGTATCGTCCGGGCCAGCCAAATTGGATCTGGATTTTGGTGATATCTCGGACTCCATGCCGGCGATTGAGTCGCAGGCCACTACGGCCGCACCGATCGAGGTCGCACTGCCGGAGATCGACAGCCCACAGGACACAGTGGCAATGGTTTCAGTCGCCCCCGAGGACTTCCGGGATCAAGCGGCCGTCAGCTTTGGCTCTACCAAGCCGACTCCGCTGTCGGCAGCTGAAGGCGGCGTGAGCTCCAGTGACGGATCGCCGCACGCCGGTTCCAATTTCGACGCCACGTCGCCCAATGGACTTTCCGCGTCGCAGACGCCATTCAAGGCGCCAGATAAGCCCGAAGCAGGTATGCTGGAGTTTGACCTGGGAACGCTCTCGCTCGATCTGGATGCATCTGAGTCCCCAGCGCCCGACGCCCAGGCCGAGCCGGAGAATCCGCTCGCTACCAAGCTGGCATTGGCTGAGGAGTTTGTCTCCATTGGTGATGACGACGGTGCACGCGCCTTGATCGAAGAAGTGATCGCCGAAGCCAGTGGCGAACTGAAAACCAGGGCGCAGCGAGCGCTAGCCAGCCTGGGCTGAGCAGACCCGGTTTTGACGAAAATGCATGTCGTGCGACAGGCGTGAGAGTCGCACTCGGCGTCAGCTACGACGGGCGGTCCTACCAGGGCTGGCAAAGCCAGTCTTCAGGTCAAACCATCCAGGATCATTTGGAAAAGGCGCTGTCGCGACTGGCGACGCACAAGGTCTCGACCCTGTGTTCCGGTCGCACCGATGCAGGTGTGCATGCTTTGATGCAGGTGGTCCATTTCGATACCCGATCCGAGCGCCTGGAAGTCTCCTGGGTGCGCGGAAGCAACGCCTACCTACCCAAGAATATCAGTGTGGAATGGGCCCAAGCAGTGCCCGATTCCTTCCACTGCCGGGCAAACGCGTTGACCCGGCGCTACGCTTATATCCTGTACATGTCGCCTGTTCGGCCCAGTGTCGACACCGGTCGCGTCGGTTGGGTCATGCGGACTCTCGATGTCCATGCGATGCGCGAGGCTGCCAATTTTCTGCTCGGTCAGCATGATTTTTCGTCCTTTCGCGCCTCGGCCTGCCAAGCCTTGTCGCCGGTCAAGAACCTGCTATCGATCGACTTCTCGCAACGTGGCGCCTACTTGCGTATCGCGTTCGAGGCCAACGCTTTCCTGCACCACATGATTCGCAACATCATGGGTTGCCTGGTCGCTATCGGACAAGGCAAACACGCCGCGCATTGGATGCGCGAGGTGCTTGAAGCACGGCAGCGTCAGGTGGCAGCGCCGACGTTTGCGCCCGACGGACTGTATTTTCTTGGACCACGCTATGACCCGCATTGGGGCCTGCCGGAGCGCACCGCCGCGTATGATGGCCTGCCATGATTGCCGATCCATCCTGTGCGCAACGCACCAGAATCAAGATATGCGGCCTGACCCGCGAGCAGGATGTCGATGCGGCGGTCGCTGCCGGCGCCGATGCCATCGGCTTTGTCCGCTACGCCAAGAGCGCACGCCTGGTGACGATCGATCGCGCGGTTGCACTTGCCAGTCGATTGCCACCCTTTGTCACCCCGGTGCTGCTCTATGTCAACGAGGATCCGGCCCAGGTATTGGCGGATTGCAGGCAGCTCGCCCTTGCCGCAGTGCAATTTCACGGTGACGAAACGCCACAGCAGTGCCTTGACGCCACCGGAGGCGGCGCACGTGCCTTTCTGCGTGCCGCACGCATGCCAATCGAATCCGACGCGCCAGTATTTGATCTCGTAGAATACGCAGCTCTTTACCAGCATGCCCTGGCCATTTTGCTCGACGCACATGTCGAGGGATACGGTGGCGGGGGCCGGACATTCAATTGGTCACTGCTTCCTCCAAGCGTCAACTGTCACCTCGTCTTAGGTGGTGGGCTCACGCCTGCAAACGTGACCGATGGCATTTTGCAGGTGCGGCCGCGTTGTAAGACGCTGGCCGTCGATGTCAGTACCGGTGTCGAGGTGTCCAAGGGCATCAAGGACGCCGGCAAGATCCATCAGTTTGTCGCCGCGGTTCGCGCCGCCGACAGCCAACTTGCAAAGTCTGCCCATGAATTCATACCAGCAACCTGACTCTACAGGTCATTTTGGAAAGTACGGCGGAAGCTTCATCAGCGAGACGCTGACCCACGCAATACAGGAACTGCAACAGGCCTACGCCAAGTACCAGCACGATCCGCAATTCGTTGCCGAATTCCAGTACGAACTGGCGCATTTCGTGGGTCGACCATCACCAATCTATCACGCCGCGCGCATGAGCCGGGAGCAAGGCGGCGCGCAGATCTACCTCAAGCGCGAAGACCTGAACCACACCGGCGCACACAACGTCAACAACACCATTGGGCAGGCGATGCTGGCCCGGCGCATGGGAAAACCGCGCATCATTGCCGAAACCGGCGCCGGCCAGCACGGCGTTGCCACTGCCACGATCTGCGCCCGCTATGGCCTGGAATGTGTGGTCTACATGGGCAGTGAAGACGTCAAGCGGCAAAGCCCCAACGTCTATCGCATGCATTTGCTGGGCGCTACTGTGATTCCTGTGGAAAGCGGCAGCAGGACATTGAAAGACGCGCTCAATGAAGCCATGCGCGATTGGGTGGCCAATGTGGACAACACGTTTTACATCATCGGCACTGTGGCCGGCCCCCACCCGTATCCAACCATGGTGCGCGACTTCCAGAGCGTGATCGGACAGGAGTGCATCACGCAGATGCCGGCCATGCTTGCGGCACAGTCCTGCCATGGCAAGCAGCCGGACGCCGTGGTCGCCTGTGTCGGCGGCGGCAGCAATGCGATGGGAATCTTCCACCCCTATATCGGGTACGAAAGCACGCGGCTGATCGGTGTCGAGGCGGCCGGCGAAGGGCTCGACAGTGGCAAACACTCGGCCTCGCTGCAGCGCGGCAGCCCTGGCGTGCTGCACGGCAACCGCACGTACATCTTGCAGAACGACGATGGGCAGGTCACCGAAACCCACAGCATCAGCGCCGGCCTGGACTATCCGGGCGTCGGGCCGGAACACGCCTGGCTCAAAGACACCGGGCGGGCCAAGTACGTCGGAATCACCGATGCCGAGGCGCTGGCCGCGTTTCACTATCTGTGCCGCACCGAAGGCATCATTCCGGCGTTGGAGTCCAGTCACGCAGTGGCCTATGCGATGCAATTGGCAAAGACCATGCGAGCCGACCAGTCCATCCTGGTCAATCTGTCAGGGCGCGGCGACAAGGACATTGGCACCGTGGCAGACCTGAGCGGTGCCGAGTTTTATTGCCGGCCCAGTTGCAAGGGGCAAGCGGTCAAGGGTGGATCGGTCATTTCTGTCGTGGCCGCCGGGGCAAGCGCATGAGCCGGATCGACGCTGCGCTGGCAGCCGTCAAGGCCGAGCGTCGCACCGCCCTGATTCCCTATGTCACTGCCGGCTTCCCCTATCCCGACATCACACCCGAATTGATGCATGGCATGGTGGCTGCCGGTGCCAACGTGATCGAGCTTGGCGTACCGTTTTCGGACCCCAGCGCCGACGGGGCCGTGATTCAAAAGGCCGGAGACAAGGCTCTGGCCGCCGGCATCGGGCTGGCGCAGGTGCTGGAAATGGTGCGCGTCTTTCGCCAACGCGACGACGCAACGCCAGTCGTACTGATGGGATACGCCAATCCGGTCGAACGATACGACCAGCGCCACGCCAGCAAGCTTGCGGGAAGCCCTTTTGTGCGAGACGCCGCTTCGGCCGGCGTCGACGGCCTGCTGATCGTCGACTACCCGCCAGAGGAGTGCGTCGAATTCGCTGCCGAGCTGAAGCGCCATGGCCTGGACCTGATATTCCTGCTGGCACCCACCAGCACCGAGCAGCGCATGGCGCAGGTCGCGCAAGTCGCAAGTGGCTATGTCTACTATGTTTCACTCAAGGGCGTGACCGGAGCCGGTACGCTCGATACGGCGGCAGTCGAGGCGATGTTGCCACGCATACGACAGCATGTGAAACTGCCGCTTGGAGTCGGCTTTGGCATTCGCGACCCGCAATCGGCCTGTGCCGTAGCCCGGGTTGCCGACGCGGTGGTGATTGGCAGCCGCGTCATCCAGCTGATCGACAATCTGCCGCGCGATCAGGTGGTAGCCAGCGCGCAGGCATTCTTGCAGGACATCCGCAACGCACTCGACGCCCAGTCCCGCCATCAAGGCGGCGTGGCCACACAGGAGTAGAACCATGAGTTGGCTGGAAAAGCTGCTGCCCTCCAAGATTCAGCATACGAATCCCGCTGACCGGCGCAGCGTGCCCGAGGGCTTGTGGATCAAGTGCCCCAGTTGCGAGGCCGTTCTGTACAAGACCGACCTGGAGCAAAACCAGAACGTCTGCCCTACCTGCGCGCATCACCATCGCATTGGCGCCAGGGCCCGCCTGAACATGTTTCTGGACAACGAGGGACGATTTGAGGTCGGCCAGGAGGTGCTGCCGGTCGACCCGCTGAAGTTCAAGGACAGCCGACGGTATCCGGAACGACTGAAGGAGGCGATGGACAACACCGGCGAGACCGATGCGCTGGTCGTGATGGGCGGCGCCGTACACAACATCAGCGTGGTGGCCGCCTGCTTCGAATTTGACTTCATGGCCGGCAGCATGGGCTCGGTGGTCGGCGAACGCTTCGTGCGGGGCGTCCAAACCGCAATTGAACAGAAGACGGCTTTCATCTGTTTCACTGCCACTGGAGGTGCCCGCATGCAGGAGGGCCTGCTCAGCCTGATGCAGATGGCCAAGACCAATGCCGCGTTGTCGCGCCTGGCAAAGAAGGGCCTGCCCTTCATCAGCATACTGACCGATCCTACGACCGGCGGCGTCAGCGCCAGTTTCGCCTTCGTTGGCGACATCGTCATTGCCGAACCCAAGGCCTTAGTCGGTTTTGCCGGCCCGCGCGTGATCGAATCGACCTTGCGTGTCACACTGCCTGAGGGGTTTCAACGATCCGAGTTTCTGCAGGAAAAGGGTGCGGTCGACATGATCTGCGACCGGCGCGAACTGCGCAAGATAGTGGCCAACAGCCTGGCCATGCTGCAGCGCCAGCCCGCCGACGCCGTTGTCTGAAACGGCGCCCTGCACAAGTCACGCCGGCTTACAAGGCAATGCTTCTGAGCATCGACTCCAGTACGATGCTTGCGACCTGCAGCAATACCAGCAGAACCAACGGTGACAGATCGAGCCCGCCGACCAGCGGCAACACGCGCCGGATCGGCTGAAGCAGTGGCGCCACCAGTCGCGCCAGCAGGCCCATCATCGGCGAGTGCGCCTGCACCCAGGACAGGATGGCATAGACGATCACCAATACGCTGAGCCCGGACAAGGCCAGCCGGGCGACGCCGGACGCCGCCATCAACAACACTAGCCCCGGTGAGCCCTGGAAAGCGCCCAGCATCCACAGAATCGTGTACTGGGCCAGTTCGATCAATAATGCCGCGACCAGGCTGGCGATGTCCCACCGTCCAAGCGCAGGGACAACGCGACGCAAGGGCAACACCAGCCAATCGGTCAATGCAAATATCAATGGACCAATCGGGTTGCCGGAGCGCGCCGACAGCGCAACCCGATGAAACTGCATGTACAGGCGCAACAGGCAAAGTCCGACCAGGAGGCCGGCGGCAATCTGCAGCAGGAAAGTGAATATCTGAAAAAGCATGCGGTCCTGCAATCAATGCGGCACTGGTGATAATAGTGTCCCGGCACCTCCTTCGCACCAATTCGGTACGCAGGATGGGCCAATATAGCGCACATCGTCCAAGCAGGGCACGGCCCCGGAACGACGCCATCCTTGAAACCGTGAACCGCAGGCGCGAACCAATCAGCGCCATTGTCGGTCCGGCCCCACTGCACCACTGCCATGTCTGAACTGACCAAGCCCGAACCGATTCTTGACGACAACCAGCTGCTCGCCGAGCGACGCGAAAAACTTCAGGCGATACGTGATCGCCAGGCACGCGGCCATGGAGTCGCGTTTCCCAACGACTTCAAGCCAGCTGATCAAGCCTTCGCCCTGATGCAGGTCCATGCCAACGATACCGCCGAAGACCTGGCGGCGCAGCCGCACCAGGTAAGCATTGCCGGGCGCATGATGCTCAAGCGGGTCATGGGCAAGGCCAGCTTCGCAACCGTGCAGGATGGCAGCGGCCGCATGCAGGTCTATGTCAAGGGCGAGGAAATCGGCGCAGATAGCTACGAGGATTTCAAGCACTGGGACCTTGGCGACATCATCGCTGTGCAGGGCCGGATGTTCCGTACCCGCACCGGCGAGTTGTCGATCCATGCCAGTGCGGTGCGCATGCTCGCAAAGAGCCTGCGCCCGATGCCGGACAAGTTCCATGGCCTGGCCGATCAGGAGTTGAAATACCGCCAGCGCTATGTCGACCTGATGGTCGACGAGACGACCCGCCAGCGCTTCGTCGCGCGCAGTCGTGCCATTGCCGGCATTCGCGAATTCATGGACGGACACGGATTTCTCGAGGTCGAGACGCCGATGCTGCACCCGATACCGGGCGGCGCCAACGCCAAACCGTTCACGACGCACCACAATGCGCTGGAACAGCAGATGTACCTGCGCATCGCACCCGAGCTCTACCTCAAGCGCCTGGTCGTGGGCGGCTTTGACCGGGTGTTCGAGATCAACCGGAACTTCCGCAACGAGGGTATCTCGGTGCGTCACAACCCGGAATTCACAATGATGGAGTTCTACGCGGCGTACTGGAACTATCAGGATCTGATGGATTTCACGCAGGATCTGGTGCGCGATGCGGCGATGAAAGCCGTGGGAAGCCTGCAAATGTCGTATGGCGGCAAGCCAGTCGACCTGGCGCAGCCGTTCGAGCGACTGACCATCGTGCAGGCCATCGAAAAGTACACCGACGCCGGCGATGGCGTGCGTGACGCGTCATGGCTGCGCGCTGCCCTGCGCAAGCTTGGAAAGTCAGAGGACAAGGACCATCTGTCGCGCCGCAGCCTGGCCGGATTGCAGGTGATGTATTTCGAGGAGACCGTTGAGCATCACCTGTGGCAACCGACCTTCATCTGTGAGCACCCGGTCGAGATCTCCCCGCTGGCGCGTGCCAGCGACCAGAATCCCGAGGTGACCGAGCGATTCGAGCTCTACATCACAGGGCGGGAATTCGGCAATGGCTTCAGCGAGCTCAACGACGCGCAGGACCAGGCGGCTCGATTCCAGGCCCAGGTTGCAGCCAAGGACAGTGGCGACGACGAAGCGATGTTCTATGACCATGATTTCGTGCGTGCGCTCGAGTACGGCATGCCCCCCACCGGCGGCTGCGGCATCGGAATCGACCGCCTGATGATGTTGCTGACCGATAGTCCCAGCATCCGCGATGTGATCCTGTTCCCGGCGCTGCGCCGCGAGTCGCCTGCGGCCTGAGCGACGCCATCATGCGCTTTGGGCATCGCCGGGCAGCTGGCGTCATTGGATCGACGCTGGCGTTGGTCTGCCTGTTGGCTGTGGCACAAACTGGCCCAAGCCAAGCGTTGCGTCCGCTCAAGCAGTCGGCTGCCTTGCTGGCAGTGCCGGCCGCTCCGAATTCTGGCTTGAACCGCCTCATCATCGGTTTGCGGCCCGACCGGGCGCTGGCAGCCGCTGCCGGCCAAACGTCGATGTCGACCAACCCTGCCGACGCCGTCCGCGCGCTGGGCCGTCGGAACAAACCTGCCTTGGGCGCAGCAGATGCGATCGACATCGCCTATCACCGCTCGATATCGGCGAGCACCCATGTGGCGCTGACCCACAGGCGCATGGGCCGTGCCGAACTATCGGCGTTCGCGCAATGGCTGCGCCAGGACCCACAGGTCGCCTATGTCGAAATCGATGAGCGGGTCAGTCCGCAATTGCTACCCGACGACAGCGATTTCGCCTTGCGCCAGTGGAGCATGCAGACTGTAGCCAGCGGCAACGGCGCCGGCAATTTCCCTGGCGCCTGGGACATCGCCACTGGCGCAGGCGTGGTGATCGCGCAACTGGACGGTGGTTTCAGACCGCATTCCGATCTGTTCGCCAACGTGCTGGCCGGCTACGACTTCGTCAGCGCCGATCCATCCGGTGCGTTCGACACTGCCAATGACGGCGACGGGCGCGACAGCGATGCGCGCGACCCTGGCGACTGGAGCGACCAGGGCGATTGCGCCAATGCCAGTTCGAGCTGGCATGGAACGCATGTGGCCGGGATCATCGCCGCCGTGGGTAACAACAATCGTGGCGTAGCTGGTGCGGCTTTCAACGCCAGGCTGCTGCCGATCCGCGTGCTCGGCGTCTGTGGCGGCTATGTTTCCGATATTGCCGCAGGCATGCGCTGGGCAGTCGGACTGCCGGTACCTGGCATTCCGACCAATACCCAGGTGGCCAAGGTATTGAACATGAGCCTGGGGCGCTTTGGCAGTTGCTCGGACACCTTCAAGGGGGCGGTGCAGGAGGTCATCGCAGCAGGCAGTGTCGTCGTCGCGGCGACCGGCAATGACAGCGCCCGCGCCATTCTGCAACCAGCCAATTGCCCGGGTGTCATCGCGGTGACAGCCCACACCGTCGACGGTGACAATGCCAGCTACGCCAATATTGGTGCCCCGACGACGATCAGCGCACCGGGCGGCGGATACGGGATCTCGATCGTCGGCGCTGGCCGCGCAATCTATTCGACCAGCAACAGCGGACTGACGACCCCAGGGGCCGACCGTTTCGAGGAAAAGCGCGGCACCAGCATGGCCACAGCGCATGTGTCGGGTGTGGCCGCCTTGATGTTCCAGGCCAAGCCCTCGATCACGCCTGCCGAGTTGACATCGCGCCTGGTGAATGCCACCCGGCAGCACCCACCGGGCTCCTATTGCGATGGGCTCTATGTGTGTGGTGCTGGTCTGCTCGATGCCAGCGCGGCCGTTGGTGCAGTGCGCGATGACGACGCCCCCGTCCTTACGGTGCGGACCGCGCCAGTTGGCGTCGCCCTGCGCAACAACACGGTGCAACTGCAAGGCTCGGTCGCTGTGGGGCGCTTCGGACTTGGCATTCAGTCCGTTTCCTGGGTCCAGCTGGCTGGGCCGGGCGTGGTGCTGAGTGGCGCCGGCACCAGCACCGCGTCCTTTGTCGTGCCTGCGACCGGCGACAGTTTCACTTTCCGGCTCAGCGCGACCGACGTCAACGGCAAGTCCTCGCACATGAACCTCGTAGTTGCGGCCAACAATACGGCGCCAGTGATGGCGCCAATTGCACACCAGTTCGTTTTGCTCAATGGCCAGGTGGCATTTTCCGCGAGTGCCACCGACGCCGAAGGCGACGCAATAACCTATGTCGCAGGCGGCTTGCCGCGTGGCGCAACTCTTGATGCAGCAACGGGCATCTTCAACTGGAGCAATGCGGGGCCACTTGGCAACTACTCTGTCGAGATCACCGCCAGCGACGGCCTGCTCAGCGGGGACCCGCAGTATGTCGGCATCACGGTCTACGCTCCTGGATCGGGCGGCGGCGGTGCAATCCGAGCGAGCGAAATGGCGGCCCTGGCTGCGTGTGCGCTGATGCTGCTGGCTCGGGTCAATTGGCAGCGCAGGAACCGCGCGCGCAAGCACCCGGCCGACGCCTGATCGCCCTTCCGACATCCGCCGGCGCCCTACCGTTGCGGTGCCAGGTCAGGGAACCAGGTCCAGCGAGCGCATGTACTGTGGCTGCACCATCAATGTGTCCCAGTCCAGCGGCGGCGCCGATGGCAGCAAGGCAAGACGGCGTTGTTCGCTGGCAGGCCTGGGTGACCATTTCCCCGTGACCTGCGCCCGTGCCAGGCCCTCGATCAGGTCGTCGATGGCCGAATTGCCGTCCAGGCATTGATTGCACAACAAGACCATGTCACAGCCAGCATTCAGCGCCACGATGCAGGCCTGACTGAAACTCACCGCCTGACCGTCGATGATGCCGGCTCCGGCCATGCTCAGGTCGTCACTGAACACGGCTCCGGTAAACCCGAGCTGTCCGCGCAGTATGTCCTCCAGCCAGCGGGTCGAAAAGCCAGCGGGCCGTGCATCGACCCTGGGGTACACGACATGGGCCGGCATCACGCTGGCCAGCGACGTGCCCAGCCATCCATACGGTGCCGCGTCCTGGGCAAGGATGGTCCTGAGGCCACGCGTGTCCAGCGGCAGATCGGTGTGCGAATCGGCCGCCGCAAAACCGTGCCCGGGAAAGTGCTTGCCGCAATTGGCCATGCCGCTTTGCAGCAGACCATGCATCAGGCTCTTGGCCAATATGCTGACGACTGCCGGGTCACGTGCAAATGCCCGGTCGCCGATCACGCGACTCGGGCCATGGTCCAGATCAAGTACCGGCGTAAAGCTGAGGTCAACTCCGCAGGCGCGCAGTTCGGCGCCCAGGATGTAGCCGCAGGCGGTCGCGGCGCGCGTGGCCTGGAGCGCGTTGATCTTTGGGTCGGTCTTTCCATCACCCTGCCAGAGCTGGCCCAGCACGCGCATTGGCGGCAGGTGGGTGAACCCATCGGTGCGAAAGCGCTGGACCCGTCCGCCTTCGTGGTCGACCATGATCAGCAGATCAGCGCGACTCTTCTTGATCGACCGGCACAGGGCCGTCAGCTGCGCGCGATCAGCCCAATTGCGGGCAAACAGGATGACACCGCCCACCAGGGGATGCTGCAGCCGCTGACGATCGGTTTTCGTCAGGGTAAGGCCGGCAACGTCGATGATCAAGGGGGCGTGAGATTGCATGTTTGGTCAGAAATCTTAAGTTGAATGTGTCATCGCTCAATTGCGACCGCAAGCCCGGGTGCTGCTCATGGCATGGTCTCGACCACGCAAAAGCTGGCCGCATATTCGCTTTCGTCCGTGACGCTGACATGGGCCTGCAGCTTCTGCGCATCGAACCACTCCTTGAGCACACCGTGCAGCACGATGCAAGGCTTGCCGGCATTGGCATGCGTGTCCGGCAGTTTGGCGATTTCGCACAGGCGCCAGGTCATCGGCATGCGCATGCCCAGGCCGATCGCCTTGCTGAACGCCTCCTTGGCGCTGAAACGGGTCGCCAAGTAGCGTACGCCCCGCTCAGGCCAGCGCTGGCTGCGCGCCCGCCAGGTTGCCAGTTCGCCGTCGCACAGAATCTTGCGCGCAAACCGCTCGCCGTGGCGCTCCAGGCTGGCCCGGATGCGCCGAATGTCGCAGATATCGGTACCGATGCCGTAGATCATGCACCGGGCGGCTTTGCTGAATTGGCTGCGCCGATGCATCGCAGATAGTCGGTGACAGCAGCCGCGTAGCCCAGTTCCAGCGCGTCGCAGATCAGTGCATGCCCGATGGAGACCTCTTGCACGCCAGGTACCGACTGCAGGAACCAGGTCAGGTTGTCACGATTGAGGTCATGGCCGGCATTGACGCCCAGCCCCACTGCGAGGGCCGCTTGCGCCGCGGCCGCATACCGGTCGGTCTGCTGTTGCTGGTTCGGCCCGCCCCAGGCCTGCGCATAGGGCTCGGTATACAGCTCGATCCGGTCCGCACCCACGTCGCGCGCGGCAGCCATGGCCGATGGATCGGCGTCCATGAACAGGCTGACCCGCACCCCCAGCGCCCTGGCCTGTGCGATTACGGGCCGCAGGCGCTCGGCGTCCTGCGCCAGGTTCCATCCATGGTCACTGGTGAATTGGCCTTCGCTGTCGGGAACGAAGGTGCATTGCTGGGGCCGCAGCTGCTCCACAAATGCCATCAGATTCTGGAACGGGTTTCCTTCGATATTGAACTCCCGGTCGGGCCATCGCCGGAGCAACTCCGACAAAGTCTGCACGTCATCACCGCGAATATGCCGCTGGTCTGGTCGAGGATGAACCGTGATGCCGCCGGCACCATGCGCCAGGCAGATTTCTGCGGCGCGGCTCAGGGACGGAATTCCCAGATGGCGGGTATTGCGCACTAGGGCAACCTTGTTCAGATTGACGGAAAGAGATGTGCCACTCATAGGGATTGCAGATCGATCATCATTTGCCGGGTGCGCAGAGTCTTCACACCACAATGGTAATGGAGCAAGCTGCGCAATTGCGGCTTGAGTTCGGCAACCACCGGCGCGCAGGCGCGCAGCGTCTCGGTGAAGACCGCTTCCTCGCTGTCCAGCGCCTGTTGCAGCAGGGTCCACTGGGCGCCAGTCAAGCTGGCGCGATCCTGATCGCCCGCTTGACGCAGACCGCCCTCAAAAACCAGGCAGTAGCGGGACTGGGCTTGCAGTGATCCCAGTGTCATGGTCTGGGCATTCAGGGACGGCAGCAGACCGATTTCGCGCAGGATGAGCAATTCGAAAGTGCGCAAGGCCGTCTGCAAGGCGTCGCCGTGTTCCGACGCGAGCACCGCCACGACATTGGAGTAGATTCCAAACAGCCCCGGATGGGGATCATCCCGGGCCAGTAGCGACAGTACCAGTTCATTGATGTAGTAGCCGGACAAAAGTGCGTCGCCGGTCGGCATCACATGCCCGCCCATCCATTCGGCGCTGCGCAAGGTGCGGATCTCGGCGTCACCGCCAAAGGCCAGGTGCAGGGGCTGCAGCGGCAACAGAATCGGCCTGAGTCCGGAGCTGGGCCGCTTGGCGCCCTTGGCCACCAGGGCCACGCGCCCGTGGTTGCGGGTGAACACTTCCAGTATCAGGCTGGACTCGCTCCAGTCGTGCCGATGCAGCACAAAGGCGGGCTCGTCGGTGATGCGTGCGCTGGCCACCCCGAATGCTCTTCAGTCGTAGCCAAAACTGCGCACCCGCGCCTCGTCGTCGGCCCAACCGGAACGCACTTTGACCCAGAGCTCGATGAACACCTTGGCATCGAACAGCCGCTCAAGTTCAACCCGGGTTTCCGTGCCTATGCGCTTGATGCGCTCCCCTTTGTCGCCGATCACCATGGCCTTGTGGCCATCGCGCTCCACCACGATGGTCGCGGCAATGCGGACCAGACGCTTTTGCCCTTTGCGCCCCGGCTCCTCGCCAAACTGGTCGATCACAACCGTCGACGTATAGGGCAGTTCATCGCCGGTAAGGCGAAACAGCTTCTCGCGCACCATCTCGCCAGCCAGGAATTTCTCGTTGCGGTCCGTCAGTTCGTCCTCGCCGTAAAACCAGGGCTGCTGCGGTAAATACTTTTCACAGATACCCAGCAGTCGGGTCACATCCCGCGCATTCTTGGCCGACATCGGAACGAATTCGGCAAAGGCATGGCGCTGTTGCATGTCCTGCAGCCAAGGCGCCACATCCGTTCGTTTCGTCACCTGGTCGAGTTTGTTGGCCACCAGCAACGCCGGAATTTTTGAATCAAGCAATTCAAGCACTTTTGCATCTGCCTGGTTGAAGCGGCCGGCTTCGGTAACAAACAGGATCAAGTCCACGTCCTGTACCGCGCCCCGCACCGAACGGTTGAGTGAGCGGTTCAAGGCGTTGGTATGCACAGTCTGAAATCCCGGTGTGTCGACGAAAACAAACTGTGTTGCCGCCAGGGTCCGCATGCCGGTGATGCGATGGCGTGTCGTCTGGGCCTTGCCTGACGTGATGCTGATTTTCTGACCCACCAATGCATTGAGCAAGGTCGACTTGCCGACGTTGGGCTTGCCGACGATAGCGATCAGGCCGCACCGCTGCTCTGCCGGCGAGATTGGTCGTGCAGGTTCCGTCACCGAGGGCTTTGGTGGGTCCAGATCGGTCGGCACAACAGGGTCTGTCACGTAGTCTCCGTCTTTTTCAAGGTTTGCAGCATCGCCTCAGCAGCCTCCTGCTCGGCAGCGCGGCGGGAGCCTCCGATGCCACGCTCGCACAAGTTCAACTCAAGGATTTCGCACTCGACGTCGAACGACTGCTGGTGCGCCGCACCAATAGTTCCGACGACCCGGTACTGAGGCCGATTCAGCTTGCGGCCCTGCAACCACTCCTGCAGTTCGGTTTTCGGGTCCTTGCCGATGGCCGCCATCGTCGGATTGATCTCCACCGCCTTGAACAGGCGATGTACCAGTTGCTGGGCTGCGACAAAGCCGGCGTCCATATAGACAGCGCCAATCACCGCCTCGAGTGCGTCGGCCAGGATCGAAGGTCGCTTCTTGCCCCCTGATCGCATCTCGCCATCACCCAGGCGTATGCAGGCCGGCAGACCCAGATCGACAGCCAGCCTGTGCAGCGTGTCCTGCTTGACCAAATTGGCGCGGATGCGGGACAGGTCACCCTCGGGCAGGTCGTGCAATCGCTGGAACAGTAAATCGGAGACTGCCAGATTGAGCACCGAATCTCCCAGGAACTCCAGCCTTTCGTTGTGGTCGGCGCCGAAGCTTCTATGGGTCAGGGCACGGCTGAGCAATGCAGCATTCGTAAATACATGCTGCAACCTCTGCTGCAAGGCCAGCCAATGCGCGTCCACCTTACTTGCTGCGCCCGGCGTATTTGAGCGTCAAAAAGGCTGGACCTGCGAGATGGATCTCGCGCTGATACTCATACTTGACAACGATTGTTTCACCATCCTTGGTGACCTCCAGATCCTTGCCCTTGATGGACGTGATGTTGTCCACCTCGGTCGCTCGCTCGAATATGGAGCGCACTTCGGCCACTGAATTGCCCATGCTGGCCTTCTTGGCCGCCTTGTCAACTGCCTGGTACTCGATGAAGGTGGGAAATACCTGGGCGCCAATCACGCCTGTGACGGCCAGTACCGCACCAACGAAGACAAGCCCGAAAAAGGAAATGCCGCGCTGCCTGGATTTGGGTTGATTAGTCATGTCTCACCTTTTGCTCGAAAGAACCGGTTTAGTGGAATGGTCCGATTCGCTTGAGATTGCTGAAATTCATCCAGACAAAAAAAGCCTGACCAACGATGTTCTTGTCGGGAACAAATCCCCAAAAACGGGAATCCATCGAATTGTCACGGTTGTCGCCCATCATGAAGTAGTGCCCCGGCGGCACCTTGCATACAACGCCCTCGACACTGTAGCGGCAATTGTCGCGATTCGGAAACTCTTCAGCACCCGGAATGAATGCCGGCCCCTTGTCGTCGATCAACAGGCGATGGGGCTTTTCACCCAGCGACTCTTCGAACTGCTTCATGTAACGCATCGAATCTTCGTCAAAGAAGTCGGCAACCGGCTTGAAATCGAGGGCCTGACCGTTGATCGACAGGCGCTTGTTCAGGTAGCTGATTTCATCACCGGGAACACCGACCACGCGCTTGATGTAGTCCAGGCTGGGACGGGGCGGATAACGAAAAACCATGACATCGCCGCGCTTGGGCGCACTGCCCTCGCTGATCTTGATATTGACGACGGGAAGGCGCAACCCGTAGTGGAACTTGTTGACGAGGATCAGGTCACCCACCAGCAAGGTCGGAATCATCGAGCCGGATGGAATCTTGAAAGGCTCGTACAGGAAGGAGCGCAACAGGAAAACGACCAGGATCACCGGGAACAGGCCAGCCGTCCAGTCGAGCCACCACGGTTGCGCCAGCAGTTGGGCCCTGGCCTTCTGGACATCGTCGTCGCCGTCGACCTTGCTGACACCCATGCGCTGCAGATCGTCGCGCCGTCGCGCTGTCGACTCCAGTAGTTGCGCCGCAGCGCGCCTGCGTTGGGGCCAGAAATACAGGCGTTCGGCCAGCCAGTACAAACCGGTGACAAAAACCGCCAGGAACAGCATCAGGGCAAAATTGCCTTCGAGCCTGCCGGTGTACCAGGCCGCTGCGTATGCGGCAAATGCCGCCAGGATCAGGGACGTCAGGATCTGCATCAATCGTCCACCTGCAATATTGCAAGGAACGCCTCCTGGGGAACTTCCACCGAGCCAATCTGCTTCATTCTTTTCTTGCCTGCTTTTTGCTTCTCGAGAAGCTTACGTTTGCGGCTGATGTCACCGCCATAACACTTGGCCAGCACGTTCTTGCGCAGCGCCTTGATTGTCTCACGCGCGATCACGTTGGCCCCGATCGCCGCCTGTATCGCGACGTCGTACATCTGGCGGGAAATGATCTCGCGCATCTTGGCGACCACGGCCCGGGCCCGGTACTGTGACTGCGAGCGGTGCACGATGATGGACAGGGCGTCGACCTTCTCGCCATTGAGCAAAATGTCCACCTTCACCACGTCCGCGGCCCGGTACTCCTTGAATGCATAGTCCATGGATGCATAACCGCGGCTGACCGACTTGAGCTTGTCGAAAAAATCCAGCACGATCTCGCCCAGCGGCATCTCGTAGGTCAGCATCACCTGGCGCCCGTGATAGGCCATGTTCATCTGCACACCACGCTTCTGATTGGCCAGCGTCATGACGCTTCCGACATACTCCTGGGGCATATACAGGTGCACGGTGACAACCGGCTCGCGAATTTCCTCAGTCTTGCCAATGTCGGGCAACTTGGACGGGTTCTCGACCATGACCACATCACCGCCGATCTTGACAACCTGGTAGACCACACTGGGCGCCGTGGTGATCAGATCCTGATCGAACTCGCGCTCCAACCGCTCCTGCACGATCTCCATATGCAGCAAGCCAAGAAAGCCGCAGCGAAATCCGAATCCGAGCGCCTGGGACACTTCGGGCTCATAGCGCAGCGATGAGTCGTTGAGCTTGAGCTTTTCCAGGCTGTCGCGCAAGCCCTCGTACTGATTGGCCTCGGTCGGATAAAGACCGGCAAAAACCTGGGGCTGGATTTCCTTGAAGCCAGGCAACGCCACGGTGGCCGTGAATGCCGCCCCACCTGTGCCCGGCTTGATAAGCGTGATGGTGTCGCCCACCTTGGCGGCCTGCAGTTCCCGGATGCCGGCGATGATGTAGCCGACCTCACCGGCCTCCAGCGACTCACGCGGCTCGTCGGCCGGCGTGAACACGCCAAGGTTGTCGGCGTTGTAGCTGGTGCCGGTGGCCATCATCTTGATCCGCTCACCCTTGGCCAGGCGGCCATCGACGACGCGCACCAGCATCACGACGCCGACATAGGTGTCGAACCAGCTGTCGATGATCATTGCCCGCAGGGCTCCGTCGGCATTGCCGCGTGGCGGCGGTACCTTGGCCACGATTGCCTCGAGTATCTCCTCGACACCCAGGCCGGTCTTGGCCGAACAGGCGATCGCGTCGGAAGCATCAATGCCGATGACGTCTTCTATTTCCTTGCGCGCGTTTTCAGGATCTGCATTGGGCAGGTCCATCTTGTTGAGTACCGGCACGACCTCGACACCAAGATCGAGTGCCGTATAGCAATTGGCAACCGTCTGCGCTTCGACGCCCTGACTGGCGTCGACCACGAGCAATGCGCCTTCACACGCAGAGAGCGATCGACTTACCTCGTACGAGAAATCCACGTGGCCCGGCGTGTCGATCAGATTGAGCTGATAGGTCTTGCCATCACGCGCCGCATAGCGCAACGAAGCGGTCTGCGCCTTGATGGTTATCCCACGCTCTTTCTCGATATCCATCGAGTCCAGAACCTGCGATTGCATGTCGCGCGCAGCGAGTCCGCCGCACGTTTGAATCAAGCGATCCGCGAGTGTCGATTTGCCGTGATCAATGTGCGCAATGATCGAAAAATTTCTGATGTGATCCATCAACGAGAACGCTTAAGTAATTGAATTCGAAAGGAGACGCGAAAGAAAAAAGGGCGCGTCACAAAATGACGCGCCCTGAACCAACAATCATTGGCAACTGCGATAGTTGGAACTTCATTGTAGGCAAAAAGGCCAAAATGCCCAGTCCCATCGCAGCAAAAACAAGTCGTTGCAGGGCAGCAACAGGAAATTTATTCACAGCTTATTCACAAGCGCTGCGGACGATCACTGAACAACGTGTGGGTGATCTGTGGATCGGCTGTGGGGCATTTCGAAACCATCCCACATGGTGAACTTGGAGCCAAGTCATATGACCAAATCATCGTTTAAACCGGCGCCATTCTACCCAAAATCGCAGATGCCCGACTTAAGTCAGTGACTACAAACTTAACCTGAGGGATTTTGGCCTAGCCGAAATTGGTTTGGAAGCAGGGTCTGGTCGCGGCAATCCAACAAATAACCCGCAATTCATTCGGATATTCGGGGCTTGCCACGCGGTCAGTGAGGGCAATTCACCGGTTCGGTCGAATCACCGCGTACTGGACCCAGTCACCACGCCTGTACAGGATATTGATCGGCTTGACGCGATCTGCCTTGGACAAGGCAGACTCGAAGTCCTTCATCGAGTTGACCTCAAAATTGGCGACTGCAGTGATGATGTCGCCCTCGCGAATGCCAGCGCGCTGGGCCGCATCAGTTGATGCATCGACCTTGACGCCGCCCTTGATCTTGAGTTCTTTCTTCTGCCCATCGGCCAATTCGCTGACGGTCAGGCCAAGCGCCTGACCTGCCGCAGAGGCTTTCGGCTTGTCCTCTTTGTCGGGAGTCATTTGCGCCACCTTGTCGGGTTCGACTTCACCTATCGTGATGCTCAACTCCTTGGTGCTTCCGCGCCGAAACACCGTCAGGCTGCTGCGCGTTCCAGGCTTGATACTGCCAACCAGTCGCGGCAGATCGCTGTGACGCTCGATGGCCTTGCCCTCGAAGCGCACGATGATGTCTCCGGCTTCGACACCCGCCTTGTCGGCGGGAGATCCCGCCTCGACACCGCGTACCAATGCCCCGGCCGGCTTGGCCATGCCAATCGCCTCGGCAACGTCCTTGGTCACCTGGTCGATCTGGACGCCGATGCGGCCGCGTGAAACCCGACCTGACGTGCGCAGTTGATCGCTGACACGGATCGCCTCGTCCATCGGTATCGCAAATGAAATACCCATGAATCCGCCGGAACGGGAATAGATCTGGCTATTGATACCGACCACCTCGCCGCGCATGTTGATCAGCGGACCGCCTGAATTTCCCGGGTTGATGGCCACATCGGTCTGGATGAAGGGCAGATAGTCGCCGGTGTCGCGCTGCTTCGCACTCACAATGCCCGCCGTGACCGTGTTCTTTAGCCCGAACGGCGAGCCGATGGCCATTACCCACTCGCCGACCTTGAGCCGGTTGACGTCGCCAACCTTGATCGCCGGAAGCCCGCTCGCCTCGATCTTCACGACCGCGACATCAGTGCGCTTGTCGGCTCCGACTATCCTGGCCTTGAACTCCCGGTCGTCGGTCAGCGTCACCAGCACCTCGTCTGCACCATCGACGACATGCGCGTTGGTCATGATGTAGCCATCGGCGGTAAGAATGAAGCCAGAACCTACGCCGCGTGGCTGTTCCTCCTCCTGCGGCTGAGGTCGATTCGACCGCGGTCCCGGCTGGCGCGGCATATTGGGAATTGGTACCCCGAAACGCCGGAAGAACTCCAGCATTTCTTCATCGATCGGCCCGCCATTGCCCATTCGCGGCCGCGCCGCGACTTTCTCAAGCGTGCGGATATTGACCACCGATGGTCCAACCTGCTCCACCAGTTCAGTGAAGTCGGGCAGCACCCGCAACTGCGCGCCGGCCGGCGCAATAGGCAGAAATCCGAGCGTGGCCGCCGCTGCCAAAACCGAAATCCAGCGCGTCACACCCACGTGTTTCCATTGCATATCTACCCACCTTTCAAATTTCATGTTGCTGCCACCACTATCAGCGGTGGATCTGTTTGATTCGTACGCAAGCGTATTTGCGTTAGTTGGGGACTCATCGCACGCGCTCAAGGCCCAATGCGAACGCCGCCAGTGTGCTGCGTGGCACTTCGCCTATCACGGTCAACCACCAGTCGCCGGTCTTGTCGTTCAGTCGGCGCGTCAAAGTCTGGGTTGCTCCCAGGCCCATCGAACCCTCATACGCATGTCGGCGCCGGTCAAAGTTCTCGACAAAAACAGAAACTGACGCCAATCCATCAGAAAATACCCATTGCATGGCGCCCGCTGTCTTGCCCGGTTCCGCGCCAGGCGACGGCCGCTTGTGACAACTCATGGGTCGAAAACCAGCCACCGGATTGCGCATCGCCCAGCCCTCTGCCGCGGCGGTTGTCTTGACCAGTTCAGGTCGGTCCACCCGATAGCCCTCGGTGCTATCCATCATCTGGGTCAATTTGGCGACACTGACCGGTGCGTCCATTTGCAGTTCAGAGAATGCGGCCTGTTCCAGTACCTTGCCGTCGACGTCCAGCGTTTGCAGCTTCATGACCAGGCCAGTCGTCTTCTCGCTCCAGATGCGGTAGCCGAAGCGCAGGCCATCCTTGGGCTGGAGCTGCACTACGTCGGCTTCGAAGCCGGCAACCCGCTCTACGCCGCGCTGCTGGGCACTGTAATACTGGCCTATCGACGAATCGCTTGCACGCAGCAGATCCGGGAACAAGCCCAGCGACTCCCGCCGCTCAGCCACCGCAACCTTGCTTGCCGGCAAGAACGTGATGACCTGATCGTTGCGCCGATAGGTGGACCGGGGTTGCCCGCTCAGGGATTCGACCCGTTCCATCTGCAGATCACCACTGCAGACGTGCCAGATCTTGGCGCTGGACATGTTGGCACCCGCCGACATGACAAAAGTTCCGATGTAGGTGCGTTGGCGCGACGCTCCATGCAAGCGTGTCAGCCATTGCGCAATGCCCATCTCGCTGGACGCTGGCTGCGTGGGCGGCTGCGGCGCGCCGGTCTGAGCCACCGCAGGCGCCAGATACAACGAGGCCAGCATGGCTACAGCGCACAGGCGGCGCAGGCCCAGCACACGGAATTGCATTGCGTGGCGCGACATCAGCGGCCCGGTTGATCGAAAGTAGCGTTGCGCAGGAAGCCCGCCGGCATCTGCAATGCCGATGTTCCGCCAAATTGGCGATGCGCGGCCAGCAGTTCATCGAGACGCGGGTCGCGTAGCATCACGGGCGGCTCGGAACTGGGCGCCATGGCATTTGCAGCGGAGGGCACAACAGGCGCCACTACCGCCAGCCGAGCCGACGGATCCGCTCGGATTTGACCGCTGTGCCAGGCCAATACAGCAACAGCGGTAAGCGACGCAACTGCGGCCAGCCACTTCCAGCGCACCAGCGCATCGTTGGCGCTGCGATCACCGGCGGCAGACACCGGCATGAACTCCTGACTGGCGACCAACGGAGCCTGCGCAGCTTGACTGTCGGGTCGACTTGCAATGCCAAGCTCGACATTTGTCTGCTCCGCCTGGCCAAGACGATGGCGCAAGCGCTCGACAAAAAGACGATCGCCGCTGCAATCGGCCAGGTCGCCGCAGCGCAAGGCATCGCCCATCACGTGGTAGGAATGCCAGGCGGCGCGTGCATCGTCCGACGATGCCATCCAGGCGATGGCCTGCGCCAGTTCGGCGCGGTCCAACTGTCCGTCGACCAGCGCCGATATCCGTTCCCTTTTGCCAGGTTCGTCAAGCTGCATATTGCATTTCCTCAATCATCATTACCAGCGTTTGCCGCCCTGGTTCTCCAGCATCGGCCGAATCCGGGCAGAGACCGCCTCCCGGGCCCGAAAGATGCGCGAACGCACCGTTCCGATCGGGCAATTCATAGCCAGGGCGATCTCTTCATAGCTCAGGCCTTCAATCTCGCGCAGGATCACGGCTTCGCGCAAATCCGACGGCAACGCCTCCATCGCGGCATTGACAACAGCGCCAATTTCCTTGGCGGCATATGCCGACTCTGGCGTGTCATCTGCTATTGGTTCATTTCCTGGCCTGGAAGTTTCATCTTCGTCGTCCACCTTGCGCCAGGCTGCTTCCGACACAGTGGGATCGCGCTTGACGTCCATCAGCGCCTTTTTGGCGGTATTGACGGCTATCCGGTAGAGCCAGGTATAGAACTGCGCATCACCGCGGAACTGGTGTAGCGCCCGGTAGGCCCGGATAAAAGTCTCCTGGGCGATGTCTTCTACCAGATCGACGTCGCGCACCATGCGACCAATCAGACGCTGAATGCGCCGCTGGTACTTGATCACCAGCAGTTCGAACGCATGTTTATCACCTGCGACAGTACGCTCCACCAGCATTCGGTCACTGTCGGGCGAAGCGGCAAGCGCGCTCGCTTCGGGCAGTTCAGGCCCTGAATTCATGGACGGGCCTGCCCTCGCCAGTGGCCAGAAGCCGACGCCTGCTCTCCCGCGCCCCGCCCTGCACTGCCATATACGGCGCGCCGCAAAGCCAACCAATGTTCGGGGCGCTCGGATTGCTGCAACCAGAACCAGCACGATGGCCCACCATGTGGCACAAACCGCAGCAGCAATGACCGCTGCAGGTCCAGATGCACGGTCACATTACCCGGCAAATGCCCTGCAGGCTGGTTTTCCCAGCACCAGTCCTTGGCGTCCCAGACCAACATGCCGGATTGCGACATGGCTCCCCATCGCATCGCTGCCAGCGCGGCCGTCAAAGTGAGAAACAATGCAAGCCACGGCCGCCAATCACCGGCGTTGGACACGCCGAACCAGTAAATATCGAGGGCAATAGCACAAAGCCAGATTGCCAAGGTCCACCGCTTGATCAGTGGGGCCCCGGAAAGCGGATAGGCGATTGATGGCGCAAGGTACATGTAATGGGGCTTGCGAGCGCAGTATTCACGGCCACCGGGTGCCTGCGCTGATCGATCCTAGAACCGGCGAAAAACAAGGCTGCCGTTGGTTCCGCCAAATCCAAAATTATTCTTGACCGCCACGTCGATCTTCATGTCGCGCGCAGTGTTGGCGCAATAGTCCAGGTCGCATTCCGGATCCTGATTGAAGATATTGATGGTCGGCGGGCTTTTTTGATGGTGCAGCGCCAGAACCGTGAAGACCGATTCGATGCCGCCGGCCCCACCCAGCAGGTGCCCGGTCATCGACTTGGTCGAGTTCACAACCACCTTGCGTGCATGCTCGCCCAACGTCGCCTTGATCGCATTGGACTCGTTGATATCGCCCAGCGGGGTCGACGTACCGTGGGCATTGAGGTAATGCACCTGATCCTGATTGACACCTGCATTGCGCAAGGCATTGAGCATGGCGCGCCGCGGGCCGTCCATATTGGGTGCGGTCATGTGGCCGGCATCGGCACTCATGCCATAGCCGGCCAGCTCAGCATATATCTTGGCGCCGCGCGCGCGCGCATGCTCGAGCTCCTCGATCACCATGACGCCAGCGCCCTCCCCCAGTACAAATCCGTCACGATCCTTGTCCCAGGGCCGCGACGCGGTTGCCGGGTCATCATTGCGGGTCGACAGGGCCCGCATCGCCGCAAACCCGCCAATTCCCAGCGGCGAAACCGTGGCCTCCGCACCGCCGGCGACCACCACGTCGGCATCGCCGTATTCGATCAGGCGGCCCGCCGCGCCGATGCTGTGCAGCCCGGTTGTGCACGCGGTCACGATTGCCAGATTGGGGCCTTTGAAGCCAAAGCGGATCGACACATGGCCAGAGATCATGTTGATGATCGATGCCGGCACGAAAAATGGGGAAATTCGCCGCGGCCCGCGCTGGCGCAACTCCTCAGCGGTGCCTTCGATCATCGGCAGGCCACCAATGCCCGAGCCGATGACGCAGCCGATCCTGGCTGCTTGTTCGTCGTCCAGGGCATCGCCAGTGGGCAATCCGGAATCCGCGACGGCCTGCACCGCAGCAGCAATGCCGTAATGGATGAAGGTGTCCATCGTGCGGGCTTCCTTGGCCCGGATGTAGGACTCCAGGTCAAATCCGCGTACCTCGCCCGCAATCTTGCAGGAGAAGTTCGATGCATCGAACTTGGTGATTACATCGATGCCGGATTTTCCTGCCAACAGGTTGGACCAGGCATCGGACACGGTGTTTCCAACCGGGCTAACACAACCCAGACCAGTGATAACAACACGACGACGGGACATGCGATTCAATGCCTAAGGTTGGTGACAAGTTGCCGGCCAATATGCAGCGCATCGCGAGAATGCCCTGTGCGCCGGATTCGGCGCGCCAAAAACAACACCCGGCAGCGCCACGTTGGCGCACGCCGGGCGATAGGTCACATCAGGCCTTTTGATGGGTGTTGGCGTAATCGATCGCGTTTTGCACGGTGGTGATTTTTTCGGCGTCCTCGTCCGGGATCTCGATGCCGAACTCGTCTTCAAGAGCCATCACGAGTTCAACCGTATCCAGCGAGTCGGCACCCAGGTCGGCGACAAAGGCCTTTTCGTTGGTGACCTGCAACTCCTCCACACCAAGTTGTTCAGCAATGATTTTTTTGACACGCGCTTCAATATCGCTCATGGAATCCCTCAAAGGGTTGTAAAAGAATCTGTGATTTTAGCCACCTTGGCACTCCGGCCCTTCGATGACCGCCGTACAGATCATGCGGCGTGATTACGTTTGCAAGCGCCCGACCTACATGTACATGCCGCCATTGACATGCAACTCCTGCCCGGTCACATACCCCGCCTGGCTTGAACACAGGTAATTGACCGCGTGGGCGATCTCCTCGGGTTGACCCAGCCGCCCCAAAGGAATCTGACTGAGCAGGGCCTTTTGCTGCTCGGCCGGCAAAGCTGCAGTCATGTCGGTAGCGATGAAACCCGGCGCAATGCAATTGACCGTGATGTTGCGCGAACCCAGTTCCCGCGCCAGCGCCCGCGTCATGCCGGCAACGCCGGCCTTGGCTGCTGCATAGTTGCTCTGGCCGGGATTGCCTGACGCACCCACGACCGAGGTGATGTTGACGATACGCCCAAAGCGCTGCTTCATCATGGTGCGCATGACGGCACGGCACATCTGGAATACGGCCTTGAGGTTGGTATCGAGGACTGCATCCCAGTCCTCGTCCTTCAGGCGCATGGCCAGCATGTCACGCGTGATGCCGGCATTGTTGACCAGCACATGCAATCCACCGTGCTGCTTCACAGCAGAGTCGATCAAGGCCTGGGCCGCTGCGCTATCGTTGACATCCAGAACATGGCCACTGCAATCGGCAAAGCCGGCTAAATGCTCGCCGATGGCGGACGCGCCAGCGGCACTGGTGGCAGTACCCAAAACCGAGAACCCGCCTTGTGCCAGAGACAGCGCGATCGCGCGTCCAATACCGCGTGACGCGCCGGTTACCAGCGCAACTTGCTTGCTGCCGTCAGGCGAACTCATGCAGATTCTCCTGTCAATGCCTGCCGCGCCGTTTCGACCGAGGCCGGGTCATACATCGGAAGGCCGCTCAAACCAGAATCGATTCTGGCAACCATACCGGCCAGCACCTTGCCAGGACCACACTCAACGATCTGGCTCAGCCCCTCGCCCTTGATCGCCATCACACATTCAACCCAGCGCACAGCGCCAAATGCCTGTCGGAACAGCGCATCGCGTATCCGATCGGGCTCGTTTTCCTGGGCAACGTCAATATTATTGAGCAGTGCAATCTGCGGCGATCGAAGCTCGATCCCTTGCAACGCAAGGCGCAGTTTCTCGGCCGCCGGACGCATCAGGCTGCAGTGAAAAGGAGCCGACACCGGCAGCAACATGGCGCGGCGGGCGCCCGCGGCCTTGAGCATCTCACAGGCCCGTTCCACAGCAGCCTTGCTGCCCGAAATAACGGTTTGCCCCGGGTCGTTGAAATTGGCCACCTCGACGACTTCGCCCTGGCCAACTTCGTACTCAGCCTGCACCTGCGCGCAGCAAGCAACCACCTTGTCCGACGGCAAGCCCAGCACGGCAGCCATGGAGCCCCTTCCAACTGGAACTGCCTCCTGCATCGCTTGCGCACGCAAGCGGACCAAAGGCGCAGCCTGCGTCATGGTCAACACGCCAGCCACCACCATTGCTGCATATTCACCCAGGGAATGACCGGCAACCGCCGTCGGCGCAACGCCAACCCGATCCATCCAGGCTCGGTAGGCCGCAACGCCAGCCACCAACATCACCGGCTGGGTATTGGTCGTCAAGGCCAAGTCTTCTTTGGGACCTTCATGGATCAATTTACCGATGTCCTGCCTCAAGGCGTCCGATGCCTCCTGTACCGTCTGGCGCACGACAGCATCATCGCCCCATGCATCCAGCATGCCGACCGATTGCGAGCCCTGGCCCGGAAAAACAAATGCGAATGGCTTCATGGGATCGTCCTCTTCTTGCCCCGGGCTGCAGCCCCGCCCGAAATTCTTATGCTCGGCTATAGGTTCAGCAGCACCGAGCCCCAGGTGAAACCGCCGCCGACACCCTCAAGCAACAGTAACTGGCCAGAAGTGATGGCGCCACTTCGCACGCCGGAGTCCAGTGCCAGTGGAATCGACGCGGCGGACGTATTGCCGTGCTGGTCTACCGTGACTATGACCTTGTCCATGCCGAGCTTGAGGCGCTTGGCCGTGCTCTGCAGGATACGGATATTGGCCTGATGGGGAATCAGCCAGTCCAGGTCGGCAGCGGTTTTGCCCGCCTTGGCTAGAACGGTCCGGGCCGAGGACTCCAGCACACCGACCGCCAGCTTGAACACCGCCTGGCCGTCCATCGTCAAAAGCGGATGACCGACGACCGCACCACCGGATACGTTGCCCGGCACGCACAAAATGCCGACGTGCTTTCCATCGGCATGCAGGTCGCTGGCCAGGATGCCCGGCGTGTCTGACGCCTCCAGCACCACGGCGCCGGCGCCATCACCGAACAACACACAGGTCGTCCTGTCCTTGAAATCCAGGATCCGCGAGAACACCTCGGCACCGACAACCAGCGCCTTGCTTGCAGCGCCGGTCTGGATCATTGCATTGGCCACGCTCAACGCATAGACAAACCCGCTGCACACGGCCTGCACGTCAAATGCGGCGCCTCCGTTGGCACCCAACTTGTTCTGCACAATGCACGCTGTCGACGGAAACACCATGTCGGGCGTCGACGTGGCAACGATGATCAAGTCGATCTGATCGGCCGTCACATTGGCAGATTGCATCGCCAGGCGCGAGGCCTCTACCGCCAGATCACTGCAACAGACCTGCGGATCGGCAAAGTGGCGGGCCTTGATGCCGGTTCGCTCGACAATCCATTCATCGCTGGTTTCAACACCCTTGTCGGCGAGTTCCTGCACCAGATCGGCATTGCTCAATCGGCGTGGTGGCAAATAGCTGCCGGTTCCGGTGATGCGGGAATATCTGCTCATCAGTGTTGATCGTTCCGTCAAGATGCTGGCTCTGACCCCGCCAACAGCGGCGCAGCATGGGCTATGCGGGCCTGGACGCGATCCAGCAAATCGTTACGAGCAGCATCATACGCGCGCGCCAAAGCGTGCTCGAAGGCCAGCACATCCGCAGAGCCATGGCTTTTGAATACCAGGCCGCGCAAGCCAAGCAGGGCCGCGCCGTTGTAGCGTCGATGGTCGACGCGGCGCTTGAAACCGGCCAGCACAGGCGAGGCAATCACGGCAACCAACTTGGTCAACAGGTTGCGCGAGAACTCGGCGCGCAGGAAACCACCAATCATGGCCGCAACACCCTCGGTCGCCTTGAGCGCCACGTTGCCAACGAATCCGTCGCAAACGACGATATCGACCTCGCCGTTGAATATGTCATTGCCCTCGACATTTCCGACAAAGTTCAGGTCGCCCGCCTCCGCCGCGGCGCGCAGCAGTTCGCCTGCGCGCTTGATCGTTTCGCTGCCCTTGATGACTTCCTCACCAATATTGAGCAAGCCGACCGTAGGACTTGCTACATCACCCAGCGCTGAAACCAGGGCCGAACCCATGACGGCGAACTGCAACAGGTGTTCCGGCGTGCAGTCGACGTTGGCGCCCAGGTCAAGTACGGTGGTTGCGCCGCCGCGTGCGTTGGGCAACTGGGTTGCTATCGCCGGACGATCGATGCCCTCACAGGTCTTGAGCAGGTAACGTGAAATGGCCATCAGGGCGCCGGTGTTTCCCGCCGACACCGCTGCCTGGGCTTGTCCGTCGCAGACCTGCTGCACAGCGACGCGCATCGACGAGTTCTTCTTGCGCCGCAGCGCCACCTCGATGGAGTCGTCCATGCCGACCACCTCGCTGGCGGCAACCACGGTGATACGCGGATCACGCATGTCGGCCAGGACCTCCGGCAGACCCACCAGCACCAGCCGTGCCTGCGGATGCGTGTCCAGAAACCTGCGACAGGCCGGCAAGGTGACGGCAGGACCGTTATCACCACCCATGCAATCGACGGCAATGGTGGTCATGTCATGCGTTCTGACACGCGTCAATCACAGGCATGTTTGCAGCCAAACAAACGAAAACCCGACGCTATCAAAAAATAGCATCGGGTTTATGGTCAAAGAATGTGTCAGTCTTCAGACTTGGTCTTGACAACCTTGCGACCCCGATAAAAACCAGTCGGGCTGATATGGTGACGCAGGTGGATTTCGCCGGTGGTCGGCTCGACCGCGATGCCGGGCACATTCAGGGCGTTGTGCGAACGGTGCATTCCGCGCTTGGAGGGAGACTTCTTGTTTTGCTGGACGGCCATGATCGGCTCCTTGGCTGTGGCATGGCGCACATCATGTGTACGACACCATGCCCGATTGGTGGATACGCGCAAAATTCACGCGAAGCCTTCGAGTATAACGTAACTAGCTGCTCGATTGACCGCTGCCCCTTTTGAGCTTAGCCAGGGCGGCAAACGGACTGGGCTTGTCATCGGCAGCTGTATCGAAATCCGCATCCTGTGCAGACACGGACGGCGCATCCGGGCACGAAGTGTGGGTCGCGATGAGTGGCACGGCCAGCACCAGCTCATCTTCCAGCAACTCGCACAAGTTGAAATCGTCAGACTCCACCAGCAGGTCCTCATCGGCGTCATCGTCCTGCTGCTCGGCGCTGACTTCGTCCGCGACAAAGCGGAACCATTGATCCACCAGTACTGGAAAGTGCACGGTGTCGAGGCAACGCTGACAGGTCAAAGGCAGTTCCGCCTGCATTTGCACATGAAGAAAAAGTCGCGGTGCGCCCTGATCGGCAGCACGCGATTGGCCATTCGCCGACCAGGAAACCACTACATTGGCGCCCTTGTCAACACAGTCCTGCGCCACCCTGTCAAACAAGCTCAGCGATGCCTTGCCGGACAGACTGCCGCCGGTGCGCGCAAACGCACGGACATCCAGATGCGCACTTGGTGGCTGCGATTGCTGATTCTTCACCCGGGCAGTGTAAGAGAATCTGGCCATGCCACCTGATCCAAATCGCCCCCTGATTCTGGCCTCGACATCGCCCTATCGGCGCGAATTGCTGAATCGGCTCCAGACGCCATTTGACGTGGTGGCACCCGATGTGGATGAAAGTCCGATGCCCGACGAGAGCCCCCAACAGCTGGCCTGCCGCCTGGCCATGGCCAAGGCGCGGGCAGTCGCTGCACGCTTCCCGCAGGCCATCGTCATCGGATCGGACCAGGTGGCCGACCTCGACGGCCAGGCACTGGGCAAACCCTTGACGCATGCGGTGGCGACAGAACAACTGCGCCGCATGAGTGGCCAATTGGTGATATTTCATACCGCGGTCGCAGTGGTCTGCCAACAAAGCAAGTTCGGGCAGATGGACCTGGCCCAGGTCAAGGTCAGGTTTCGAGCGCTCGACGCCCTGGAGATCGAGACCTACCTGCTTGCAGAACAACCCTACGACTGTGCCGGCAGTGCAAAAAGCGAAGGGTTGGGCATCGTGCTGCTGGAGCAGATCGACAACGATGATCCAACTGCGCTGATCGGTCTTCCATTGATCCGTACCTGTCGCATGCTGCGTGCCGCTGGAGCGCAATTGCTGCGCGCCGCATGACTGAAAGCCTGCAGCCGAATGACCAAAGCGGATCGGTTGCGCCCGGTCGGCTTTTCCTGGTGCCTGCACCACTGGATTTCGGTTGCGCAGAGCAGGCACCGCTGCAGGAGGTCCTGCCACTGACCACCATCCGAGTGGCCGCCAGACTTGGCTACTGGATCTGTGAAAGCGCCAAGACCACCCGGGCCTACCTCAAGCGCATCGACGCGATCGAACCGCTGGCGCAGGCCATGCAACAGATTGAGATGCAGGAATTGCCCCGCGAACTGCACAAGAAGGGCGATCATCTGGGCGATTTCGATGCGCGGCACCTGCTTGCGCCCGCCGTGACCGGAGCAGACGTCGGCTTGGTCAGCGAGGCCGGCATGCCGGCCATTGCCGATCCCGGAGCCTCCGTGGTTCGTGCTGCACACCGGCTGGGAATCACGGTAGTGCCGCTGGTCGGACCCGTCTCGCTGTTGCTGACGCTGGCGGCCAGCGGCTTGAACGGCCAGAACTTCGCCTTTGTCGGCTACTTGCCCCAAGACGCGAACGACCGCGCAACTCGAATACGAGAACTCGAAGCCCTGGCACTATCCACTGGCCAGACCCAACTATTCATAGAAACACCGTATCGCAATGGTGCGATGCTGCAAACCCTGTTGCAAACGCTTGCCCCGGATACCCATCTGGCGATCGGGAGCGGGCTTACTTTGCCGCAGGCGCAAGTCCGCTGCCTGACTACACGCCAGTGGCGCAAGAACGCGGTGGCGCCGGACCGGAACACGCCGGCAGTATTCGCAATCGGACTTTGACAGCCTCGATCGATACCGCCAGTTACGTTCTCACTGCATTGCCGGTAGTGACCGCAATGCGCGCGCAGCGCCGTCGCCCATCGAGGCCCCGAAGCGTTTTGCCAGCCGCTCGGCAATGTTCTCGCGCCGGGTGTAGTCCACGATATCTTCGAACTTGACGATCTCGCGCGCCACAAAGTCCATGCTGCCGAGCTGGTCGGCCAATCCCAATTCGATCGCCTGCTGACCGACCCAGAACAGGCCGCTGAAGGTCTCTGGCGTTTCCTTCAGCCGTGCGCCACGCCCGGCCTTGACCGCATCGATGAACTGGGTGTGAATCTTGTCCAGCAAACGCTGCGTGAACTCGCGGTGGCGTTCGTTTTGCGGGCTGAAAGGGTCAAGAAAGCCCTTGTTTTCGCCGGCGGTCATCAGGCGGCGCTCCACGCCGAGCTTGTCCATCAGGCCGGTGAATCCGAAGCCGTCCATCAGCACGCCGATACTGCCAACGATACTGGCCTTGTCGACAAAAATCTTGTCGGCAGCAACTGCAACGTAATACGCGGCCGATGCGCAGGTTTCTTCCACCACGGCATACATCGGCTTGCCATGCTTGGCCTTCAATCGCCGCAGTTCATCGTTGATGATGCCCGCCTGCACCGGACTGCCACCAGGTGAGTTGATCAGCAGGACCACCGCCCGCGCGCCCGGATCCTCGAACGCAGCG
The DNA here is from genome assembly GCA_037968655.1 of Burkholderiaceae bacterium. Lineage (GTDB taxonomy): Bacteria > Pseudomonadota > Gammaproteobacteria > Burkholderiales > Burkholderiaceae_C > CAISIP01. The sequence goes on from JBBKVW010000051.1 coordinate 51,052, forward strand.
CGCGCTGCGTTGATGACCACTTCGGCGCTGGCGTCGCCGCCGGACGTTATCTCACCTTTGATCTCAACCATTGCGGTATGCGGCTTGGACGTCTCCGGCATCGGCGCACCACGCAATGCGGCGACCCAAACCACGAAACCCAGGAACACCAACCAGGCCAGGCGTATGAAATTGCGCCAACGGCGCGCGGTTCTTTGCTCGGCCAGTGACGCGAAGGCGAGCTTCTCCAGCGTTGCGCGCTCCCACCCTGGCTGGGCATTGGCGGACGCGCGCTCACTTGGCGCGGCAGCCGACTGGCTTGCCGCCGCCAGCGTGGGTTCGTTCGAGCGGTCGGGTTCGTTGGTTTCGGTCATGTCAATACTCAATCGGTTTCAGGTTGGGGGCAGTATGCCAGCGCACGACGCCAGCAGATTCTTCGACACCGATCTTTACCAAACCACCGCGACAGGGGCCGCCCTGGCAGGCACCTGTCTGCGGCTGGTAAATCGCCCCGTGGGTGGAGCAGATCAGGTAATGGCCGGTCAGATCAAAGAATCGGTCCGGCTGATAGTCCATCTCCATCGGCACATGGCTGCATCGGTTCAGGTAGGCATGCACCTCGCCCTGGTAGCGAATCGCAAAAGCCCGACAAGTCTGCCCCAGGTACAGAACGTCAAATGGCACTGCCAAGGCGCTGTCCTGTAAATCGCCCGACTGGCACAGTTCCACCGCCTCGTGATTGGAGCTCACTTGACCCCCCTTATGCGTCGCATCGCGCCAATTGCTGTTGGTGTTGTCCGCCTGGCTCAGGCATTACCGAGCAACCAGTCGCGCAATTGCGCCACGGAATGGGCTATGAACAGCGGGCCCAATTCGGCAAATCCGCTATCGGGGTGGGCGCCGTAACTCACAGCCACACTGGCACAACCCGCATTGCGCGCCATCTGCAGGTCATGCGTGGTGTCACCGACCATCAGCACCCGCGTCGGAACCAGGCCAAACTCGCGGCTCAGTTCATGCAGCATGCGGGGGTCTGGTTTGCCCGCCGTTTCGTCGGCTGTGCGTGACGCGTCGAACAAGCCCTGCAGTTGGACCGCGCGCAATGCCACATCCAGCCCGGAGCGGCTCTTGCCCGTGGCAACGGCCAGATGGTGGCTGCGCCGCTTGAGTTCTGCGAGCATCGGCAATACGCCCTCAAAAAGACTGATCTCGTCCTGGCGCGCGATGTAGTGGTGCCGATAGCGTGCGCCCAGTTCAGCGTACTTCTGCTTGGGCACGTCCGGCGCAGCATGAGCCAGCGCCTGCATCAGGCCCATGCCGATCACATGGGATGCCGCCGCGTCGGACGGTACGGTGCCACCGACATCGCGCACCGCTGCCTGAATGCAGCGCGTGATGATCGCGGTCGAGTCGAACAGGGTGCCGTCCCAATCAAAGGCGATCAGGTCGAAAGTGCGACCGGCGCTGCGCGGCGCGCGGGACGCGGATTCAGATGCTGGTGGGGATGGCATGCGCAAGAAAAAGTGCGAGTTCAGCTGGCAGATCGGCTTTGAGCAGCATCGCTTCGCCGGTAGATGGGTGACTGAACTGTAACCGCCAGGCATGAAGAAACATGCGGCGCAGGGGTACTGGTTCTGTTGCGCGTTGCAACGCCTTGTTCAATTCGAAGTTGCCATATTTGTCGTCGCCCACGATCGGCATGCCCTGATCGGCCAGGTGAATCCGGATCTGATGCGTGCGCCCGGTCTTGATCGTCACTTCCAGCAAGGAATAACCACCCCCGATCGCCGCCACTTGCACCAGGCTGAGCGCTGCCATAGCATCCGGGTGGTCTTTTGCGACCACCGCCACCCTGCGCTCGCCGTCGGGCAGCAAATACTTGTGCAGCGGCTTGTCGAGCACCTTGAGATTGCGTGGCCATTGGCCCGACACCAGGGCCAGGTAGGTCTTGCCGGTGGCACGATCACGAAACTGCTGCTGCAGGTTTCTCAAAGCACTGCGCTGCTTGGCCACCAGCAAGATGCCGCTGGTCTCACGGTCGAGTCGATGCACCAGTTCGAGCGTGCGCGCCTGCGGCCGGGCCATACGCAATTGCTCGATCACGCCAAAACTCACGCCGGAGCCGCCATGAACCGCTGTACCGGCGGGTTTGTCCATGGCCAACAAGTGCTCGTCCTCGAAAAGGACCGGGAACTCCCGCGCCGGCGCAAACCCGGCGCCAGCCTGCATGTCCTGTCGCTTGACCTCGGCCGCCTGAGACGTACGCACCGGCGGCAGGCGAACCAGGTCGCCGGATTCCAGGCGTCGATCGGCGCTGGCACGACCTTTGTTGATGCGCACTTCGCCACTGCGGATGATGCGATAGATATGGGTCTTGGGAACGCCTTTGAGCCTGCGCAGCAGGAAGTTGTCCAACCTTTGGCCGGCATCCTCTTCATCGACCTGCAGAACACTGGCGGCCGGCGCTGGCGAGGGCAGATTGCCCCCTATAATGTGTTTCACTAGCGTCGTGCTGCAAGTGGTTGATTTGTCTGGAGTTTAGTCCACACCCCACGTGAGCCGCGCTGGCAGGTCGATGCCTCCGGGATGCCTGCACGACAGATCACCGACCTTCGTCGGTGGTGGTCCAGGCAGCAAACCGGTACGCCGATGCTTTGAACCAATGTCATGAAATACCCAGCGCTGCCAGAGCCACTCTGGCAGTCGGATTTGAGCGAAATGATTGTGTCAACTGGATTGATCCTCACTTGCCTGCTGCGCCTATGGGCGACGCTTCGGCACGCGGACCATGGCCTCCTGTTTATCCCGGCGGACCGCTGCGTCCGGCCTGGAATCGCGCCAGCTGCACAATCGCATCCCCTCGCCCCTGTCCCCACGCCAACGCCCCGTCTCACGATCTGAGTCCAGGCCCAAGGCGTATTTCAATCGTTTCAAAGCGTTCGCCAGGCATCGTTTGCTCGTCATGAGCATGTAAGCGGTCAATTGACCGACAAGGAATTCGAGGCAACGCCAAAGTGCGTCGCGGCGCGAATTCGATGCAGAAAACAGGAACGCTACCCATGAAACGGATGCTGATCAACGCCACCCAGGCTGAAGAACGCCGGCTGGCCATCGTCGACGGGCAAAAACTGCTCGACTATGAAATCGAAATCGAAGGGCGCGAACAGCGCAAGGGAAATATCGACAAGGCGGTCGTGACCCGCGTCGAACCGTCACTGGAAGCCTGCTTCGTCGACTACGGCGAAGACCGCCACGGCTTCTTGCCGTTCAAGGAAATTACGCGCCAGTTCTTCGCCCAGGGTGTGCAGGCCCACGGTGCCCGCATCCAGGACGCGATCCGCGAAGGACAGGAACTGGTAGTGCAGGTCGAGAAGGAAGAGCGCGGCAACAAGGGCGCGGCCCTGACCACCTACATCTCGCTGGCCGGCCGCTATGTGGTGCTGATGCCCAACAACCCGCGCGGCGGGGGTGTCTCGCGCCGTATCGAGGGCGATGACCGGGCCGACCTCAAGGAAGCACTGGACCAGCTCGAATACCCCAACGGCATGAGCATCATCGCGCGCACGGCCGGCATCGGCCGCAGCGCGCCTGAGTTGCAGTGGGACCTGAACTACCTGCTCAAGCTGTGGACTGCCATCGACGGCGCGTCCAAGGGCGGCAAGGGCGCCTTCCTGATCTACCAGGAATCCTCGCTCGTGATCCGGGCAATTCGCGACTACTTCAACCACGATATCGGCGACATCCTGATCGACACCGACGACGTGTACGACCAGGCGCAGCAGTTCATGGCGCACGTGATGCCCGAACACGCGGCCCGCGTCAAACGTTACCGCGACGACGCCCCGCTGTT
>JBBKVW010000052.1:0-3128 GCA_037968655.1 Burkholderiaceae bacterium
CCCCTGGGCGAAGAAGAAATTGGGGACCTTGGTCAACCCTGGCCCCTATGACCTGGTGGACGCAAAGGCCGCAGTCGCGTTCATCGTCCAGCAACTCGACCCACCGACAGCGAACCGACGGCGCGAGGACGATGTAGTTCGCAAACGAGTGATGTATGCACTTGACCACGGCCACCTGCAATCGGATAGCAGTCGGAAGATCCAGTTTGGTGCCCTGATCACCTGGGGCAGGTCCAAGGACGAGTGGCGCACTGCCCTTGCATCGTTCCCTTCGCTCAACGCAGGGGGCGCCAATGTGGCGCTATCGCCGCTTAAAGGTAGCAGCGGTGGGCGCACTGTTCCAGCGAACCCGGACGCTAAAGATGCCGCGCTGCGAGAGGCGTTTTTGCGAATTCACGAGCTGGAAGTTGTTGTGAGCGCGCAGGCCAGCGAATTGGAGCGCTTGCGTCCTATTGAGGCCGAGGACGATCGACTGCGGTCCATTGCCAGTACCGCTGGGAAGAAGGGAGGTCGCCCGAGCAAGCGTTGAGCACCATGCAGAGAATTTCTCGAAAGGGTTCCTTTACGAGATCCTCTGCTTATTGTGGGGAGACATGTCAACAAACACCAAAGGGGTGTGAACATGTCTCCCACGATTCAACGGCTTCCGCTCGTCAAGTTCCGTACAGGGCTTGGCCGCACCAGCATCTACAACGGTGTCAAGGCGCGGACTTTCCCCGCGCCGATTCAACTCGGGCTGCGCGCGGTCGGCTGGCTCGAGTCCGACATTACGGAGTGGATTGAGCAGCGCGCCGTCAAGGGGGCAGCATGAAGCCCCGCTGCACGAAGGCGCCGTTTGCGCCGACACCAACCACCGTAGGCACCGTTCCCCTCGCCGGCCCGATCCACCTGACAAAGTGGACCGCGTCCCAGCCGGTGACCAAACACCTGCGCCTGGCCGACGACGGCACCGTCGAGAAGGTGTCTACCGCGGCGCAGCTGTACCAGGGTACGGTTACTCGCCTGAAGTGCTCGCCGTCTGAATTCATCAAGGCGCTGGCCAGCATCGGCAAGAACGATTGCCTCAGCTACGGCGTACCGATTGACGACGCGGCGACCGAGATCATGTCGAAGAAGCGCTTCGCTGATACCGGCAAGCCAAGCCATGCGATGACCCGGACAACCGACGCCATGATCTGGCCGAGGGGTGCCGGGATCATGCTGATCGACCATGACGAAGGCGACAAGCACTACACGCCAGACGAATTGCGCGAAGCACTCTACCTTTGCTGCCCCGCGCTGCGCGGGGGCGCCCACATCTGGGCAGCGTCGACCTCGTCATGCCTCTTCAACACGAAGACCAAGCGCGAAGTTCGTGGCATTGCTGGGCAGCGAATCTACGTCGTCGTTGCTGACGCCACCGACATACCCCGCGCCGCCGACGTGCTGTTCAAGCGCGCTTGGCTCAATGCGTTCGGGTCCATCAAGATCTCCAAGGCCGGCAGGTTGCTTATTCGCACGATCCTCGACCAGGCTGTGTTCCAACCGACGCGCATCGACTACTGCGCGCCAGCGATATGCGACGCGCCGCTCACACAGCGCAAGCCCAAGCCAGTACTGCATGGCGACCCATGCCTAGCGCTCGACACACGCGCGGCGCTCCCGGATCTGTCTGCCTCCGAGACGGCCACGTACGAGCGGATGGTCGCCACAGCCAAAGATGCTCGCCGCGCTGCCGCTGCTGTGATCGAGGCTGCATACAAGCAGGGCCGCGTTGACGAATATGTCGCGAATGGTCTTGACCCAGCGGCAGCCGAGAAGATTGTCACCGCGGCCCTGGACCAGCAGGTTCTACTCGCAGACTTTGTTCTGACCACCGAGGACGGTCGCAGCGTGACGGTCGGGCGACTCTTGGCCGACAAGACCGCTTGGCACGGTGTGCGCTTCGCCGACCCGATTGAGCCCGATTACCACGACGACCCGAGGATTGCGCGCGCATATCTGTCCGGCCAGGGGCGTCCAGCCATTTACAGCCACGCGCACGGTGGCACCCGTTATCTGCTCTCGCCTGCTAGCCACACGATTCAGCTGCTTGCGGGTGAGCGTGGCGAATACGCGCCGCAGATCGTGCGCGTATTTCGCGATCAGGGCGCCTTCTATTCCCGAGGTGGGCAGGTTGTGGCGGTCAACGAGCAGAGCAAGCTACTCGTGCAAAACGAGCAACTCATGATGGCGGCGATGGACAGAGCTTTCCGCTTCGAAAAGCTCATCAAGAACGACTGGCGCGTCGCTGACGCACCGCTTGGCTTGGCGAAACATATCGTCGAAGCGTATGCAACTCACTTTCCCGCGCTGCGCGCTGCGCTCACGGCGCCCATCATGGATCCCATCAGCGGACGCATCATCGACCAGTCTGGGTACGACGCAGAGACTCAGTTATTCGTCACCGTGGCTGAGGGCTGGCCGGGCGTCCCAGATGCACCCAGCCCGCAAGATGTCGAGCTGGCGCTGCGCAAGCTGTGGTGGCCGGTGCGCCGGTTTCCCTTTGCCGAGCCGATCGACGACACCGTCATGCTCACGGCCCTACTCACGGTTGTGGTGCGACCCCTGCTCCCAACTGCACCGGGTTTCGCGTTTGATGCGCCGATCCAGTCCAGTGGCAAGACCTTTTTGATCAAGGTGTTGGCGGCACTCGGCGGGTGTTCGCCGGCGATGTCGCCGCAGCCCGACGCGCGTGGCGACGACGAGATGCGCAAGCGCCTCTTTGCGTTGCTACTCGGCGGCCACGGCGCCATCGTGATCGACAACATCGTCGGCGAATTCGACTCGCCTGCCCTCGCGGCGATGATTACCACTGAGTGGTACAGAGACCGGGTGCTCGGCCTGTCTCGCACAGAGTCAGTACCCACGAATGCGATGGTCATGCTGTCGGGCAACAACCTGACGCTCAAAGGAGACCTGCCGCGGCGCATCCTGAAATGCCGTGTCGACCCGCGCACCGAGAGCCCACACAAACGGATGTTCGCATTTGATCCGGTCGAGGTCGTTACGGTCTACCGCCAAGAACTCGTGGCCGCCGCCCTGACGATCCTGAAGGCACACTTGGCGAAGCAAGACACTGAACGCGCTGGGCCAGGCCGGATGGGCAG
>JBBKVW010000053.1:0-9801 GCA_037968655.1 Burkholderiaceae bacterium
CGCGGCTGGATTGGCGACGCCATGGCGATGCAAATGGCAATGCCTGGCAATACCGCGCATATGCAGTCGGGTCAGCCTGCAGCGGCCAAAGCGCATGTGCACACGGCCGGCGATGCCAGTCATCACCATGCCGACGCAGCGCAAGATCACGCCCAGGCCAGCGATTGCAGCGACCACGCCACACTGGATGCAGACGCGCAAAATTCGGATTGCCCTACCTGCGCCATGTGCCAGTCCTGCCACACGCTGGCCATCACCCTTCCCGTGCTGCACCTGGCCTCCGAGGCCCAGGTTCCAATGCTGCCTTCGCTGGCAAATTCGCGCTTCATCAGTGCCGACCGCGCACTGGGTCTGAAACCACCAATTTTCTGATTCCCCAGCCTTAGTTCGTCCGCCGATGACCTGTTGACAGGTCACAAGCGGGCTCCGGTGGTCCTCGGACCATTGCACTAACCGTTTTGGAGTCAGTGATGAAAATTTCATCCTTCATCGGCGGCAGCCTGTTGTGCCTGCCATTGGCCAGCGGCGCACAAATGGCCGCTGATGCGGCAAGCCCCGCGCCGGCCGTCCTGTATCGCTCGGTTTTCTCCGACACGCCCAAAGGTGTCGAAACCGAATCCGTGGACTGGAAGGCAGCCAACTCAGAGGTTGGCCAGTTCACACGCGGGCATGTCGACATCCTGAAATGGGAAGCGACACAAGCCAAGGCAAAAGCGTCTGGCACGTCCGTGCCAATCACTCCAGGCGCAGACAAACCCGCCGTCAAACCATGAAAAAACCGATACATCGTCAGGCAGCCGTCGGTCGACGGTTGCGATCATCCACAACGGCGCTGGCCGTCCTGTTGCTTGCCGGCTGCGCATCGCTGTCGCCCGACGGCGGGGTATCCGATGTGCAGGGCATGCTTGCAGGCAAGACCGGCAGCGTCGAGGCCCGACTTTCCCCGGCCGACGCCGCCGGCGCTGCTACGTCGGTCGCCGAACTGCTCAAGGCTCCCGTCACCGCAGAGGCCGCGGTGCGTATTGCGCTACTGAACAACCCGGGCCTGCAGGCATCACTGGCGACCCTCGGTGTCAGCGACGCACTGCGCGTGCAGGCCGGTCGTCTGCCCAACCCCCACGTCTCGATCGGCCGCTTTCGCATGGGCGACGAAGTGGAAATCGAACGCCTGCTGAGCTTCAACCTGATCGGCCTGATCACGCTGCCCTGGAAATACCAGTGGCAGAGCCAGCAGCATGAACTGGCCAAGATGCAGGCCGCGCAGGACGTAATCCGGCTTGCGGCCAATACCCGCAAGGCCTGGATCACCGCGGTGGCAGCGCAGCAGAGCGCCGCGTACATGCGCGACGTCAAGGAGGCGACCGAAGCCGGGGGTGAGCTGGCGCGGCGCATGGCGCGGGTGGGCAACTGGAGCAAGTTGCGTCAGGCACGCGAACAGGTGATGCTCAACGACGCCACTGTGCAGCTGGCGCGCGCCGAGCAGTCCGCCTTTGCTGCGCGCGAAAAGCTGACCCGCCTGATGGGCCTGTGGGGCGCGCAGACCAACTTCACGCTGGACAAGCGCCTGCCCGATCTGCCCAAGGAGGCAACCAGCATGGCCAATGTGGAAACCCGCGCGCTGCAGGAACGGCTCGATGTGCGCTCGACGATGGCCGAATCGCGCTATGTGGCAGACCAGATGGGCTTTACCAAGGTCACAGGCTACCTGGACGGCATGACACTGAGCCTTGCGCGTGACAGCATCTTCGACAACGCGGCGCAAAGCAAGGAATCTCGGCGCGGCGTCGAGCTCGAATTGCCACTGCCCCTGTTTGACTGGGGCGGCGCGCGCAACGCGCGATCCAGGGCGATGTACCTGCAGTCGGTGAGCCGGGTCCAGGAGGTCGCCATCAACGCCCGTTCGGAGGCGCGCGAAGCGTATTTCGCCTATCGAACGACCTATGACATTGCGCGCCACTACCGTGATGAAGTCGTGCCCCTGCGCAAGTTCATCGGCGACGAAATGCTGCTGCGCTACAACGGCATGCTGGCCAGCGTCTGGGATCTGCTGGCAGACAGCCGGTCCCAGGTGATGGCGGTCAACAGCGCGATCGAGGCGCAACGCGATTTCTGGCTCGCCGAGGCGGACCTGCAGACCGCCCTGACCGGTACCTCGCCCGGCGCCATCGGCGCGATGGCGGCAAGTGCCGGCACCGGCGGCGGCGAAGCGGCAGGCGGCCATTGAGTGCGCCGCCGATTGCCGCAAGCCTATCCAACGAACACAAGTACCAATCGATGAACAGACGCAACTTCTTTGGCGGCGCAGCGATGACGGCTGTGGCCGCCGCATCGGTCAGCCGCGTGGCCATGGCCGCCCTGCCCGAGCCGGTGATGATGGCCAAACCCGATACCGCTCCGCCCCTGGTACCCAACAGCGGACGGCCCTACAACCCGGTCGTGACCCTCAACGGCTGGACCCTGCCCTGGCGCATGAACCAGGGCGTCAAGGAATTCCACCTGGTGGCCGAGCCGGTGGTGCGCGAGATCGCACCGGGCATGAATGCCACGCTCTGGGGCTACAACGGGCAAAGCCCCGGCCCGACGATCGAAGTGGTCGAGGGCGACCGGGTCCGCATCTTCCTGACCAACAAGCTGCCGGAGCACACCACCATCCACTGGCATGGCCAGCGCCTGCCCAATGGCATGGACGGTGTTGGCGGGATGAACCAGAAGCAGGTACCGGTCGGCAAGACCTATGTCTATGAATTCATCGCACGCCGTCCCGGGACCTTCATGTACCACCCGCATGCCGACGAGATGGTGCAGATGGCCATGGGAATGATGGGCTTCTGGGTCACGCATCCGAAAGAGAAACACCCGTTGATCGATGACGTGCAGCGCGATTTCTGCTTTCTGCTCAATGCCTACGACATCGACCCGGGCAGCACGACGCCGATGCCCAACACGATGACCGACTTCAACCTGTGGACCTGGAACAGCCGCGCCTTCCCCGGCATCGATTCGCTCAATGTGCGACAGGGCGACAAGGTGCGGGTGCGCATCGGCAACCTGACTATGACCAATCACCCGATCCACCTGCACGGCCATGAGTTTGTCGTCAGCGGCACCGATGGCGGGCCGACACCGATCGGCTCGCGCTGGCCCGAGGTGACCACCGACATCGCCGTCGGCCAGATGCGCCAGATCGACTTCCTGGCCGATGAGGAAGGTGACTGGGCGTTCCATTGCCACAAGAGCCACCACACCATGAACCCGATGGGCCACAGCGTGCCCAACATGATCGGCGTCGACCACCGTGGCCTGGTCGCCAAGATCCAGAAACTGGTGCCCGACTACATGGTGATGGGTGAGCGCGGCATGGCCGACATGGGCGAGATGCAGATGCCGATTCCCGACCAGACGCTGCCGATGATGACCGGCACCGGCCCGTTCGGCGCTATCGAAATGGGTGGCATGTTCAGCATGCTCAAGGTACGCAAGGACCAGAAGCCCGGTGACTTCAGCGACCCGGGCTGGTACAAACAGCCGACCGGAACGCAGTCGTTCGAATGGACCGGCGCGCTGCCGGAGCCGGCACGCTTCAAGTCGGAGATGGCTGCGGCCGATGGCAGCGTGCCGGGCCTGCACAACACGACCTTGATGGCTTCTGTCAGCACGACCACGACGTTGACGGTGCGCAAGCCCGGCACGGCGAGCCACAAAACACATTGAGGAGGATGCCGATCAAATTCGTTGTTACTGCTCGAGAACCAACTCCTGCAACTTATTGATTCCCTCGCAACTCTCTTACATACTGTTTGGACCAAATATGAATCTCAAAAAGCACATTGCCCTCTCCATTGCCACTGCACTGATTGCTGGAGCCAGCTCCTTGACTTATGCCCACGGCGACGCCGCGCACGGGGCAAAGGTTCCGTTTCCGAAAGAGCAGAAACCATGGGGAATCGGCGGCGACGAGAAGAGCGTCAAGGTAACGATTACCTCCAAGATGACCGACAACATGCGCTTCTCACCTGAAAAAATCGATGTCAAGCAGGGCGACACTGTCAAGTTCGTGCTGAAGAACGATGGAAAGATCATGCACGAGTTCGTGTTGGGCACAAAAGAACACTTGGCTGAACATGCGGCGCAGATGATCAAGTTTCCCAATATGGAACACGAAGAACCCTACATGGCACATGTAGCGCCGGGCAAGACCGGAATCATAATCTGGACCTTCAACAAGGCCGGCACATTTGATTTCGCTTGCCTCATAGCAGGTCATTTCCAGGCCGGCATGGTCGGGAAGATCACGGTCGCGGCCAAGTAGGAATAACCGAACGACCCATTGAAATCCCGACCCTTACCTGAACGCGTTCAATCAACCCAACACACCATCCAATCATGAAGTCTTTCCAGAAATACTCCCTTCGCCTTGTTGCAGCGATCATCGCTGCCAGTGCATCCTTGGCACTTGCGCATGGAGACGCGGTGCACACCGCCAAACCCACTGTCATCAAGATGGAGCAGCAAGAATGGGGAATAGCCGGCGATCCCAAGAAGGTCACATTGACCATCAATGAGGCCATGGTGGATGCGATGCGCTTTTCCAACGACAAACTCCAGGTCAAACAGGGTGACACCGTCAAATTCGTGTTGAAGAACGACGGGAAAATCATGCACGAGTTCGTCATTGGGACCAAGAAAAAGCTGGACGAGCATGCCGCCTTGATGGTGAAGTTTCCCGGCATGGAGCATGACGAACCATATATGGCCCATGTGGCCCCCGGCAAGACCGGTGAAGTCATCTGGACGTTCAACAAGCCAGGCAGCTTTGACTTCGCCTGCCTGATCGCCGGCCACTACCAGGCCGGCATGGTTGGGAAAATCATTGTTGTCGCCAAGTAGGAAAAGGTCGACTGGCGCGACCAATCGTTGATCAGCCACCTATCCAATCATCGACCTTCATCAACCGAAAAGGAAATCCAATGAAATCAATCAAATTGTTCGCCACCCTTGTGCTGGCAATGTCTTCTGCGGCCATGGCCGCCATGCCAATGGTCGACGGCGAAGTGCGCAAAATCGACATGAGCGCCAAGAAAATCACGCTCAAACATGGCGAGATCAAAAACCTGGACATGCCCCCCATGACCATGGTGTTTCAGGTCAAGGATCCGGCCATGCTGGAGAAAGTGAAGGTGGGCGACAAGGTGCAATTCACGGTCGAAAACGCGAATGGCGCAATGACCGTGTTGTCGATCGAGCCGGTCACCAAATAGGCCAGTCAGGTCCTGGTCATGGTTGTCGCTATGACCTGGTCCGAAACGCTGGTGCGCCTGTCGGCGTTCATCGGTGTTTTTGGCCTGATGGCCTTTTGGGAAATATGGGCACCCCGTCGCCCACAGGCGATCGGGCGGCTGAGCCGATGGCCGGGCAATCTGGGAATCGTGGCGCTGAACGCGCTGCTGCTGCGGCTGGTGTTCCCCATCACGGCAGTAGCATGGGCCAGCGTGGTGCAGCAGCATGGCTATGGCGCACTATGGTTGTGGCAGCCGCCGGCATTGCTGCACGTCGTGCTGGCAGTAATGGCGTTGGATCTGGCAATCTATCTGCAGCATCTGCTGTTCCATTCGGTGCCCGCGCTGTGGCGCCTGCATCGCATGCACCATGCGGACACCGAATTCGACGTCACCAACGGCCTGCGCTTTCATCCGCTGGAAATCCTGCTGTCGATGGCGATCAAGTTTGCCGTCATCGCCCTGATCGGCGCCCCGGCCATGGCGGTGCTGGTATTCGAGGTGCTGCTCAATGCAACGTCGATCTTCAACCACGGCAACGTACGGCTAGCTACCGGCCTGGACCGCCTGTTGCGCCGCGTCGTGGTGACACCCGACATGCACCGGGTCCACCATTCAGTGTTGCCGAGCGAGACCCATTCGAACTTCGGCTTCAACCTGCCCTGGTGGGACCACCTGTTCAAGACCTACCGCGCCCAACCCCGACTGGGCCACGAACAGATGCAACTGGGTCTGCCGATATTTCGCGATCCCCGCTGGCTGCGGCTGGACCGCCTGCTGTGGCTGCCCTGGGCTGGCGATGCCGGTCCGACCCGACGCGACCTGCGAGCAGATCGTCGCGTCGACCCGCGGCCAGACGACGGCGGCGCCTGACTCCGCAAGCGGAGGATGAACTCTGCAACAGCTATGAACGCTCGGCCAATACGAAACTGGACGGTGCGTCATGGAAGCGTCGGGCACAGGCGGCCGAACAGAACCAGTAGGTCCGCCCGGCGAACTGCGCGGAATCCGCCGCGCTCTGGCGATCCACCTGCATCTGGCAGACTGGATCGATGTCCAGCGGCAATGGCGCGTCGAGCAGCACCACGCCGTACAGGTCAACCGCTTGGGCCAGGTTCTTCAGCCTGAACAGGCCGCGATGCTCCACCGCAATGGCCGCGTCGTTCGCGCTGGCCAACGCATCGGCGACGGGTCCGGTGCAGATAATCTGTCCGCTGCCCGCCTGCGCCAGGGTACGTGCAGCGATGTTCACCGTCGAGCCGAAATAGCGCCCGCCGCGGTGTAGCGCAGACCCATGGTGCAGCCCGCTGCGCAGGACCGGAAAACCGATGCGCTCGACGACCATGCGATACAGGGCGGAAATGGCCTTGATCGCAAGCACGGGATCGGCAAACACCAGAAAAGCGTTATCGCCGCTGAGTTCCTGGATATGCCCATGCGATTGCACCGCCGATCGCACCAGTTGGTTGAAGTCCTCCACCAGATCAGCCGCTGCCCGCTCGCCATGGTGGTCTGTCAATGCGGTGTAGCCGGCTATGTCGACAAAACAGAACGTTGCACTGATATCTTCGTCGGCATCCGGGCGCACGGTCACAGGCTGCGCAGGCAAGGTCTCAAGCGTTTGCGCGCCATCGCCTGCCCTCCGTTCGCTCGGAATCAGATTGGGCGAAATCAGCGCAGTTGGTCGATCTTCCATATGCACAGTTTGCGGCTTGCCACCGTGGCAAGGTCAAGTGGCGATGGAAAGACCCTGGGCAGTAAATGCTTGCGTGGACCGCCGTGCACAGCAACCGGCCGATGGCACGGGCGCAAGGCCTTGGACCGAGCCAGCGCGACGCCAATTCGGCACTGGCCATCAGTTGCAACAACCCTGGCTGTCGACCTGGACAGGCGGACAGGCCACCGTGCCATAGGAGCAGAACACGCAGCAGTCGCCCTGCAATGGCCGCAGCAGCGTGTGGCACTGCGTGCATTCGTACATCCACTGGCAGGCATCGGTCGGCATGGTTTCGCATCGGGCGTGGCCGCAATGCGGGCAGGTCAACGTCGATTCAAGCGTGATGGTCGTCATTTTTTCGGCATCGCGACGGGCGAAGACGGATAACCGGCGTTCTCGGTGGCCCGCGTCAAGGCGTCGACCGAGGTCTTGCTGTCGTCGAAACTGACCGTAGCCAGTCGTCGATCGAAATCGACCACTGCGCCGCGCACTCCCGACACCGCGGTCAATGCCAGCTTGACGGTCAGCGGACAAACCGGGCAGTTCATGGACGGAACCGACAGCGTCACGCTCGCCGGGGCGGCCCAGGCCGGCGCTAGAAACGCACACATCACGATAAGAGCCAGCAAGCGCGTCATGGCATTTCTTTCATATCAACAAGGGCGCAATGGCCGGGTAGGCAAAGGCGACCAGCACCAGCAGCACGACCACGGCAAACATCCAGCGGTAGCTCTTATGAACGCCAGCCCGCGCGCAGACGTCATCGGGCGCGCACTGGCTGACCGGTTGCCAGATGCCCTGCCAGGCGAAAAACAGCGCCACCACCGCGCCGCCCAGGAAGAACGGACGGTAGGGCTCGAGCAGCGCCAAATTACCGATCCAGCTGCCCGAAAAACCCAGCAGCAGCAACACCAACGGCCCAAGGCAACAGGTTGAGGCCAACACGGCCGTAATGCCACCAAGAATCAGCGGCAGGCCGCCTTTCGAATCGACCGGGTCTATGGACTTTCGCATCAACATGAGACAAGCTTAGACCCGTACCCTTGTACGGAGTCAAGCCCTGTGAATAGCCATATGAATGACGCGGCCGATGCCATGACTATCGGTCAATTGGCATTTGCCGCCGGTGTCAACCTGGAGACCATCCGTTTCTATCAGCGCAAGGCACTCATGCCCGAGCCAGTACGTGCGCGGGGCAGCATACGGCGCTATGGCGCAGAAGACTTGGCCCGCGTGCGTTTCATCAAATCGGCCCAGCGGCTGGGATTCAGCCTGGACGAAGTGGCCGTATTGCTGCAACTGGAGGACGGCGCCCACTGCGACGAAGCGCGTGAACTGGGCGCGGCCAAGCTGGCGCAGGTACGCGACAAGCTGGCCGACTTGCAGCGCATCGAATCCGTGCTGGCACAGTTGGTGAAACGCTGCGGCGCGGCACGCGGCAAGGTCACCTGCCCGCTGATTGCCTCAATTCAGGACGCGTGATTCGACCAATCGCGAACGCCGCATCAACAAGAACACCGCCGGTAGCACGAACATCGACAACAGCGGCGCGGTAACCATACCGCCGACCATCGGCGCGGCGATGCGCTGCATCACCTCCGAGCCGGTGCCGCTGCCCCACATGATCGGGAACAGGCCGCCCAGAATGACGGCCACTGTCATGGCCTTGGGGCGCACCCGCAACACGGCGCCTTCACGCAGCGCGTCCAGCAGGTCCTCGGTGCTGGTCTTGCCGGCGGCGATGCGTTCGCCCCAGGCCTGCTTCAGGTACAGCAGCATGATGACGCCGAACTCCGCCGCAACACCGGCCAGTGCAATGAATCCGACCGCGCCGGCGACCGACAGGTTGTAATCGAGCAGATACAGCAGCCAGATGCCGCCGACCAGTGCGAACGGCAACGTGGCCATGATCAGCAAGGCTTCGTCGAAGCGATTGAAAGTCAAGTAAAGCAGGACGAAGATGATCAGCAACGTGAATGGCACCACCACTTTCAGCTTGGCGGTGGCACGTTCGAGAAACTCGAATTGTCCGGACCAGGATATGGAATAGCCCGCCGGCAATTGAACCGCGTCGCTGACGACGCGCTGCATGTCCTGCACTGCCGAACGCAGGTCGCGCCCACGGATGTCGACGTAGACCCAGCCCGAAAGCCGCGCATTCTCGCTGCGCAGCATCGGCGGACCGTCGGTGATGCGAATGGTGGCCACATCGCCCAGCACCAGGCGTGCGCCCCGCTCGGTCACGATCGGCAAGGCACGCAGCTTCTCCAGCGAATCGCGGGTCTCGCGCGGGTAGCGCAGGTTGATCGAAAAGCGCTGCAGACCCTCGACCGTTTCGCCGACCGTATCGCCGCCGACGGCCGACGCGATCACCGACTGCACATCCGCGATGTTCATGCCAAAGCGTGCCGCCGCGTCGCGGTTGATCGTCACGTCGACATAGCGCCCACCGGTCAGCCGCTCCGCCAGTGCACTGCTGACGCCGGGAACATCCTTGAGCTGCTTCTCGATTTCGCCGGTGATACGGTCAATCGTTGCCAGATCGGCGCCCGACACCTTGACGCCGACCGGGCTCTTGATGCCAGTGGCCAGCATGTCGATGCGGTTGCGGATCGGCGGCACCCAGATATTGGCCAGGCCCGGCACCTGCACGATGCGATCCAACTCATCGACCAGCTTGTCCTGCGTCATGCCGGCGCGCCATTGCTCGCGCGGCTTGAACTGGATCGTGGTCTCGAACATCTCCAGCGGCGCCGGATCGGTCGCGCTTTCCGCGCGACCAGCCTTGCCGTAGACGCTGGCGACTTC
>JBBKVW010000054.1:0-12864 GCA_037968655.1 Burkholderiaceae bacterium
CACTTCCACCAGAAACGGTTCACCGCATCCTGCACCATGGCTTTTTGCTTTGCCGTGCCCTGCATCAGCACCAGCAAGGCCTCGTAGCCCTGGCGCTGGTGAAAGGACTCTTCCTTGCAGACGCGGATCATGGCGCGCGCATACGGGCCATAGGAGCAGCGGCACAGCGGGATCTGGTTCATGATGGCGGCGCCATCGACCAGCCAGCCGACCACGCCCACATCGGCCCACGTGAGCGTGGGGTAGTTGAAGATGGAGCTGTATTTGGCCTTGCCGCTGTGCAGGTCGGCCAGCATCTGGTCGCGGCCCTGGCCCAGCGTTTCGGCGGCGCTGTACAGGTACAGACCGTGGCCGGCTTCGTCCTGCACCTTGGCAATCAGAATGGCCTTGCGCTTGAGGCTGGGCGCGCGGCTGATCCAGTTGCCTTCGGGCAGCATGCCGACTATTTCGCTGTGGGCATGCTGGCTGATCTGGCGCAACAGTGTCTTGCGGTAGGCCTCGGGCATCCAGTCCTGCGCCTCAATTTTGCCGTCCGCATCGATCCGCTCGTCAAAGCGCTTCTGCAATGCGGCGTTCTCCAGCGATACCGGCTGGCTTGCGGGCTTCTGGCCCTTTTCGTTCTGCACGTTCAATGATTGGGTATACATCTGCGCTCACTCCTTGCTGTTCATGGGTGGGTTAAGGGTTCATCCAGGCGGGGGGCCGCTTGTCGAGGAATGCCGACACGCCGTCGCGTGCCTCGTCGGTGCGACGCTGGCGCGCAATGCGTTGCGCCGTGTCTTCACAGGTACTGTCGTCCAGCGGTTGACCCTGGACGGCTGCGATCAATTCCTTGGCGGCCTTCTGCGCCAGCGGGCCACCGGCGAGCAACGCTTTCACCAGTGCCGCCACTGCCGCATCCAGCTGGTCCACAGGTGCCACTTCATGCACCAGGCCGATGGCCAGTGCGCGCTGGGCGCCGATGCGCTCGGCCGACTGGAAATAGCGCAAGGCCTGGCGTGGCCCGATGGCACGCAGCACATACGGACTGATGACCGCGGGAATGATGCCGAACTTGACTTCAGACGTGCTGAATACCGCGTCCGTGCTGGCCACCGCCATGTCACAGGCTGCAGCCAGTCCGGTACCACCGCCCAGCGCGGCGCCCTGGACCCGTGCAATGGTGGGCTTGGACAGGGTGGCGAGCGCGCGCAGCATGCGGGCAAAGCGGCGCGCGTCTTCCAGGTTGTCCTGCTCGCTCGCCTTGGCAGCGCGGCGCATCCAGTTCAGGTCGGCACCGGCCGAGAAGTGGGGTCCGCGCCCGCCCAGCACGATCACCCGCACGCTGGTGTCCTGCTCCAGCAACTGGCAGGCGCGGGTGAGCTCGTCTATGAGTTGCTCGTTGAACGCGTTGAAGACATCGGGCCGTGCCATCCAGAGGGTGGCAACCGGGCCTGCATGCTCAATGGCGAGTGTTTCAAACATGGTGCAAGGCAGTGAGGGCCCAGGCGCTGGAACGTGCCAGTTTCTTGAACCGTGAAATCATGGGGGTATACGTCCTGGTGGGAATCAGATGCGCTCAATGACCAGCGCAATGCCCTGCCCCACACCGACGCACATCGTGCACAGCGCGTAGCGGCCGTTGCGGCGTTTGAGCTCGTACATGGCCGTGGTCACCAGACGCGCACCGCTCATGCCCAGGGGGTGTCCCATGGCAATGGCGCCACCGTTGGGGTTGACACGGGCGTCGTCATCGGCCAGCCCCAGGTCACGCATCACGGCCAGTCCCTGCGCGGCAAAGGCTTCGTTGAGTTCGATCACATCCATCTGCGCCAATGTCAATCCGGTTTGCTCCAGCACCTTGCGCACGGCCGGTGCCGGGCCGAATCCCATGATGCGCGGGGCCAGGCCGGCGGTAGCCATGCCGAGCACCCGTGCCTTGGGGGTCAGCGCAAAGCGCGCAACCGCCGCGGGCGACGCCAGCAGCAAGGCGCAGGCGCCATCGTTCACACCCGAGGCATTGCCTGCGGTGACCGACAGGTCGGGGCCGTTGACGCCCTTGAGTTTGGCCAGCATTTCCAGCGTGGTGTCGGGGCGCGGGTGTTCGTCGGTGTCAAAGACGATAGCCTCACCCTTTTTGCGCGGTATGTGCACCGGCACCAGTTCGTCCAGGAACCGGCCGGCGGCATGGGCTGCGGCCCAGCGCTGTTGCGAGCGCACGGCAAAGGCATCCTGATCGGCGCGCGACACCTTGAAATCTGCCGCCACGTTGTCGGCGGTTTGCGGCATCGAGTCGACGCCGTGCAGGGCCAACATCCGCGGGTTGACAAAGCGCCAGCCAATGGTGGTGTCGAAAATGGCCGCGCTGCGGGAGAACGCGCTTTCTGCCTTGCCCATCACAAAGGGCGCGCGCGACATGCTTTCCACGCCACCGGCAATCATCAACTGGGTTTCGCCCGATTTGATGGACCGCGCTGCCAGGCCCACGGCATCCATGCCGGAGCCACACAGGCGATTCAAGGTGGTTCCTGGCACCTCTACCGGCAAGCCTGCCAGCAGGCCCGCCATGCGCGCCACATTGCGGTTGTCTTCACCGGCCTGGTTGGCGCATCCATACAGGATATCGTCCACGGTCGCCCAGTCCACACCAGGGTTGCGTTGCATCAGGGCTTTGAGCGGCACGGCGCCCAGATCGTCGGGGCGGACCTGAGCCAGGGTGCCGCCATAGCGGCCTATCGGAGTGCGTATGGCGTCGCAAATCAGGGCATCAATCATGGGGTTATCTTTCAAACTTGTTTGGGGCGTTGGTCGATCACACGCACGGCCTTGCCGGTGACCGTGCGGGGGATGCCTTCAAAAGGCATGACCGTGATGCGGGTGGAGACACCCACATTGGTCTTGATGTGGTGCTGCAGTTCCTTGGCAATGGCAGCGATCAGGTCCTGGCTCAAATCGGTAGAGATCTCGCGCTGCACTTCGCAGCGCACTTCCAGGTTGTCCAGAGCGCCGCTACGGGTGAGCACCACCTGGTAGTTGCTCGACAGGCGCTTGTCGCGCAGGATCTGCTCTTCAATCTGCGAGGGGAACACATTGACGCCGCGCACGATCAGCATGTCGTCCGAGCGACCGGTGATCTTGCCCATGCGGCGAAAGGCGCGCGAGGTGGGCGGGAGCAGCCGGGTCAGGTCGCGTGTGCGGTAGCGGATGACGGGGAAGGCCTGCTTGGTGAGGGACGTGAACACCAGTTCACCGTCTTCACCGTCGGCCACGACCTCGCCGGTATCGGGGTTGATGATCTCGGGATAGAAGTGGTCCTCCCAGATGACCGGCCCGTCCTTGGACTCAATGCATTCACAGGCCACGCCCGGCCCCATGACTTCGGTAAGTCCATAGATGTCGATGGCGTCCAAGCCCAGCTTGCGTTCGATCTCCGCGCGCATGCCCTCGCCCCAGGGCTCGGCGCCGAAGATGCCGACCTTGAGGGAAATGTCCTCGGGCTTCACACCCAGGCGCTCGAACTCTTCGGCAATCACCAGCGAGTACGAGGGTGTGACCATGATGATCTGCGGCTGGAAGTCCAGTATCTGTGCCACCTGCTTTTCGGTCTGGCCACCCGACATGGGCACCACGGTGCAGCCCAGACGCTCGGCGCCGAAGTGCGCACCCAGACCACCGGTGAACATGCCATAGCCATAGGCGTTGTGCAGCATGTCGCCCTTGCGGCCACCGGCGGCGCGAATGGAGCGCGCCACCAGGTTGGCCCAGTTGTCAATGTCCTGCGTGGTGTAGCCCACCACAATCGATTTGCCGGTGGTACCGCTGGACGCATGCAGACGCACGACCTGCTCACGCGGCACGGCAAACAGCCCGAAGGGGTAGTTGTCGCGCAAGGCGGTTTTGGTCATGAAGGGGAACCTGGACAGATCGGCCAGGGTCTTCAGATCGTCCGGATGCACGCCCTTGTCATCAAAGGCCTTCTTGTGGACGGGCACATTGTCATAGGCATGGCGCAGCGACCACTTCAGGCGTTCGAGTTGCAGCGCCGAAATCTCGTCTCGGCTGGCGGTTTCAATCGCTTCGAGTTCGCCGGGCTGGGGGAATTTGACGGTCATGGAATCTCCTGCTGGGATGTGTTGTGATGGATGTGACGGGCAGCGTGTCAAGCCTGTGCAAAACTGGCAATCACCTCACCCTGGATGCGGTGGGACTTGCCACGGAACAGGGCCACGGTCTTGCCCGCGGCGGTGCTGACGGTGACGTCGTAAACACCCGTGCGGCCACTTTGCGAACGCTCCACCGCTTCGGCCACCAGGCTGTCACCCAGATGGGCAGGGGCCAGAAAGTCGATCGTGCAGGCAGAAGCCACGGTGCTGCGGTTGTAGCTGTTGCAGGCGTAGGCAAACGCGGTGTCGGCCAGGGTGAACAACATGCCGCCGTGGCAGATGGCGTGGCCATTGACCATGTCCTGGCGCACCGCCATGGTCAGGCGCGCCGTACCCGGCTGGATATCGGTAATCGCCATGCCGAGCGCTTGCGCTGCGTGGTCGCGCGCCCACATGGCCTGGGCCGCGTCTTGCGCCAACTGCAACGCCTGGGCAGGCGTAAGCACGGGGGAGATATCAGCCATGCATTTTCTTTCCTTGAAAAACCTGTCGCTGGATCAGCGGAGAAATGCGGTAACGGTCTTCGCCATAACTGGCGTTCAAATGGGACAACACCAACTGGATGTCGGCCAGTCCCACCTGGTCGGCCCAGGCCAGCGGGCCAACGGGGTAGTTCACGCCCAGGCGCATGGCTTCGTCTGCGCCGCGGGCCGTGCACACGCCCTGGTACACCGCATCGGCGGCCTCGTTGGCCAGCATGGCCACGGTGCGCATCACGACCAGCCCCGGCACATCGGCCAGGCGCGAGACCTGCACGCCACAAGCCTGGAGTACTGCGCAAGCCGCTGTGAAGGCGGACGCACTGCACTGGCCGGCACTGGCCAGGGCGGTGCGCGTGGCCTTGTGATAGTCCAGCGCCAGATCGATCAGGACCAAGTTGTCTATGCCGGCTTCTGCTGCGCGCTGGGTGGCACTGCGGCCATCCGTGACAAACATCACCGCATCATCGACCTGGGCGATCCGGCCGTCAATGGAGGCAGCGCGCTCATACGCCACGCTGGCCGCCTGCAGGCGTGCGGCCAGGGCCTGGGCTGCGGGTGCATCGCCGCACACAATGATGCGCGCCGGATTGGTGTAGCGCGGTTCGGTTTGCGCCTGGAGTTTGGCTGCGCCCTCGCGGTAGTCGTAAAAGCCACGGCCGCTCTTCTTGCCCAGGTAGCCCGCATCGACCAGTTCTTGCTGAAACAGGGAAGGCAGGTAGCGCGGGTCGTTGAAATACGCATTCCAGACCGAGCGGGTCACGGCAAAGTTGACGTCCAGCCCGATCATGTCCATCAGCTCGAACGGGCCCATGCGAAAGCCGCCGCACTCGCGCATCACGGCATCCAGCGTGGCGCAGTCGGCCGCACCTTCGGTGCGCAGGCGCAGGGCTTCGGCGTAATACGGACGGGCCACACGGTTGACGATAAAGCCGGGCGTGGACCTGGCATGCACCGCCGACTTTCCCCAGGCGGTGGCCGTGGCATGCAGCAGGTCGGCCACTGCGGGCGCCGTAGCCAGCCCGCTGACGACCTCGACCAGCGCCATCACCGGCGCGGGGTTGAAGAAATGCAGACCGGCCAGACGCTGCGGATGCTTCAATGCCGAGCCGATGGCGGTAATGGATATTGACGAGGTGTTGGTGCCAAAAACGCACTCTGCAGACACCAGCGCTTCCAGATCGACAAACAGCGTTTGCTTGGCTTGCAGATTTTCCACAATCGCTTCGACCACCAGCGCTGCAGCGGCCAGGTCGCTCAGTTGCGTGGCCGCCTGCAGGCGCTGGCCGGCAGCCTGCGCCGCTTCAATTGTGAGCTTGCCCTTGGCTGCCAGCTTGTCGAGTTGGGCGCGCAGGGCGTCGATCGCCAACTGGGCAGCCTGTGGACGGTTGTCCAGCAAAAGAACCCGGTGGCCCGCCACTGCAGCCACCTGCGCGATGCCTGCGCCCATGGCACCGGCACCGACCACCGCCACGAGGGCGTCCTTGGAAAGCGTGTTTGTCATCGCATCAGCTGCCGGTGAAGCGCGGTGCGCGTTTTTCCATGAAGGCGGCTACGCCTTCGGCGAAGTCGGGGCTCCATCCGAGCTCGCGCATGAAGCCCCCTTCCATCGAGAGTTGCTGCTCCAGCGTGTGCGTGGGGGCCGCATGCAAGGCCTGGCGCGTGCGCACCAGTGCCTTGGTTGGCATGCCTGCCAATTGCGTGGCCAGTGCGTCCACTGTGGCGCCCAGCGCAGCGTCTTCCACCACTTGCCAGATCAGGCCCCACTCGGCAGCTTTCTCAGCCGGCAATTTGTCGGCCAACAGAGCCAGTCCCATGGCGCGTGCCATACCCACGCGTTGTGGCAGGAACCAGGTGCCGCCGGTGTCCGGAATCAGGCCGATCTTGCTGAAGGCCTGCAGGAAAGAAGCCGACTTGCCGGCAATCACCAGATCACAGGCCAAGGCGAGGCTGGCGCCGGCACCCGCCGCCACACCATTGACCATGGCCACGGTGGGTACGCGAAGGTTTTGCAGGCGCAGGATGAGCGGCTTGTAGTTTTGCTCCACCACATTGCCGATGTCGGGCGCCGTGGCGCCCATGGCCATATCCGGGTCGGCGAGATCCTGACCGGCACAGAATGCGCGACCCGCTCCTGTGATGACCAGCACGCGAACGCTCTTATCGGCCTGCACGGTGTCAAGTGCGTCCCGCAGTTCGGCATGCATGGCACCGGTAAAGCTGTTGAGCTTGTCCGCGCGATTCAGGGTCAGGCGGGCCACGCCCTGTGCGACTTCAAAAAGGATGCTCTGGTAGTCCATGGTCTTGCCTCAGATGTGGTGGCGGCGCGGGGACACGCGCAAGCAACTGGCCACAAAGGCCAAGTCGCAATGGGATGGATTGGAGGTCGTTTGGGGCACAGAAGTCTCCTCTTGTTCCACCTGGCGTTCGACTCACCAAGTGCTTGTCTCCTTCACTTGCTCCGAATTCTGACATTCAGAATCGATTACGTCAATTAAAAGATACGCTAATTTTGCTTTTCTTGTTAATTTTGTATCTGTTAAAGGGTTTACCCTTGCTCGCCACAAGTGGCGACTAACGCCATTGCTCGCCGTTCAGGCTCGTTTCCCAGGCGGTTATCGATTCGAACCGATGGCGCCACCAGTTCATCCCTTTCTCCCAATGGGGGAGTGCCTTTAGCGAGATACAGGGCCCACCAGGGCGGAGCAATTTGCAGACAAGGCAGGTTCAGCGGCCAGAAAAAAAGCCGACACAGTCGGCCTTAAATAGACACATACTTACTTGATTTATATTAACTTTTGAATCATTTATAGCGATGAGCCCAAGCGCCTGGAAAGAGCGGCGGCTGTTCGCTTGAGTTCTGCCAAGGCCAGGCTTTGCGGTCCCAAGTCGGATATGCCTTCAACTCCCACGATCGAAACAGCCATCGTGATGCTGTTTTTGAAGTTGAAGACCGGGGCCGCCAGTCCCAGGACCCGGCTGGCATAGTCACTGTCCCGGACAAACGAATAGCCGTTGGCACGGACTTCCTGCAATACGCGCTCCACCTGCTCCAGCGTTTTGAATTCCGTGGAGCGCCCCTGGCGCAACTCCCGCTCAAGATGGGGGCGAACGATTTCAACGGGCATCCACGCAGCGAACAAGCGCCCGGTGGAAGTCGCCAACAAACTCACCGTATTGCCGGTGACGACGTTCACAGTGATCGGGCGATGCGGCCGCTCCCAGCGCACCATCACCGGGCCGAACTCCCCCCACACCGACAAGGCAGTGGTTTCGTTGGTCAGGTCGCGCAACTCGGAAATACTGCTCAGTCCCAGTTTGACGCGATCAAGCCGGTCCACCGCAGCCAGCCCCAGGGGAATAGCCAAGGGGCCCAGGTCATACTTTGAGTTGCCAGTGTCCTGCTGTACCAAGCCTGAGCGCACCAGACTCACCAGATAGCGGTGCGCCTTGGATGGCGGCATGGCCGCCGCAGCGGCAATTTCCTTGAGCATCAAGGCAGAGCCAGACTCCACCAGCACTTTGAGCACGCCAATACCGATCTCCAGGGATTGCACGCCGTGGCTGCTCTTGGGTTCATCGTCCATACGCGCCCTCGTCAAGCGGCGCTCTGGACGCCTGCGTTCAGATCCATCCCATATTCGAAACGGCTTGCCATCACGTGCGACGACTGTGGCGAGGCGCCACTGGAGAGTCGAACATGGGCGTCCAGGTGGCGCTCGGACAGCGGCAACAGCTTGCGGTACAAATCCCGGCAAAGGTGGCGTGCACGATTCCCGGGCCAGGCTGCCGGCAGCAAGCTTTCAGGCAACTGCGGATCGCGTAGCAGCAGCCGGCGCACATCATGAATCAGCAGGGTGCGCACCAGGAACGCGTCTTCTTCCGAGACATCGTCCTGGCCACAGGCCAACAGCGCATCATGGATGGCTTCGTACTTTTGCACGAAGCCTTCATAGGACAAAGCCAGGTCAGCCAGCTTCCACGCTTTTTGCACCATATCGATGTCGGTTGCACATTGCGCCGCCCGGGCGTTGACGGCAATCATGGGCATCAATTGCGCCAGCACGTGGTCCAGCCCCTCTGACACCAGACTTTCCATGACCTTTTCAAGATCGGCTGTCGGGTGAACGAAGATGCCAGTCGCGGTTTCGCCAAATCCATGCCAAAACAAGGCCCGGCGCAACTGCTCACGCAAGCGGACATCCAGATCGCCAACGATCAGGATGAGGCGCCAGCGCCGGTCCCAACCCGGAATGTCGGCCGCATAAATTTGCCTGGACGCTTCATCAAACCGGCGGCGCCCCGAGGGGGTGAGCATGTAATCGGTCTTGCGCCCCAAGGCCTCGGATTGCAGCCACTCGTCCTTGACCAGGCGGTAGACGGCGGTGCGCACCAGCCGCTCATTCACACCCAGGGGCTGCAATAACTGAATCATGCTGCCCAGCGACACCCGTCCACCCCGAGGCAGGATCGCATCACCGAAGGCGGTCGTGATGAGTGAGCCGGCCTGAACACGACTCTTCTGTCGAAAACGTTCCAATCGAATGTCGATCGCTTCTGACACACCCATGCTTTTCATATACGCGGCATCCTACTAGACAAGGCCCGGAGCGTTGCGCTGCAGTGTCCACTTAAGGAAATGCGAAATGCATGTCGATAGCCCGAGTTCCTTGGCTGCGGCCCCATGCCCATCGCCGCAATCGACGAGGCGGACTACAAGTCAAAATTGGTCGGCAACATCACCACGTCGCGAATGGTCATGCCGCGTGGCCGTGTCAACATGAAAGTCACCACCTCGGCTACCTCACTGGCCTCCAGCAGCGACCCGGAATCGCGGGCCTCCTGCAGCTTTTCGGGCGGCCAGTCCGCCAGCAGTGCGCTGACGACGGGGCCGGGCGAGATCGACCCGACGCGAATGCCATGCTTGAAAACCTGGCGCCGCACCGTCTGCACAAAGCAGTGGATGGCCCACTTGGACGAAGCGTAAACCGGCTCCCAGGGCGTCGGGAAGTGGGCCGCCAGCGAACTGGTGACGATGATGTCGCCGGTGCCCTGCGCGATCATGTGCGGCAGTACGTCGTGCACGTTCTTCATCACGACGTTGACGTTCAGGTTCAGCATCCTGTCGATGGATTCGTTGTCGTTGTCGATCAGGTCACCGCCGACGTAGGACCCGGCATTGGCATGCAGGATGTCGATCTGACCCGCCAGCGCCAGCGCCCTTGGCACCAGCGTCGCGCAGTCCTTCGGGTCCAGCAGGTCGATGCGCAACGGGATCACCGCATCGCCATGCTTGACGTGCAGCGCCTCCATCGCCGCCGCGTCGCGGTCAACCATCACGATGCGTGCACCTGCGGCCAACATCGCCTCGGTGCTGGCCAGGCCGATGCCCGAGGCGGCACCCGTGACGACGGCCACCTTGCCGTCCAGTTTTTTTGTCATGCGCATGCTCCTTGTAGTGTGCCCCGATGCGGAGGGACCGGACGGTCAACCGATTTGTGTCACACCACGATATTCGCATAAGGCCCGACATCAAGCCAATCCGAACTACACCCATGCATTTCGAAGCCATTGACGCAATTGGACAATTCACCGCCAACCGAAACAGACAGTACCTCTCCCCTCACACACCCATGATGCAGCAGTACCACCGTGTGACTTGTTTCGGAGCAATTTCTATTTGCAACTCGCCAATGGAGGCCGAAATGTCAGTTTTTTCGTCCCCCTTCAGCGCCCCGTTGCTCGAACGAATTGCCAAGCAAGTCCATGCAGGCGCTCGCGACGGGCTTTGTCCAGCAGGTACAGGAACCTGAGGCTTGGGGTGCAGCCGTTGCTTCGACGCAAGCGCGCACCACGGTATTGGACGACTGGAGCCCCGCAGCACTGCACCGCGCGGGCTCTATGCTGCAGGTCGACGCGGACATGGCCTGTCTGGTACGCTCAGCCGCTCGGCCAGGAGTCAGGGAGGGCGTGTAGCGCTATCTCGACCCCTCCGGCCCCTATCCAGGATCGGCCTCGCCGCACCGCAACACAAGGCCCCTAGGCATGCCCATCCAATGGTTTCCCGGCCACATGCACACGACGCGAAAAGCCATCGCCGAACGCATGCCGGAGATCGACGTCGTGATCGAACTGCTGGACGCACGCTTGCCAGGCTCCAGCGCCAACCCACTGCTGGCGGAACTGACGCGTGGCAAGCCCTCGCTCAAAGTCCTGAACAAGCAGGACCTGGCCGACCCGTTGCAGACGTCGCAGTGGCTGGCCCACTACCAGGCCCAGGCCGGTACCCAGGCCTTGGCCCTGGACGCCAGCGCCACCGCGCCCGCCCGCCAGCTCATCAAGTCATGCCGCAGTCTGGCTCCACTGCGCGGTGGCATGGTCAAGCCGATGCGGGTGCTGATTTGTGGCATCCCAAACGTCGGCAAGTCGACCCTGGTCAACACGCTGCGCGGCAAGCGCGCGGCAAAGACCGGCGATGAGGCCGGCATCACCCGGACCGAACAGCGCATCGTGCTGGAGGACGACTTCTACCTGTACGACACACCTGGCATGCTGTGGCCTCGTATCTCCATCGAACAAAGCGGCTACCAGCTGGCCGCCAGTGGCGCCGTGGGCCGCAATGCCTACGACGACGAAGAGGTCGCGCTGGCCTTGCTGGCGCAGATGCTGCGGCACCACGCTGACCGGCTGCAGGCCCGCTACAAGTTGGATGGTCTGGCAGGCCTGACTGACGAAGCCGTGCTGGCCGAGATCGGCCGCAAGCGCGCCCCGCTGCTGCCGGGTGGCCGGCCGAACACCCAGAAGGCCGCCGAGATCGCCATCCACGACTTTCGCAGCGGCGCCTGGGGACCGATCACGCTGGAGACGCTGGACGAGTTTGCCCAGTGGACGGCGCAGGCCGCGGCGCTGGATGCCGAGCGCGAGGCCAAGCGGGCAGCGCGCCTCAACAAGAAGAAACCGCAACGCGACCAGCGCGCGGATGACGGCGGCAAGGCGAACGGGTGAGATCGGCGAGCCTGTACTGAACGCCACCGCATCAGCCTCAATCAGGCGAATTACGCATCACTACTGACAGGTTCTGTCAGTATGTCTTTCTACGATGGTGGCTCCGATCAACTACCGCGAGGACAGACCCATGCGCCTTCATTACCACCCGATCTCCAGCAATTCCCGCCGCGTCCTGATGACGGCACAACACCTTGGCATCGACCTCGAACTGGTGGTGGTCGACTTGCCCAAGGCGGCGCAGTACACGCCGAACTTTTTGAAGATCAATCCCAACCATCATGTCCCGGTGCTCGAACACGACGGTTTCGTGCTCTGGGAGTCGTACGCCATCATGCAGTACCTGGCGGACCTGACGCCGGGCCAATCGGTTTATCCGACCGCTTCGAAGGCGCGCGCGGATGTCAATCGCTGGCTGTTCTGGTGCGGGCAAGAACTCATGCCGGGCGTCGCAATCCTCAACTGGGAAAATGCAATCAAGCCCGCATTTGGTTTGGGACCAACGGATCCTGCCGAAGTGGCCCGCGGCGAGAAGCTCCTGACGGCCGCCGCAAAGGTTCTGGATGACCAGCTTGCGGATGCACAGTGGATCTGCAAGAGCGGTCCTACGCTGGCGGACTTTGCTATCGGCGCGCCTATGGGCAATCAGGAGCAGGCCAGGTATCCGGTTACGCAGTTCGCCAACCTGCAACGATGGCTCAAGCAGGTTCAGGCGCTTGCCGTGTGGAAGGGCACGGAGGTTTGATGTGCCTGAATTGATGCCACCCGTACATGGCGGACGCGGAACGGGTCATTCTTTTCGCCATCGTCCGTATGATGGACACGTAAGCGCCGGGCGCCAATCCCGACCCCGGCACATATCGCACAAGGAGGTACACCGATGGCCCAGTTCCCCGATCTCAGCGCCGTGTTGCTCAACTGCTCATTGGTCCATGACGCGAAAAAATCCCATACCCGGCGCCTGCTCGCACGGGTCGGCGGTGTCATGCGCGCCGAAGGTGTCGCCGTCGAACTGATCCACATGCTCGACCACCAGGTGGGTTTCGGCATGGTCAAGGACACCACCGAAATCGGTGATCAACGCGATGACTGGCCAGGCATTCACAAGAAGATCATGGCAGCTGACATCCTCGTGATCGGCACGCCGATCTGGCTCGGCGTGAAGTCGAGTGTGGCCTCGCTCGCCATCGAACGTCTGTACGCCTTCAGCGGCGACAAGAACCCACAAGGCCAATACC
>JBBKVW010000055.1:0-5851 GCA_037968655.1 Burkholderiaceae bacterium
TACGGCGGCAGTCCGGGCAGGTGTTCCAACGGTCATCAGTCTGTCTGCGGGTTTGCGTAGAGCGGGCGCGGTACTGACCATTGCCGACCTTCAGGCGGTGTTGGTACAGCCGGTCACCATCGGATGTGGTGCCTTCGGTTCTGCGTCGTGGCGCGGCAGCGACTGGGCCAAGCCGTTTCAGACGTGGATCTCCGGCCAACGTATGTCATCGTGGGTCTTTCGCAAGCCGATACACGGCGACGCACATTTGGTGGCATGGTTGGAAATACGCCTTTGGGACAGTGGCGCGGTCGAGATCCTGCCGTGGGTCGAAAACGGCTATCTGCTGGTGACTGGCCCGACTCAAAAGAGCGCGACCTACACGTTCACGATGGGTGGAACCACAAAGTTCAGTGCGGCCATTGATATGCTGCATCACCAGCGCACGCCGCTTGTCAGTGGTGCCGCTACAGCACATTGGTTAGGTACTGATCCTGACTTGTCAGTGATCCACGATACCGACTACCTACAGGCTACCGGGCTTGTTCCAACCTATCTAGCCAAGACGCCACAAACGGCAGCGGCAATCACATCGCTGGTGACAACATTCGTCCCGCTTCAGAAAGGCAACTTCGACAACGGCAACAGTATGAGTGGCGGCGGCGCTGCAAACCATATCGGCCTATTACCGCAGTGGGAAGCAGTCCACTTAACTGGCCCGAGTGCAACTACCTACAAAGGGCTGATCCTCAATGCATTCAGCTTGGGTAGATACCCCATACACTACCGAGACGAGAGCGACGGCAACCGATGGGCGCGATTATCGCAGCACCCTACACTTCAGACCGGCCGAGAGCCGGAATATGGCTACACCACTACGCCGGCAACAAGTGGCACCGTACCTCCAGGGTGGGATTTCGCACACGCGCCGTCCGCAGGCTATTTGGCCTACCTCATTACCGGACGCTCTTACTTCCTTGATGAGGTCCAAGCAGCGGCAAGTTTCACCTCAATGGGCATCGCCTATTCATGGCGTCAAAACGGGCTTGGCTTATTTGTCTCAAATGGGACTGGAAATACGCGCCACGTTGCCTGGGGTCTTCGAAATCTGGCCCAGGCCATCGCAGCCACACCAGACATCGACACCACTTTGCTGACGGAATTCCGTACGCAATATGGCAACAATGTCACGTTCTACAAGAACAAATACATCACTGCAGGGAACAGTTCCAACCCATTGCGGTTTGTACAAGACGTTGATTACAACGGGAGTGCCGGTGGCAACTCTGATGGATTCAGCTTCGGCGCGCCGTGGCAGCAGGATTATTTGACCGCATCTATGGGCTATGCAATGGATCTAGACATGCAGCTTGGTGGAACGCTCAACGCCGACCTGACCGCATTTTTCGAGTGGCACGCCCCAAGCGTCGTAGGTCGGCTTGGCTTTACCGGCGCAAGTGAGTTCCTTTATCGTAGATATGACGCATACACGATTGCGACAGCGCCAACTGACTCACCTGATTACGACGGTGGAACTGGTCCTTGGTATGCAAGCTGGGGCGCGTGTTATGACGCCACGTTCAGCGGGACATGGCCGGAGGAGGGCGTTGGGTCACGCTCCTACGGACCATATCTATCCAGGGGGTCAAAGGTTGAAGGCCCTCTTGATAACTGGTATGTCACCAACACCCGAAGCACGTCAGCCCTCGCTGCGATCGCCTATTGTGTCAAGCACAACATCACAGGCGCGGACGCAGCTTACCAACGCATGACAAGCGCGGCCAATTGGGAAGCCATAGTCGCGGACCTCGACTTGCAGCCGCTGTGGGGTATCGCAGTTTCTGCCATGCCAATGTGGAGTCGTCGACGAAAGCGCTGACACAACGGCCGAACTTTCATAGGTCACTGTCACGATAGTGACCGGAACGTGTCAATGACTTTGCTACACTTGGCTTCATAAATTTACTGTGCAGGGTTGTTGGCTTTGGGTGTTGGCCACCCGGGTTCGACACCAAGCAGCGTAAACCATTGATTCATATAGGGCGGTCGTCAAACCTGCCACTACAAGAGGTTCAATTGGGCGTCTTGGGTTGGTTTTTTCAGGTTCAGCGCGGCGAAGACGTTGGACTGCTGGGTGTTGATGGTGGAGATGCCTTTGATCGGGGCGGCGGCGGTGATGCTGACGGTGTGGCGCTGAATTCGTCGCAGCTGTGCCAGCGCTTTTTCCGGCGACAGGTCGCTCTTTGCCAGCTTCAACCTCTGGCGCATCACCCGGTAGACGATCAGTGCCATGAAACACAACATCGCATGTGCGCGGATACGCTGGGGCAGCCGGTGGTACACCGGCGCAATCTCGATCTCTGACTTGAGCACCCGAAATCCTCGCTCAATATCGGCCAGCGCCTTATAGCGCGACACGACGTCTGCGGGTTTGAGATCCGGCACATTGGTGACCAGCAGCAACTTGCCATCCATCATCTCCGCCTGGCTTTGGGCCGCCTCGTCAATCGTGTAGCTGAACAGATCGGTCTTCAAGTCCACCTTGACGATGCGCGCCAGATGGGCCTCGCACACCTCGTGGTACAGCCGCGCCTTGGCACCACTGTCCGAGAGCTTTCTGCCCCGCCTCACTTCGCCGGCGTCCTGCCCATCGAGCTTGCCTGCCCACTGCGCCGCTTTGGTCTGCAACTGATTGATGCGTTCGCGGCGCAATTGCGTCTGCTCCTTGGCCTGCTCAGGGTTGTGGGCTACCACCAAGCGTAAATCGTTCCAGCGCGTCTCCTCGATGATTTCTTCCCTGGCTGCGCTCGCCCGTTTCTGGAAGTCGCCGAGAAGGCCCACAAACTCCCCATAGCGCCGCCCCGGCACTGCAAGGATGAACTCCAGTGCCTGACCGCTGGGCAGCTTCACTTTGCCCAGTTCCTCCATGTTGTCCAGAGACAGTAGCCCGCGGTCGGCCACCACGATCAGGCGTTTGATCTGCGCAAAGCGCGCCAGCACGGTCTTGAGGGTCGGAAGCAACGTGGGCGATTCAGCCTGGTTGCCGTCAAATACCTCGTGGTAGATCGGCAAGCCTTCTGCGGTTTGCACCACTCCGAGCATGAACTGGCGTGCAATGACACCCTCCTTGGCCATGCCGTACTGACGAACATCGTCACCTTGTTCGCTCAGACCCGCAGCACGTATGGTGGTCAGGTCGTAGAACACCAGCGACAAGTCCTGGTCGATCAAGGGTCGCAGCAACCGCGCCACCACCTCATCCACCGCATCCTGGTGCGTCATCAGGGCATCCATGCTGCGCAGCAGGTGTTGGTGGGTCATGGCGGGCGTATCCACCTCGGGCAAGCTGACGGTCTCCAGCCAACGCAACACGCCCAGCTTGGATTCCGGATCACACAACCGGTTGAAGACCATCACGCGCAGCGCGTGCTCGATGGGTGTCGTGTAACGGGCTTTGCGAAACACGCTGCTCAGCGCGTCAAAGCCGAGTTCGCGCCACAACTGATCGAGCGCCCAGACATCACCGAGGGCGAGTGCCGATTCGAAATGGACTTGAGGCGCTACATCGGCACCGACCGACTGGCGACCGGTGGCACGCAACAAGCCGTTGAGCAATGAATCGACGGCGCCACCGGATTCATCAAGACGGCCGATCGTCGCTACCGTGCGCTGACGGGGTTTGCCCTCTTCATTGCGGAAGGACTCGACGAGTTGCGCGTAGCTGTGGCCGCCGGCACGGGTGAGCTTGATGAACATGACCGAAGTGTAGCAAATGATCAATCAGTTGCCAACACAGAAAGCCAACTAAATTGCCACTACAACAATTTCTCTAGACAAGCGCTAACTTGTTGATTTCATTCGGGTGGCATCC
The DNA here is from genome assembly GCA_037968655.1 of Burkholderiaceae bacterium. GTDB lineage: Bacteria > Pseudomonadota > Gammaproteobacteria > Burkholderiales > Burkholderiaceae_C > CAISIP01. The sequence goes on from JBBKVW010000055.1 coordinate 3,851, forward strand.
GAAAATTCGGTGATTTTGGAGATTTGGTGTCGAACTCGGGTGGCCAGGCTGGCAGGAAACCTTGCGCGGCCAACCGGCAATGTGACGGGTCTGACCCTGAACACGGGAAACCTGGAGCAGGACCAGAAAAGCCTTCAATTGCTCAAGGAGATCGCGCCCCGGGCATCGCGCGTAGCCTGGATCCGATCTCCCGACAATCCCGCAAACCTTCCCTACCGGGTGCCATTGGCAGCCGCGGCCACCCAACTTGGCCTGACGTTGGTGGGCATCGATGCGCGCAATGCAGCCGATCTGCCGCAGGCCTTGGCCGCCATCACCGCCGGCCGGGTCGACGCGATCTTCATGGCCGACGATGCCCTGCTTGCGGGCTCAATGGAAGTGCGCACCCAGGTCAGCGCATGGGCCCTTAGCCGGCGCCTGCCATTGGTCTCGTCCAGCGCCGCCTTCGCCGCCGATGGTGCGCTACTTTCCATGGGCGCTGACATTCCCGCCATCGCCCGGCGCGCCGCTTTTTACGTGCATCGCATTCTGGGTGGCGCCCGGCCGGCCGAGCTGCCGGTCGAGCGTCCGAGCGTCTACAAGCTGACGCTGAACCGCAAGACGGCGGCGGCGCTGGGCATCACGATCCCGCAATCGGTGCTGCTGCGGGCCGACGAGGTAATTCAATGAGCCTGCACCTGCAACCCATGCCCGGGTCGGCGTCGATCAGCCATCCCCCGGTGTCAGCCGGGCGATGCCGGCCGCGGCGGGCTGGCGATGATCCGGCGCACGTTGTCACGCAATGCCGGCAGGTCCTGCTCGACCATGGACCACACGGCATCGAGGTCAACATGGAAGTAGGCGTGAATGAGGCGGTCGCGCGCCCCTGCGATCTGGCGCCAGGGAACGGTGGTTTCGCGTGTGGTCAAGGCCGCGTCGAGGTTTTTGACCGCTTCGCCGATGATCTCAAGTTGCCGAATTACGGCGCTTTGTGTCTTGCGGTCTGCCATGAAGCCGCTGCGCCCGCCCGTCGTGAAGCTGTCGATCTCGTCGATCGCGTTCAGCACATGCTGCAGGAACAGGCGATCTCGCTCGTTCACAGCGGTCGCGCGTCGGCCAGGATGCGGGTCTTCAAGTCGGGATGCAGTTCGGTCTCGGTGCACAGGTCGACTTTCACGCCCAACGCGTCCTCGATTTCCAGTTGCAAACCGACGATGCGCAGCAGCGACGTGCCGGCAGGCAGATCGACGAGCAGGTCCAGGTCGCTTCCCTCCCGGTCGATCCCCTTGGCGACCGAGCCGAAGACCCGCACGCTGCGCGCGCCATGCGCGGCTGCCAGCGCCAGCACATGGCTGCGCTGCAAGGCAAGGGCTTGGGAGGGTCGCATCGATAAATTTTCGCAGGTTTCGCGTGTGCGGCCCCTGGCGAATCAGGAGATTGAATGAATCCACGACGACTTTTCCTGTTCGCGCTCTGCGCCGGCCTGGTTGGTGATTCGGCGCTGCTCTGGGCGCAAACGCCCGCCACCGGACTGCGCCGCGTCGGCGTGCTCGCGCCCAGCACACGCGCGAAGGAGGATGTCATTCTCAAGCCCTTCTTCGACGAGATGGGCCGGCTCGGCTGGGTCGAAGGGCAGACCGTCATGTATGACCGGGCCTTTGCCGACGATCGGCAGCAAGATCTGGCGCGGCTCGCCGCTGAGTTGGTGGCCCGCACGCCGGAGTTGATCTACGCACCGCCAACGATTGCCGCTGTGGCCGCACGACAGGCAACGCGCACGATCCCGATCGTGTTCGCAACGGGTAGCGATCCAGTGCGGGCCGGGTTGGTGGCCAGCCTGGCTCGGCCGGGTGGAAACGTGACCGGCCTCGTATCCGGCAACGATTCACTGGCGCCCAAACGTGCCCAATTGCTGCGCGAAATACTGCCAGGCGCCAAGCGCATCGGGTTTCTGGGTGATCCAGCCGACCCAAGAACTGCGCTGGACCGCGACACACTCATACCCGCTGCCGCTGCGCTCGG
>JBBKVW010000056.1:0-5924 GCA_037968655.1 Burkholderiaceae bacterium
CTGGAAGTGACTTTGCGAACCCCGCAGGCGCTGGCCTGCATGGAGGCGATTGCACGCGACGTTCCTGAAGCCGTACTGGGCGCGGGCACGGTGCGCAGCGCTGCCGACGCAAATGCGGCTGCGCAGGCCGGTGCACGGTTTGCGGTCAGCCCTGGCTATACATCGGCGGTCGGACAGGCTTGCCGCGATCTGGGCTTGCCGCTGTTGCCTGGTGTTGCGACGGGCGGTGAAATCATGCACTGCCAGGAAGACGGGCTCAGCGCACTCAAGTTCTTTCCGGCCATGCAGGCCGGCGGCGCGGCCATGCTCAAGGCCTGGAGCGGGCCATTTGGCGACGTGGTTTTCTGCCCGACCGGTGGCGTCACCGTCGCCAATGCGGCCGAATTGCTGTCCTTGTCCAATGTCGTGTGTGTCGGCGGCTCCTGGCTGGTGCCTGGCGATGCGCTTGCCAAAGGCGACTGGGCGCGTATCACGCAGTTGGCGCGCGAGGCGGTGGCACTGAAAGCGGCCGCGCGCTGATTTCCTCGCGGGCCTGGTGATGCTTTTGGGGTCCGCTCGCCGCTAATCCGCGAAAAAATCGCCTAACTGGTGTTCGGCGGGTGCCGGGCGAATCTGCGGCGCGTCGATCCACAGGCGCATCAGATGGCGACGGCGACCCGCATCGGGCCAATCCTCGTAGGCGCCGCGGGCATGCATGACAGCGCGGTTGTGCAGCACCAGCGTGTCGCCGGCGGCCTGGGTCAGGCGAATCTGGAATTCGTCCGAACTGGCCAGCGCATCGAAGTGGTCGAGCGCCGCCAGGTCCTGGTGCGACAAGGCGTGCTGCGCCGCGTTGGCGGCCGCTTCGATATAAGGGCGGTAATAGACACAACTGACGCGGCCTTCGTGCTGCATCAGCACTGGCCTGGCCCAGGACGATGGCACGCCGGCCCTCTGCTGTTGCTCCGAAGGGATCCAGTAGCGGTAACCCCGATACAGGGCCGGCAGCAGGTCAGGCCGATGGCGCGCCATGTGCGCATGCAGCGCGCCGATGTTCACCAACTGGTTCTCGCCGCCGCTGCGCGCCGGCGCCAGGCAATGCAGCACGATGAGCGTCGGCGGATCGGTGTGCAAGGACAGCTCGCCGGGCGAGCGATAGCCGCGGTTGTCGAAAGCGTCGGTATCCGAGAAGTCGCGAATGTCCTCAAGCAGCGATCCCTGCCGGTTCTGGCGCACGATGCTGCCCAGGCTGTTACCGAACCGGTTCAGGCGCTGCGTCAACCAATTGCGGTCGACACCGGCACTGGCCAGGCCGCGTACCAGCGCAAAACCGTACTGGCGCAGTGACGCGACTGCCGCCTCGCCCAACGCGGATTCGCCCTGTGCCGCGTCGAGCCACAGGTCTTGCAGCGCCGATTGCAGCGCATGCTTCCATGGCATGTCGTGTTGCATATTTGGATTGTTGGGTCTTTTTCGGTTGACTGTGCGGCGGGTCGGATCAGGGATGTCGGCCCGTGGCTCATTGCAATGACAGCGCCGCACCGGGTGTGGCGCCGGCCACACGCAAGTCACAGTGCCAGAAGCAGTCTACCTGCCTGACTTCTACGTTGATGAAACCTGTGAACTCTCGTTTTCGGTCACGCGTCCATGGCTCACGCCATCGCCAGCCTTGGGACCTTTAGGGGCTTGCGATCGAGCGGTGACGATCAAGGCCGTTGCGGGGATTGACGACTTCTTGTTTTCCCAGCGACGATCCCACAATGTGTCAGACTTTCATCCATGGCAACCCCTTGGCGCAGGTATTGATGTCCAGCTTGTCGAGCGGTCGTCGTTTTGTAGAGCGGCTTGTGCGCTGTATCTCGCATGACCGGTCGATCCTGGGCGAATCGTGGCACAACCGTACTTGAACGCCTTGCAAGGGCTGGTCGCGCGCGAGCTGCCCGGTATCCCTGGATTGGTCTGCAAGCACTTTTTTGGCGGTGCAGCCTTGTACGCAAATACGACAATATGCGCTTCACTGACACCGGCCGGATTCGCTTTCAAACTCGGCGAGCGGCGTTGCTCTGAACTGATCGCAACTGGAAAGGCCTTGCCCTTGCGGTACTTTGAGAAATCGCCGGTGAAAAAGGGCTACGTTCTTATTCCGGGGGCGAGCAGCCTTGAAGATGTTGTCGCGGTGGCTTATCTCAAGGAATGTCTGGCACATGCGAGTGCACAAGGCACTTGATCGGGCAACCGAGACGGACCTTTGCAAACAGACTTCGAGATTTTGTTGGGCTGCTCATGGGCGGGGTGAAAGCGCATTGTGAACGCATGACAAATGCGTTCGCTTTTGGTCGAGGTGCGCCCGTCGATTACCCCGCAAGTGGAACGCCGCCGGCAATCCGCATGACGATAGTGACCCGCCCAGCGTTTTCAAGCCAATAGATTCCAGCACGATGGTTCCGCGAAAGCGAGGAGCCCATGAATCTTGCATACCGCAAGAGGGATACACCGCAGTCACTGCTGGCTGCCCGCCAGGTTCTAGCCTTTGGCGCCGCGTTGTGTGCGGGTATTGTGGATAGCTACGGCGGCGTCTCGAGTTACTGTCCGAGCGAGTTTGGCAGCGAGAGCCGATTCGACGGTAGGCGGATGCTGATGCGAGAAAAGTAGACCTCGCTGGCGGCAGCTGCGGCACAGAACCGACACAGGCAACGCAAGGGTTCCCAGGGCAGTGCCCAAGCTTCGCGCAATCGAGGGTGCGACCGGCTACACGCTCCAGCCGCGCGACGCCAGGCAGTTTGCCAACAGGCTGCGGCGATGTTCAACCAGACGCTGGCACATGGCATGGTCGCGTGCCAGCACCTGCCGTCCCCGGTCGCCCCAGGCGTCCTGCCAATGCAGCGCCGCGGTGGATTCATGCAATTGCGCACAGGCCGACAGAACAATAGCGATTCCCACCGCGGCAAAAGGACGAATCAGGCATTGCCGACATTTCATGGCCGCCATCGTAGCCGGGCGCCTGACCAGCCGCAAGCTCATCCGTACTTCCAGAACATGACTGCCGTGAGCACCACGGCCCAGAGCAGGATGATTTTGCGCACGGCGTGTTGCGGTATGCGCCGGATGAAGAACACGGCGCTGTAGCCGCCCAGGCTGGATGCGATCAGGATCGGTATCGCGTACGCCCAGACCACCTGGCCCGAGGGCAGGAACACGATCAGACCGGCGATGCTGAGCACCACCACCATCAGGTTCTTCTTGGCATTGGCCTTGTGGATCGACGACTCGCCGGCCATCGCCAGCGCGGCCAGCAACACGATGCCCAGGCCGGCGCCGAAATAGCCGCCATAGACCATCAGCACGAACTCGAATGCCAGGATGGCGCGCCGCGATAGCGGCCGATTCGATTTGCGCCAGGCGTGCAGGCGCTGCTTGATCCATTCCCCCAGCGCGAAGAACAGCGTGGCTGTGAGCATCAGCCAGGGCACGGCCTTTTGGAAGCGCACTTCGCCGGTCCACAGCAGCAAGACGCTGCCGATCAGCCCGCCAAAGAACGCGACCAGCAGGTTGGCGCGGACTTCGTGCCGCAGTTCGACCAGTTCGGAGCGGTAGGCGGCCAAGGCCATGGCGTTGCCCGGTATCAGCGCAACCCAGTTGGTGATATTGGCGGCCATGGGCGGCAGGCCGGCCGCCAGCAGCATCGGAAAGGTCAGGAAGCTGCCGCCGCCGGCAACCGCAGTGACCGCCCCGGACAGAAAGCCGCCGGCAGCCAGCAGCACCAGCGTCAGCAGTTCCATGCAGCCAGGCTGTTACAGCGCCAGCATGCGCATGCGGCTGTCGAATTCGACCCGGTCCACATAGCAACCATGCAAATGCCGGTTGCCGGTGGCCGGATTGAAGGCCTCGCGGCCATGCAGGATGCGCCGGTTGTCAAACGCCGTCATCTCGCCGGCGGCCATCTTGAATGTGAGCCGGAACGCCGGTTCGCGCGTCAGGCGCATGAAGGCGCGGTAGGCGCGGTACCAGGCATCGACCGTCTCCAGCGGCAGGTCGATCAGGTCGACCAGGTGCGCGTTGAAGCGGATTTCCTGGATCGCACCATCGTGGTCGAGCGTGATGACCGGCTTGCGGATGCGGATGTCGCATTCGCGGTCATAAAAGCGGCAGGGGATCAGCGTGTCGGCCAGCATGGCGAACGCCTGCCGATCGCTGTCGCGCAGCACCTGCGCCATCGCAAAGCCGTCGGCGAAAACCGATCCACCACCATGGGCGTCGTTGACGATGCAGTGCAAAAACTGGTAGCCGGGCGGTGTTTCCTGGTTGGTCAGGTCGGTGTGCAAGGCCAGCGCCAGCGCGGTATAGGCCAGGTTGTTCGGGTCGGCCTTGTTGAGCACCTCGAAGGTCTGGCCAAAGTTGGTTTCGCGCAGGAAGCCGATGCGCCGTGCGATCGCCATGCTGGCCTCGCCCTTGCCTGCAATGCCCTGCACGATGGTCAGGCCGAATTTCTTGGTGTCGACCAGCCATGCCATCAGCGCCGCGTCGTCGTTCAGGATAGCACCTGCGTCGTGGCGTGGGGCGCCCTGGGGCAGGTCGGTGGCTTTCCAGTAGTGATGCGCCACTGCGGCCGCATCCGATTGCTGGACACCCGGACGGCGCGCCGACAACCACGGTGCACTGAAGTGGCTTGGCGGGCCCTCGTGCTCCCATTGCAGCTCCAGCTTGCCATCGCCAGTGATGGTTGCCGCGCGCAGCAGTGGCGCGTCGGGCACCGACAGCAGATCGAACGAGCGTTCGCCGGTTTGCGGGTGAAAACCATCGGGGCAGCTGTCCAGCAGCCACATCAGGCTGTACTGGGCCTGGCTTGCGTCCGAGAATTCGACGCTGAGCGCCTGTGTGCCGCTGGCATGGACAGCGGTGAAATTGATGTTCGGCATATGAAGGAAATCTCTCGCTGCTTGAAATGGGGTGCTGGTCGACAGCGCGCGCTGTCGGGTCAGGAAGTCACGCAAGGGCACGGCCCTGGAAATAATTGCGGCCACGCGTGGGCAATGGTATCCATGAAACGCGCAGCAAGTGCGTCAGGCAGGGACCTGATTGCATTGCTTGTGACAAGCCAATCGGCTTCGGCGAGCGAGCAGCGTCGACCAGTGCCTCAGTACGCGTACGATCGTGTTGCGCGTCCCTTGCTCCTGAAAGGACCGCCGATCATCTCAACCGATCTGGCTGGCGATGTACTGTGCTGTCATGAGGTCCAGATGCGCACCGCCGCCGGACTTGAACAGCGTGACGGAAGCGGCGTCGGCGCGCCCCGGATGGCGGCCGCTGCACAGATCGAACAGGTCGGCCAGCACCGCGTCGCGGGTGATCGCACCACTGGCAATCGGCTGCGTCAGGTCGCCGACATGGTCGACCGTGAACCAGCGGCTATCGACAAAGACCTGCGCGCGCGCCACTGCATCGTCATCGGCTTCGCGCATGGCGGGCGTGAACCCGCCGATCAGGTCCAGGTGGCTGCCGGGCCGCAGCCACTGGCCCCGTACCAGCGGTTCGACGCTGCTGGTGGCGCAGCAGACGATGTCGGCCTGGCGCACTGCGGCCTGCAGATCGGAGCTGGCCTGCGCTTTCGTGCCCTGAACGCCTGAGGCCACCTGCTCAGCCTTGGCCAGTGTGCGGTTCCAAACCAGCACCTGTTGCAAGCCGGGCCGGATGGCCTGGTAGGCCTGGATCAGGTAGGGCGCCAGCGCGCCCGCGCCGACCATCAGCAGCGTGCGCGCGTCACTGGGCGCCAGCAGGTCCGCACCCAGCGCCGAATCGGCGGCGGTCTTCCAGTAGGTCAACTCGGTGCCGTCGATCACGGTCTGTGGCGAACCGTTGGCGCCATCGAACAGCAGGTAGACGCCCTGCACGCCGGGCACGTCGCGGTTGTCGGGGAACATGGTGACCACCTTGACGCCCAGATTGCG
>JBBKVW010000057.1:0-12966 GCA_037968655.1 Burkholderiaceae bacterium
CCGCGCCGCGATGTGGGTCGTATCGCCCACCGCGGTGTAGTCCATGCGCAGGCTGTCGCCGATGGTGCCCACCACGACCATGCCGGTGTTGAGCCCCATGCGCACCTGCACATTGGCCAACTCCGACTGCGCGCCCCGGGCCGCCTCCTGCAGCCGGTTGCGAATGGCCAATGCGCACAATAACGCGCGCCGCACATGGTCTTCGTGCGCCACCGGCGCGCCGAACAGGGCCATGAAGCCATCACCCAGAAACTGGTTCACCGTGCCCTCGACCTTGTGCACCTCGGCCAGGGCCAGTTCGAACATTGCATTGAGCAGCTTGTGCATCGCATCGGCGCCGACCCGCTGCGCCAGGTCGGTCGAATTGACCATGTCGCAAAACAGCACCGTGACCTGCTTGCGCTCGCCTTCGAGCGCCGAATGCGAGCCCATGATCTTTTCGGTCAGGTGCTGCGGCGTATAGGCCCGTGGTGTCGCATGCAGATTGCCCGGCAGCTTGCGCTCTGACAAGGCCGCGCCGCAGCCATCGCAGAACCGGTTGGCAGACGCGTTCTTCGCACCGCACGATGCGCATTCCAGCTGCAGCGCCTGCCCGCAACCACCGCAAAACCGCGCTAGCGCGTGGTTCTCATGCTGGCACGACGAACACTGCATTGCTGACTCCGGGCGAGTGGGGATGGGTGAAAAAAAGTACGGCGCGCGCAGGACGCCGCATGAGACGGGCCGGCTGCGACCGCTATTTTCAGGGTAGCAGGAACACGCGAGGGCGTCCATTTGTGGCGCTGTCACTGGCGGCGGCATCAAGGCAGATGGCCGAAGGCGTGGCTCTGCACCGACAGCCCAGCTTGTCGCCGGGTCGCCCCGGGCACAATCAATGGCCTGCAGCCACATCCATCCGAAAGTCCCACCATGAACCATCTCAGCGGCATTGACGCCATGTTTCTCCATGTGGAGTCGCCCGAAATGCCCATGCATATCGGCTCCCTGAACGTACTGGACCTGCCCGAGGGATACAGCGGCGAATTTTATGAAGATGCCAAGGCGCATATTGCCGGGCGCATGCACCTGGCCGCGCTGTTCACGCGCAAGCTGGCATTGATGCCCTTCGACTTGTCCAATCCGGTCTGGGTGGAAGACGAAGACATCGACATCGAACACCATATCCGCCACATCAGCCTGCCCAAGCCGGGCAGCAACCGGCAGCTGCAGCAATATGTGGCGCGCCTGCATTCGTCGCTGCTGGACCGCAGCCGACCGCTGTGGGAAATGTTCGTGATCGACGGCCTCAAGAGCGGCCAGGTGGCGGTCTACATCAAGGCACACCATGCCGGCATGGACGGCCAGGCCGGCGTGGCCGTGGCGCAGGCGATTTTTGATCTGGCGCCAGAAGGCCGGGTGGTCAAGGCACCACGCCCCAAGCTGCGCCGCAACCAGTACCAACTGGGCATTGCCGAGCTGGCCGGCGCGGCCGCGCGCAACACGCTCAAACAGGTCGTCACGCTTATCCGGACGGCGCCCACGATGGCGCGCGCGGTGCGCGACCTGGTGCTGCCCGAGAAGGACGAGCATGGCAAGCGCAACTGGTCGCAGCCCGGCAACATCAAGCTGTTCGGCCCACGCACCATGCTCAACGTGGCCATCACCAACCAGCGCAACTTTGCCGGCCGCACCATGCCGCTGGCCGAGGCCAAGTTCATCGGCAAGGCCTTTGGTGCTTCGCTCAACGAAGTGGTGATGTGCACCAGCGCCGGAGCGCTACGCCGCTACCTGCGCGAGTACAACGACCTGCCGGTCAAGTCGCTGATCGCAGCGGTACCGGTCAGCCTGCGCACGGCCGGTGACGACTCTGCCAACAACCAGGTGGGCATGATCACCAACACGCTGGCCACCGACATCAGCGACCCGGTGCAGCGCCTGCGCGCCATCCACAAGGCGTCCAACGCCAACAAGGCCATGATGGGCCGTGTCAAGACCGCCATTCCGACCGACTTTCCGCTGCTGGGCGCGCCCTGGCTGATGTCGGGCCTGGCCTCGCTGTTCGGGCGCTCGCGGCTGGCCAACATCATGCCGCCGCTGGCCAACGTGCTGATCTCCAACGTGCCCGGCAGCCCGGTGCCGCTGTACCTGGCCGGCGCCAGGGTCATCAGCTATTACCCGGTGTCGATCCCGGCGCACAGCATGGCGCTGAACGTGACGGTGCAAAGCTATGCCGGCCGGCTGGACTACGGGCTGATCGCCTGCCGCCGCGCCGTGCCCGATATCAATGACCTGGGCGACTATGTTCTGGCAGAGCACCAGGCGCTGCTGGCGCGGGCGCAGGAGCATGTGGCGGCGGCGCAGGCTGCAGAGCAGGCAAGCGCCGCGGCAACGGCGAAGGCAACCGCCAAGGCAACTGCCAAAGCGCGGCCGGCGCGCAAAACCAGCACGCGCGCGAAACCCAATGGCACGCAATCCAAGGGCAAGCTGAAGCTGGTCAGCACCAAGGCAGCGCCAACGCCTGCACCACGCAAGCGGGCTGCGGCCAAGCGTTCAGCGCCAAAGCGCGTCGCCTCTGTCAGCTGATTCACGCGCTCAAACGTCGAGCACCACCCAGGCCGGATCGTGGTCGGAGCCGTCGCCACCGTGCTTGGTGCGCCGATCGATATGCGCCGACTGCAAACGCGGCGCAAGCCCCTTGGACAGCCAGACATGGTCGAACAGCGCGTAGATCGGCGGCGCGGCACCCGGCGGGTTGTAGCGGTGCGTCCACATGGAGCTTGCAGGCCCGGGGCCCTGGCCGCTCGTCTCGGGTTTGGCGGGGCGCGTCTCAAGCGCTGCAGCCATGCCGTTGTGCAGCGCATCGCCGTCTACCACCAGCATGGGCGCCAGATCGGGGCTGTCGGGTGGGTCGTTCATGTCGCCGACCAGCATGAACTTGGCGCCGCGCCGCTCTTCGGCCGACAGGATGCGGGCAATCACCTCGGCCTGCCGGCGGCGGCGCGCATTGGCGCGCGCGGCACCCGTGGCCGGATCCTCGCCAGCGGGAACGAAATGGCTTTTGAGGTGGGTGTTGTAAAGGGTCAGCAGCTTGTTGCCGTTGGCGTCCAGCACCCGCACGGCCAGCAGGTCGCGGCCGAACACCCGGCGATGCGGTTCGTCCGGGTGGGTCGCGGTCTGGTGCGAGACCATGGGGCCAAGGGGGAGCTTGGAGAGCACACCCACATCGATCATGCGGGGGTCATTGCCCTCGATCAGCGCCACATGCGGATACAGGCGACCCAGGTTGTCGCGGTTGAACGCGCGCAGTATCTCGATGTGCTCGACCTCCTGCACCGCAAGCACATCGAGATCCATCTCCCGGATGCGCCGCGCAAAATCTGCCGTGTCGTCAGGGTCCTTGGCCTTGACCAGCCGGCCCATGAAAGTGCGTGCCTGCACGTCGCCCTGGCTGAACGTCAGCTCGATGCCGCCCGCCAAGTGCGGCGGCAGCGCCGCGATCTCGGCCTGGAAGTTGTAGCGCGAGAACAGGTTGTTGAGATTGAAGGTTCCGATCGAGATGGGCATGGTGTCGTCGCTCCCGGGCAATCGGTTCAAGGGGCAGCGCGGCGCCGACGCCGGGTCATGACAGCGAAGGCCTTGGGCGCTGATCTGAAAACCATCTTCTCACGCCCGAATCGTCGGATCAATTTCGCGCTTGAATGCACTGGCAAGCGCCGGGCAACTCCCCGGCATCAAGAATCCATGCCAGACGCGCTGACGAATGCAACACAGGCGGCGACGCGTCTGCAACGCGCCATTCTGGCCTTGAACCGCAAGATCACAAAATCGGTGGGCTTTCAAATAATTGTCAATTTTGATTTTCATAAATACTATTTATGTATACAATGATTATCATGCCTGCTCGCCCCACACTTCCTGAAACCGAACAGCAGCTGCTTGCCGAATTCGGCGCCCGGCTGCGCCTTGCACGTCAGCGCCGGCGCCTGCCTGGCCAGAAAATTGCCGACCTGGCGGGCATCACCCGAGTGACCTTGGGCCGCGCCGAGCGCGGAGACGCGGCGGTCACCATGGGCACCTACATCAAGGTCCTGGCAGCGATGGATCTGGGCGCCGATGTCACGCTGCTCGCGCGAGATGACAAGACAGGACAACTGATACAGGACGCCCGCCTGCCTGCGCGGCGGGTTGGCCCGAGCATCCCTCGGCGCATCCGGCTCGCGAAGTACCCGCAACTCAAGTCCATTGCATGGAACCTGGCCGGGGACGCCGAGATCGGCCCTAGCGCGGCATTCGAGCTGTACGAGCGCAATTGGCGTCATGTCGACACGGCTGCCATGGAACCTGCCGAGCGCGCGCTGCTGGCCAAGCTGACCGCCACGATCGGCAAGGGAGTGATGAATGTTTGAGCGCCCCCACCATCAGCGCATCGAACAAGCGCTTGTTGCATTGGATGCCAATCTGCTGCTCAAGCACCGGTGCCTCTTTGGTGGCGGAACCGCGATCGCGCTCACGCACGCAGAGCATCGCGAGTCCGTCGACATCGACTTCGTGTGCTCCTCGGTCGACGGGTATCGCGAGATCCGCAGCCTGGTCAATTCTGGCGGAATCCGCTCCCTCATGACCGGCGCCATCGCGCTGTTGCGCGAGCCCAGGATCGATCAATACGGCATCCGCTGTGTGCTGCAGATCGCTGGCCCGATCAAGTTCGAGATCATCTTCGAGGGTCGCGTACAGCTTGCCGACCCCTTGCCCGAAGACAAGATCTGCGGCGTCTGGTCCCTCGCGCTGCAGGACAAGGTTGCCACCAAGCTGATGGCAAACTCCGACTGCTGGGCCGACGCCAGCGTGATGGGGCGCGACATCATCGACCTGGCGATGCTTGCCGATGGGACAGGAACGCTGGACTCCCTGGGCGTGGCAAAGGCCTTGCATGCCTACGGACCGAGCGTGCTGGAGGACTTGAAAAAGTCACGCGCGCATCTCCTCGACAACAAGGGACAGTTGCGCGAATGCATGAAGAAGCTCGGCATGGTCATGCCCGAGGCAGAACTTCGACTCCGCATGCAGGCCATCAACCCGAAACCGCCGCCCGCGCCGGTTCGGCGGCCGCGACTTTAGGCGCACCAGGTTCAGCGCTGTAGCAGGGCACTGGAATTACCTTGCCGACGTCCTTCTGGTCATCCCGCAACGGCCCTTTCGGGTGCCCCTGCTAACTACTGCGGTAGACCTTGCCGCGATGGCCGACGCGGATCACCTCCACGACGATCAAGCCATCGTGAATCTCATACACGATCCGGTACACACCCTGCCGCACCCGATACAACTCCGCACCGCTGATCCTCTCGCAACCTGGCGCACGAGGGTCGTCGCACAGGCTTTCCATACGCGCCAGAATGCGTTTGACGTCCGCCTTGGGTATACCTCGCAGATCCTTCGCAACCGAAGGCCTGACGCGCAGTTCATAGCGTCCCATCGGCCTTGAGCTTGGCCAGGAAATCTTCGTAGCTCAACGCAGGTTCCTTGGCGCGCGCGCGCACGCTGGTCAGGTCCTCCTGATCGTCGCGCAGCGCCTGGCGCAATGCTTCGTTGACGATGTCGGACATGCTGCGTTGGCTATGGGCCGATTTCAGGCGCAGCGCCTGATGCAGGTCAGGCTCCAGATAAACCGTCGAGCGAACAACTTCTGTGGTGGACATGATGATCTCCTGAAACTTGACGTTAAAACATCATAACATCGTAACGCTTTAATTTCTCGCTTCTGGCTTCTGGATAGGCAGCAATTTCCTGCCATCCTGGAATGAACAACTCCTACCCAGGGCGCACCGGCCATATCCCAACCGACCTATTCCGCCCTCGTACTGATGCCATTAGTCAAACTGCGCTGGAAGCGGCGCCAGGCCTCAACGTTCAGACAGTGCCAGCTGCGCGCCCAGCCCCGCAAAGGCGCCGGCAAACCCACGGCGAAGCCAGGCTTGAACCCGCGGTGACTCTATGACTGTCGTTCGAAAGCCGTGGGCCAGGAACCCATATATGACGAAAACAAGCAAGGTCATGGCCATGAACATGGCACTCAGCGCCAGCAACTGCGCTAACGGTGATTCGGCGCCAGGTGCCACGAATTGCGGCAGGAATGCGAGAAAGAAGATAGTGAGTTTCGGGTTGAGGATATTCAGCAGGAATCCTTTGAAGACAAGCCCCAGTGCCCCGCCTTTTTGCCGCATGTCTTGCACCGCAAAGGCACTGCTATCGCGCCAGGTAGCCACGGCCAGGTACAGCAGGTAGGCAACCCCGGCGTACTTGAGTATCTGAAACGCCAGCGCACTGGTGTGCATGACAGCGGCCAGGCCGAGCACCGTTGCCAACAAGTGCGGCACGATGCCCAGCGTGCAACCGACAGCAGCATAAACACTCGCCACACGACCGCGCGCGAGCCCGGTTGACACTGTAAAGACGACGCCAGTACCCGCAATGAGCACAACGATCAGCGAGGTGACTAGAAATTCAGTGCTGAACATGGCAGGGACTCCATTGGTAAGACACAAGTATCTGCTCAGTTGTCGTCTATCAATGCAACTTGACGCGCCCCGACACCCGCCGTTGCAACAGCCGCGCGAGAGCCAGCACCGCTGTGGCGGGCGTGCCCAGAATGGCGCGATGGTGCATCAGGTGCAATGAGATGTACATCCACTTGGCCACCAGTCCGTCGACAAAGAAGTTCTTGCCGGACAGGCTGCCCATCAGATTGCCGATGCCCCGGTTCTCGCCGAGCGAAACCAGCGATCCGAGGTCGCGGTAGACGAACGGTGCAGGCGGCTCCGACGACGTACTGGCCAGCACCCGGGCCAGATAGGTGGCCTGTTGATTGGCCGCCTGGGCGCGCGCCGGAACCATCTTGCCGTCGCGCCAGTTGCAGGCGGCGTTGTCACCCAGGGCGTAGATGCCGCTGGCCGAGGTCTGCAGCCGCTCGTCGACGACAAACTGATGCTGGCGATTGATCGTGAGACCGAAGCCTGCGTTGGATGGCGCCGCCTGGATACCCGCCGCCCAAACGGTCAGTTCGGCTGGCAGCGGCCCGGCGCTGGTCTGCAGGCCATCGTCAGTGACGGCCAGCACCTTGGTGTCGGTCCGCACTTTGACGCCGCGTCGTTCGAGCGCCGCGCTGGCAAGGCGCGAGACGCGCTCGGGCAGACCCGCCAGGATGCGCGGCGCGGCTTCGACGATGCTGATCTCGAGCGCGAATCGATGCGCGTCGCCCAGGCTCTGCATCACCTCGGCATGCGCCTCCAGCAACTCTGCAGACAACTCGACGCCGGTGGCCCCGCCGCCGACGATCGCCAGGGCGAGGTGACGCTCGGCCGAGAAGGCCGCCCGCGTGAAGGCGGCCAGCAGATGCTGGCGAAAGCGCCCGGCGTCATGCGTGTTCTCCAGCACGAAGGCCTTCTCCGCGCCGGGCGTTCCGAAGAAACTCGACCCGCTGCCCAGCGCCAGCACCAGGCGTTCGAAACGGACCTGGCGCTGCGGCACGAGCTCGCTCCCCTGCGCGTCCTTGAGCGGCGCCAGCGTCAGGCGTCGCCTGGTGAGGTCGAGTGACACCATCTCGCCAAGCGCAAAGCTGAAACGGTTGCGGCGCGCCAGCATCGGATAGGAAAGACCCTCGGCATGTGTGTCGAGCGTGCCTGCGGCGACCTCGTGCAGGGTTGGCTTCCAGATGTGTATCGGCGCGCGGTCGATCAGCAGCACATGCCCGCGCCCATGGCGCCGACCCAGTTGGCGCCCAAGTCGCGCCGCCAGTTCCAGCCCGCCGGCGCCGCCGCCGACGACGACTATGGCCGCGGTCTGTTCGGCAATCGAGTTCTTGTGGGTTCCGGCTTTCATGACGCTATCGCTTCCTGGCCATTTGCGGCCGACTTTGGTTCAAGCCATGTCGGCCGCCGTGCATTGACCGACAGCTGGTTTGCGGCACGCGGCTCGACCAGCTGGCCATCGCAATATCGGTGCGTGATTGGCCTGCACACCTTTCACAGATTGAAGAGGTGCTGGATTGCCGACGCCAGATCTTGGTCCGATCAGACGCTGGCTTCAATTCGAAGCCAGTTCCGGCAAGCTGCAATTGTCGGCACTTCCAGGGCTCGGAGTTACCAGCAGGTAACCGCTACAGCAGGTCGGGTTGCTCAGTCGTGACTCGGCGGCCTCCTTGGCCGCGATCGCGGCGATGCACGGAATTGTTGTGCGGCGAAACACCCATCATCGGATGTCGACGATCTGCGCATGGAAGTCCTTCAAGTGGGTTTGCGCCCACATGCCAAGACTCTCCAGAACCGGCCGCAGTGCCGCTCCGCTTGCGGTGAGTTTGAACGCGTTGTTGCGCGCGCTGGCCAGCGGGTTGGTGCGCTCTATCAGCTTCAGACCGGTGAGCTGGTGGAGCCTGGCCGCGAGGATGTTGGTCGAGACGTGTTCCGGCGACTCCAGGAACTCCGAATAGGTGCGGGTTCCGTGAACGAACAAGTCCCGAATGATCAGCATCGTCCACTTGTCGCCGACCACATCGAGGGCGGAGCTGACAGGGCACACGGATCGCCAGTGGATCTGTTGTTCGATGTCGCTCGCCATTGTTTCGCTCCCCACAGAATGTCTTGCCCTAAGCGGCGATAGCTGCAGCCATTTCCTTGATCGAGTTTTCGAACGGCGTGGGCTTCCAGTCAAGCACTTTGAATGTCTCGCGCGTGTCGAACCCCGCCTTCATGCCAATCATCGGAAGCATGCCCCTGACCTCGCGGTCGAACAAACCCATTATCTTCAGCAGGAATGTCGGCGCCTTGCGCGACGGAACCTTGGCGTAGCCCGCCTTTCTGAGGACACCCGCCATGGTCGCCATGTCGACCGGTTCGGCGCTGGCGGCAATGAAGCGCTTGCCGGCGGCGCCCTCGGCGGTCATGGCCTTCACATGCAACTGTGCGACATCTCGAACGTCGACCACGGCGATCGAAAGGTCGGGAATCATCGGCATCTTGCCGGCAATCATGTCGGTCATCATCGCCACGCTCTGGCCATCGATCTTCGCGCCGAACGAGGGTCCGAAAACGCCGCCCGGATTGATGACCGTCAGCTCCATCGTGCCGCCCTTGACGGCCTTCCACGCGGCCTGTTCGGCCAATGTCTTGCTCTTGGAGTAGGCGCCGATGTTGGCGTCGATATCAGACCAGTCACCGGGCCCAAAGCGGCCGCTGCCCCTTCCCGAACTGATCGACACGATGGAGGAGGTGAGCACGAGGCGCTTCACATCGGCGCGCTGGGCGGCGGCGATGACGCGCTTGCTGCCTTCAACGGCGGGGGCAATCATCTCGTTCTCATCCTTTGGCTCGGCCATCAGGAATGGAGAGGCGACGTGCAACACGAATGTGCAGCCCTCCATCGCCTTGTCCCAACCGCTGTCGGAGAGAAGGTCGGCCTCGACGAAGCGCAACCTGTCGACCGATGTCACCTGCGCAATCGCGTCGCGGGTGCTGTCAGCCTTGGCGCGCGATCGGATCGTCCCGACCACCTCGTAACCCTGTTTCAGCAATTCGGCAGCGCAGTGCTGTCCGATGTATCCGGTAATGCCGGTCAGCAAAACGCGTTCATTCATGTCAAATTCTTGGTTTGTTGGGCAGGTCAAATGACTTGCAAAACGCAAGTTTAACTCAATGACTTGCAAAACGCAAGCCACTTGCGACTGGAGTCGGATAGTTGCACACCGATCAGCATGCGAATGAGTTTCACCATGCGATACGAAACTAGTGCATTGCATTGTTCAGGTACCCCATCCACCAAACACAAGGAGAGCCCATGGACTTCGACGCATTCCTGACGCCGTTGCAGGCATCGCTAGGCAGTCACGTGCCGCAGATACTGGGTGCAGTGCTGATCTTTGCCGTTGGCTGGCTGATCGCCGTGATCGCACGCGCCGCCACCATGCGGCTGTTGTCGGTGCTCGGCGTCAACCGGCGCATCGAGGAATCCACCGGTACGCGGATCGATGCCGAACATCCGGTCGCCATTGGCGTGTTCTGGCTGATCATTCTGGGCGCGGTGATCGCCGCGCTCAATGCACTGGACCTGTCCAGCCTGTCCAATCCGTTCTCTATCCTGCTGACCGACATCCTCGGGTACCTGCCGCATCTGCTGGCCGGCCTGGTGTTGACGCTCGTTGCGTGGATGATCGCGACGGTGTTGCGCGCCGCGGTCACCAAGGCCTTGAAAATGACGTCGGTCGATGACCGCCTGAGCGCGGCGGCCGGCATGGCGCCGATGAGCAGCAACGTCGGCAACGTGTTGTTCTGGCTGGTGATGCTGCCGTTTCTGCCGGCTATCCTCGGTGCATTCCGCCTCGGCGGCACGCTCGGACCGGTGCAGGAGATGATGACGCAGGCGCTTGCGCTGGTGCCCAACATCTTCGCCGCAGCCCTGATCGCCTTCGTGGGTTACGTGGTCGCACGTGTGCTGCGCGGACTGGTCAGCAACCTGCTCAGCGCCGCAGGCTCCGACGCACTGAACCAGAAGGTCGGCCTGGACAGCGAGATCAAACTGTCGCGCCTGGCCGGAACCGTGGTCTTCATCCTGGTACTGGTGCCCTCGCTGATCGCCGCGCTCGACGCGCTGCACATTGACGCCATCTCGCGCCCCGCGACCATGATGCTGGGCAAGATGCTCGACGCCGTGCCGCACATCATCGCGGCCGCGGTGATCATCCTGATCACCTGGTATGTCGCGCGTTTCGTCGCGGTGCTGCTGGCACGGCTGCTGGAGAGCGCAGGCTTTGACACCCTGCCTGAGCGCATCGGCATGGGCGCGGCGCTTTCGGGCAATACCCTGCCGTCCAAGCTCGCGCACTGGGCAGTCATGTTCTTTGCGATGCTGTTCGCCGTCGTCGAGGCGGCCGACCAGCTTGGTTTCTCGCAAGTGCGCGATGTCGTGACCGGCTTCATCCAGTTCGGTGGCGACATCATCCTGGGCGGCCTGATCCTGGTGATCGGCTTCTGGCTCGCCAATTTGGCCTACAACGCCATCTCCAAGGCCAGCGGCGAGAACACCGGCGGCCTGGCCTCGATCGCACGCATCGCCATTCTGGGCGTGGTGATCGCCATGGGCCTGCGGGCCATGGGTATTGCCAACGAGATCGTGCAGCTGGCGTTTGGCCTGAGCCTTGGCGCGGTAGCGGTTGCCGTGGCGCTGTCGTTCGGTCTGGGCGGACGCGAAGCGGCTGCCAAACTGACGGAATACTGGCTCGCGCGCTGGCGCAAGGATCGTCCCTGATCGAGTGCGGCCGCATAGGCCGCATTGACGGGACACGATGCATTCGCATCTGTCGCGCTGCGTAACAGCGCTGGAGCGGACCTTTGCGAAGGTCCGCTTCTTTTAGAATTGCTGGGTGGTACGAAGGCCGACTTCTAACGACGCCTGCGCCCTTCATCCGCATGGCCAAACGGGCTGTTGGCCAGGTTTTCACTTCGTTTGAAAGACACGTTCTGCGGCGCCAGCGCGACGCAGCGGAGAATGCGTACATGAAAGCACCCCGACGCCTGCAGACCCTGATTGACGAAGGCCTTATCGACAGCGTGCAGCGCCAGTTGATGAGCGGCAAGGAAGCGATGGTCTTCGTCGTCCGCTGTGGCGACGAAACGCGCTGCGCCAAGGTCTACAAGGAAGCCACAAACCGCAGCTTTCGCCAGGCTGTGGACTACACCGAGAACCGCAAGGTCAAGAACTCGCGCCAGGCGCGTGCGATGGCCAAGGGCACCCGATTTGGGCGCGAGGTGCGGGAGGCGGCGTGGCAGAGCGCCGAGGTCGATGCGCTGTACCGCTTGGCCAGTGCCGGTGTGCGCGTGCCGCAGCCCTACAACTTCGTCGAGGGCGTGCTGCTGATGGAGCTGGTGACGGATGCGCAGGGCGATGCCGCGCCGCGCCTGAACGACTGCACGTTCACGCCCGATGAGGCGCGCCGGCACCACGCGTCGCTTTTGACCGAAGTGGTACGCATGCTGTGTGCCGGTGTCGTGCACGGTGACCTGTCGGAGTTCAACATCCTGCTCGGTGCCGATGGGCCGGTGATCATCGATCTGCCGCAGGCGGTGGATGCTTCCGGCAACAACCATGCACAACGCATGCTGCTGCGCGATGTCGGCAACTTGCGCAGCTTCTTCGGCGGCTTCGCCCCGGAACTGCGCACCACCACGTACGGGCCAGAGGTCTGGACCCTGTATGAGCGCGGCACGCTGGCCCCCGAGACCGTGCTCACCGGCCGCTATGAGCGACCGGCTGGCGCCGTGGACCTGATTGGCGTGATGCGCGAGATAGACGACGCGCGCTCCGAAGAAGCAGCGCGCTTGTTGCGCATGGCCTGACTTGCTGTGACCTGCCCCTCACCAGACGCGCCCTTCAGATGTCGGTGAAGTCCGCACCGCAGCACCTCCCGACAGACCTTATTACGGGCCCTCCAGACGTCCGACCCTGAGTGAGCACTGGTGACGCAGGTCCCGGCGTCGGCAATGTGTGTCGATCAGCCGACCCCCAACCTGCGTGCGGCGCGGCCAGGACGCGGGCATCAGCCGCCGGTCAGACCTCATGTTCCAAAGCGGTCTGCCAAGGGTAATCCGTTGCCAGACGCGGCCGGATGTTCAGGCAAATCGGATCGCGTGGAGTACCGAGAAGCGCCGTGCCTACCGCTGGTCGAGATTCGTGGCAGGTGCTACGCACAGCCCCGACGTCGCTCATATTGAGCAGGCTCTCCTCGCCTGAACTCAGGATCCGCTGGCGCGCGCGAAGCTCGAGCAGGCATTGGCGCAGGAACGTCACGACCGTTCGGCCCTACAGCGCCTTTACCAATTCGGGAATGGCGGTGAACAGGTCGGCCTCGAGGCCGTAATCGGCGACGCTGAAGATCGGTGCCTCAGGATCCTTGTTGATCGCGACAATCACCTTGGAGTCCTTCATGCCGGCCAGATGCTGGAT
>JBBKVW010000058.1:0-4011 GCA_037968655.1 Burkholderiaceae bacterium
TGCAACCATTCGGCGCCCGCTTCCTCGTTGTTGTACTCGACGCTGCCGCCAGGCTGCAGGATCTCGTAGGGACTCATGGTTGCGTCACCGATGAATATCAGCTTGTAGTCCTTGTTGTACTTGCGGATGATGTCCCAGGTGGCGAACTTCTCGGAAAAGCGGCGCCGGTTGTTCTTCCACATGAAGTCATAGACGCAGTTGTGAAAGTAGTAGAACTCCATGTGCTTGAACTCGGTCTTGGTGGCCGAGAACATTTCTTCGACGCGGGCGATGTGTTCGTCCATCGTGCCGCCGACGTCCATCAGCAGCAGCACCTTCACGTTGTTGTGGCGTTCGGGCACCATCTTGATGTCGAGCCAGCCGGCATTGGCGGCGGTGGAGCGGATCGTGTCGTCCAGGTCCAGCTCTTCCTCGTGGCCTTCGCGGGCGAACTTGCGCAGCCGACGCAGCGCAATCTTGATGTTGCGCGTGCCCAGTTCCTGGGTGTCGTCGTAGTCCTTGTAGGCGCGCTGGTCCCAGACCTTGACCGCGCTGCGGTTGCGGCTCTTTTCCTGGCCGATGCGAATGCCCTGCGGGTTGAAGCCGTTGGCGCCAAATGGCGACGTGCCGCCGGTGCCGATCATCTTGCTGCCGCCCTCGTGGCGTTCCTTCTGTTCCTCGAAACGCTTTTTCAGCGTTTCCATCAGCTCGTCCCAGCCCATCTTTTCGATCCTGGCTTTTTCTTCCGGGCTGAGGTTGAGTTCCAGGTTCTTGCGCAGCCATTCGAGCGGAATGTCGCGCGTGAAGTCGGCCAGCATCTCGACGCCCTTGAAGTAGGCCGAGAAGGCGCGATCGAACTTGTCGTAATGCTTCTCGTCTTTCACCAGCGTGGTGCGGCTCAGGTAGTAGAAGTCGTCGATCTTGTAGCCGCTGGTGGCGCCTTCGGTATCGTCCTGCTCGGTGTTGGGACCGACCACGCCCGCCTTCAGCGCTTCGAGCAGGGTCAGGTATTCCTTGACCGATACCGGCAGCTTGGCCGAACGCAGCGTGTAAAAGAAATCGATCAGCATGGTGGTTCAGCCTCGCGGTTTGGCCAGCTGGAACTGCAGATGCGCGCGCACCATCGGCCATTCACTGGCGATGATGCTGTAGACCGCGGTATCGCGCAGCGTGCCGTTGGGCGAGACCTGGTGGCTGCGCAGGATGCCATCGAGTTTGGCACCCAGGCGCTCGATCCCGCGCCGGCTTTGGTGGTTGATGAAGTGGGTGCGAAATTCGACGGCGATGCAGCCCAGTCGTTCGAACGCATGCGTGAGCAGCATCAACTTGCACTCGGTATTGAGCGCGCTGCGCTGCACGCCCTTGCGGTACCAGGTCGAGCCGATCTCGACCCGGCGGCTGGCGGCATCGACGTTCATGTAGGTTGTCATGCCGGCATACTGCCCGGCCGGTGTGAACACCGAAAAGGGCAGCATCAGGCCCTTGGCCTGCAAGTCGAGCCGGCGGCTGATTTCGGCCCTCACGGCGTCGGGTGCGGGCACGGCGGTGTACCACAGGTCCCATAGATTGCCGTCGCGCACCGCCTCGATCGCACCGTCTTCATGGCTCAGGGCAAGCGGCTCCAGCGTGGCGTGCTGCCCACGCAGCGTGAGAGGCTCGGCAAAGGCCATCGTGCTTCCTTTTGCTTTAGCGGTTGTGCCGCTGCATGAACACCAGCTTTTCGAACAAGGTCACGTCCTGCTCGTTCTTGAGCAGGGCGCCGACCAGTGGCGGCACCGCGACCTTCTCGTCCTTGTTGTGCAACGCTTCGGCCGGAATCTCCTCGGCCAGCAGCAATTTGAGCCAGTCCAGCAGTTCGCTGGTCGAGGGTTTCTTCTTCAGGCCCGGCAGATTGCGCACGTCGTAGAAGGTCTTCATGGCCGCGTTCAGCAGCTCCTTCTTGAGGCCCGGAAAGTGCACGTCGATGATGCTCTTCATCGTTTCCGCATCGGGAAACTTGATGTAGTGAAAGAAGCAGCGGCGCAGGAAGGCGTCCGGCAGTTCCTTTTCGTTGTTGGAGGTGATGAACACCACCGGCCGGTGCTTGGCGCGCACCAGTTCGCGTGTCTCGTAGCAGTAGAACTCCATGCGGTCGATCTCGCGCAGCAGGTCGTTCGGGAATTCGATGTCGGCCTTGTCGATCTCGTCGATCAACAGGGCGACCGGCTCGTCGGCGGTGAAGGCCTGCCACAGCACACCGCGCACGATGTAGTTGTGGATGTCCTTGACCTTTTCGTCGCCCAATTGCGAGTCGCGCAACCGGCTGACGGCGTCGTATTCGTACAGGCCCTGCTGCGCCTTGGTGGTGGATTTGATGTGCCATTGCAGCAGCGGCAGATTCAGCGCCGATGCCACTTCCTCGGCCAGCATGGTCTTGCCGGTGCCGGGTTCGCCCTTGACCAGTAGCGGACGCTTGAGCGTGATGGCCGCGTTGACCGACAACATCAGGTCCTGGGTTGCAACGTAGTTTTTTGTTCCGTGGAATTTCATGGTGGAGACGGCGAGACGTCAGATGCGGTGGTCGAAGAGGGAACCCTGGCCGATATAATTGGCTCGTTTGAGTTCCCCGGCCCACCTTTGATTGTCTGCGCAAAATGAACAAGATGTTGTCGTCCCTGCTATTGGTTCTTGTCGCATTCGTGACGATGTCTTCTGCCACTGCACAAGAAGTGCAGGGCGACGCCAAGAAGGGCGAAGGCAAGATCGCCATGTGCATCGGATGCCATGGCATCAAGGGCTACCAGTCAAGCTTCCCTGAGATCTACAAGGTGCCGATGATCGCCGGTCAAGGTGCCAAGTACATCGCCGCCGCATTGCATGCCTACCAGAAGGGTGAACGCAAGCATCCCTCGATGCGCGGCATTGCAGAAGGACTGACCGACCAGGACATCGCCGATGTCGCTGCCTACTACGAGGCCAGTGGTCATGTCGACGGCGCTGCGGCAGTCGCCGACGCGCCGCCAGCTACTGGCAAGGCTGCCGAACTGGTTGCCAAGGGCGCCTGCGCTTCTTGCCACGGTGCCAACTTCAACAAGCCGATCGATCCGTCCTATCCCAAGGTGGCCGGGCAACATGCCGACTACCTGTTTGTTGCGCTCAAGTCCTACAAGATCGAGGGCCGCGCAACCTGGGGTCGCTCCAATGGCGTCATGGCCGGCATAGCCAAGCAGTTCAGCAATGCCGAGCTCAAGCTGCTCGCCAACTACCTGCATTCCCTGCCTGGCGAACTGCAGACTGTGCCCCAGAGCAAGTTCAAGAAGGGCGACTGACGCGGTTCGTTGCGTCCGTGTGACGCTCAATCGCGTGTGGCGTGCCGCTGCACGCAGGCGATGTAGGCATCGCCATCGGGCGCGCGTCCCGCGCGCTGACTTTCCCAGACCATGGTGCCAAGACATTCCATCGCCGCGTGATGCGCAACATGCAGCGAATTGCGTCTGTGCGTCAGCAATTCCACCGCCTGCCGGATGCCGCGTGGCTGGTCGATCGAGCACTGTTCGCTGATCGACAGGTGCATCGACAGATGCAGGAATGGGTTGGACTTTGCTTGATTGGTTTCCAGCATGGAGCGTAAGGCACCATCCAGATCCGCTAGTTCGGCGTGAAACTCGGGGTGTTCATCGATCCAGCCGCCGGCCAGCGTCTCGATCGCGTCAAGCAGCTGTCCGCTGCGGGCCTTGGCATACACGGCGCAAAAGAAGCGGCGCACATCGGCCTGGGAGGGTTGCATCAACATGATCGGCATTGTGCCCTTGTGGTCGGCTCCAGGTGCTGTCGCTTGATACAGTTGCACGCAGCACACATGATCCGTTCCCCTTGCGCTGGAGCCGCCATGATTCGCGACGCATTTATCTGTGACGCCATCGGTACCCCATTTAGCCGTGGCCATGCGGTCTACGACATGGGCGTCGGCGCTGGCGTCGGGCAGGGCATGGCGGTAGAACTGGAGCGCGTTTGACGCGACCGGCAACTGCGGCCCGCCTGGCCGGCTCACAC
>JBBKVW010000059.1:0-2700 GCA_037968655.1 Burkholderiaceae bacterium
CTCGTGGCCGCATCGACCAGCGGGTCGCTGAAAACCGTGAGCGGCGCGTTCAGCGTGGCCAAAATGCTGGACAGCGTGTTGTCACTGGTCGAGAGAAAACGCATCAGGGCATCGACGCAGGCGTCCGACAGCGGACCCTTTGGGTGGGAGCAGCCCTCTGTGCGCTGCTGCATCAGGCGCTGCAGGTGCTCCTTGATGGGTTGCCCCTGGCCGCTGGACTGGCGCAGGATCTCGCCGATCGTTCGCGGCAGTTCGGGCGTTTCCACCAGGTACAGCGCCAGGCCGAGGAACAAGTTGCGCGCGGTGTCATTGAAGAATCCCTCGGTGCCGCTTCCTTTCACGTCGGTGGGGTACAGCACCTGCGCGATGGCCAGCGTGTCGCCAACGACGTGGCGATCGGCCAGGCGGATCGCGCTGAGCGGGTTCCAGCGGTGCGAGCGAGCGTTCTCGGCAAAGGGTGCCCATGCGTAGACGGCCTGGCCGTGCGCCGCCCGAAAACCTGCGGTGATGGCAAAATTTTCTGACTTGATGTCGACGACTACCGCGCTGTCCTGCCAGGCCAGCAAATTGGGTACCACCACGCCCACGCCTTTGCCGCTACGCGTCGGTGCGCTGAGCATGACCGACTGCTTGCCAGGTAGCGTGAGGAAACGATCCCGATATTTGCCAACGATGATCCCCTCATCCCCCAGCAGCCCGGCGTTACGCACCTCGATGGCATTGGCGAAGCGGGCCGAACCGTGCAGCTCGCGGCGTCTATTCGTCGCGGCCGCGATGCCCATAGGCACCAAGAACAGCAGCACGAACGGCGGAATCATCAAGGCCAGCTGGAGTTTCTTGCGCTCCTTGGGATAGGCCACCGGGTCTGACCCGTACGCCGACCAAAAGGCCGACATGGTGCCGGTCGTGATGCCTGCCGGGCGTTGTTTGTGGAACATCATGTAAAGCGCGGCACTGCCGTAAACCGTGACTGCTGCGGTAGCGGCAAGGTAAGTAGCAACGCCTAGAGCGACGAGCACGCGCTTCGCCCTGGTCGATACAGGGCCACCTTTTGCAGCTCGAGTTGCCGGCGCGCCTGGTGCCGCACCAGACACCGCACCAGAAACCACAGGAGTGGCACTCATGCCACCTCCCGCAAACGGGCCCGCGGGTCGTAGTGGATGCCGCTGATGAAACGCCCACGGGCATCGACGCCGAAGTGCACCACGACATCGATCACTGAACGCGCCAGGCGGTGGATCTCCGGCATCGTCATACCGCCACCGCCGTTTGACTCCCGCACCATCAGGGAGATTTGCTCGAAGGCGAGGTCGCAACTGCCGGCATGAACACTGGTCACGCTGCCTGGGTGTCCGCAGGCCGCCAGGCGCAGGAAGGAGAACGCTTCTTCGCCGCGCATCTCGGCAAGAAAGATGCGATCCGGACGCAAGCGAAGGCAAGCCTCAAGCAAGAGCTTGGCCGACACCGCGCTGGTCCCCTGCCCGCCCTTGGAATAGAACAGATGCAGCTTGTTCAGGTGGCTGGGCAGGGTCAGCTCGGCTGCGTCCTCGATGGTGATGAGCCGCTCGGTTTTAGGTACCTCCTCGACCAGGCCCTTCATGAAGGTGGTCTTGCCCGAGCCAGTCTTGCCGGCCACAACAATAGTCTGGTGCGACTGAACCGCCAGGCGGAAGAATTCGACGAACTTGCCGTGCGCCTTGAGCTCCAGCAGTTCGCGCTCGAAGGGTTCCAGTTCGCAGCGGACTTCTCGTACCCGTTCGAACAGACCTTGGGCGGCGAAGTCCTCTAACCGGCGCACCTGCATCGACGGTTTGCGGATGCACACACCAATCTGGTCGGCCGGCGTCGCGCTGGGCTGGACGATCTGTACACGCTCGCCGGTGGAGAGAGCCGCACTGAGCAGCGGGTTCTGCTCGTTGGTGTGCTGGCCGGTCAACGTCGCGATTGCGGTGGCCAGGCTCTGGCAATGCCGAAACGTGAACTCGGGGACCTCGTGGCGCTGCCATTGGCCGGCACGTTCTACGAAAACTTCACCGGGCTGGTTCACGCACAGCTCGTTCACGCTGCTGTCATCGAGCATGCCGCGGATGGGTCGCAGGAACTCGGTGACGGTGGCGTCCGAGCGCAGGACCGAGGGGAACGCCCGATCAACGCTTGACAGTACCGCTGCCGGGCGGGCTGTAGCAGGCATCGCCGCTGTTACCGAGGCATTCACCGCGGCATTCACCGCGGCTCCAGTGCGTAGACTTTGGAGAAGTCGACATCCCGGGCCACGTAGACGCCCACGATGCTGCCCTGGTTCTGGTACAGCAGCGGCGGGATGTTGATGGTTGCCTCCAACACCTTCTCTGCGAGCTTTGATCCAGCTGCCGTCGTGCTGGGCAACAACACAGTTGTGCTTCCCGTTGTCCCATTGTCGGGGTTGGAGTCGGTGGCTACGATCTTGATGGCGTCGTCGATCATTGAGACGAGCATGGCTGCGCCTATGCGCTCTGGCCAGCGGTTGTCCACATAGCCGCCGATGCCACTCTCCCCAAGAGCACCCGTGCCGGGAGAGTCCAGATCCACCGTCACCCCATTGGGCGTGCGCAGCCGCGTCCACAGTACCGGGATGCGGGTCACGCCGGGGCGTACCTGCACCACCCGGTATTCGCCGTCCAGGTGGGAGCCTCGCTCTGCCAGCACGACCTTGCCGTCGTC
>JBBKVW010000060.1:0-17709 GCA_037968655.1 Burkholderiaceae bacterium
GCCGTGGCTGCTGCGGCATCCGTCGCTGCGGACGCGGCGCTGGTAGCTGCAGTGGCTGCATCGGTAGCGGCAGAGGCCGCGTCCTTGACTGCGTCAACTACTGCGGTCGGCGCGGCTACTGGCGCTGGTGCTGGCATTTCTTCATTCTTGCCACAGGCGGCAAGGGCGACGGCAGCAATGATGGCTGCCAGGATGTGGGACTTATTCATGATGTGAACGGAGTTGATATTCAGAGAAAGTTGAAAGAACGCCGGCAAGGTGTAGCGCGCCGGCCGGGCCATCGATACACGTACGTTCGATTGCCAGGGCGAGATTGTATGCACAATCCGGCGCCAATTAAGGGTTAACCCTCGACCGACACACAATTATTACAAACCCAGCGTCGTAGCAGCAAAACCCAGGCCGCTGACATGCAGCAACTGCTGCAGCTGCTCTCGCGCTTGCACGATGCGCTCGGGCTCCGTGCCGCTGACGCCGGTACTGCGGATCGGATCGAGCACCTGCAGGGTCCAGTTCGCGCTCCAAAAGATGATCGGAAAATTGGCCGGGTCGACCTGACGGCAAATACGGCCATCAATAAGGTGGCTCCAGTTCCTGCGCCAGCTGACAAACCGCGCGTGGTGCGAGGAGACAAAGTCGTAATTGGCAGCCAGGATGGTGCAATGCCGCCCGGCGCGCGACCAGGCGTGCAAGCCCTCCAACATCTGCTTGTCCTGCCAGGGCCAGTGCGCAAAATTCGGGTCGCAGAAAATCAGCTCGCGCCAGCCTTGCTGCGCTGCTGCAGCCATGGCCAGCCGCAGGCAATCGACAAACGCCTCCTGACCGACAAATCGGCCCGACGGCAGATCGGGCACCGGCAGATCGTTTTCAGGCTGCATGGAGCCACCCCGCTTCGCACCATGACTGCATCAAATCGCGTGCAGCACGGCTTGCCTTGGCGACAGAGCGCGCATCGAGGCCCTTGGTATCGGCCAGCTGGCGCATCAGTTGTGCGTCCCGCCCGCCAGCGCGATAACTGTCGCCATTGATGAAAATGTGTTGTTGGTCATACATCATCCGGGTCCTTCGATCGAGTTGCACTGCAACAGGAAGCTTAGCGCCATCGCGGCTTTCGAACCAGACCATTGGTTTGGGTTCGCTCAGGTGCTCGCCCAGATTGCGCGCCAGCACTTGCGGGTCGCGCAGCGCCAGTTCCAGCGCCTGGCGGGCAAACTGCGAAATGCCCGCCGGGATGGCTGCCGGCCCTTCGACCGCGTCCTGCCCCGCGTCGCGGTAGACCTTGCCCGCAGGCTCCTCGCCCAAGTCATGTGCCAGGCGTTGCAGCAGCTCACTGGCCAATGCATCGCGCTCGGGGGCCTTGAAGCCAATTGAGTAGGTCATGCATTCGTCCAGTGCCACGCCCTCGTGGGCATAGCGCGGCGGCAGATACAGCATGTCGCCCGGTTCCAGTTCATAGCTGTGCTGCGGCTCGAACTGCGCCAGGATCTTGAGCGGCAGGCCGGGCTGCAAGCGCAGATCTTTCTGGCGACCGATGCGCCAGCGCCGCCGGCCGCTGACCTGCAACAGGAACACGTCATAGCTGTCGAAATGCGGGCCCACGCCTCCACCCGGTGAGGCGTAGCTCACCATCACATCGTCCAGGCGCGCATCGGGCACGAAGCGAAACTGGTTCAACAGTTGATGCACCGCTGGAAGATGCAGATCCACCCCCTGCACGAGCAAGGTCCAGTTGGGCTGTTTGAGCGCCGGCAAGGCGCGGCGCGCAAACGGCCCCTGGCGCATGCGCCAGTCATCGGCGCCCGGCTTCGCTGCGCCAACGACCAGGCGCGACTCCACATGCTCTTGCTCTGCCAATGCGAACAGCGCCGAGCGGTCAAGCACAGGCTTGAATCCGGCTATCGCCTGACGGATCAGCAAGGGCTTGCGCTGCCAGTGGCGCTGCATGAATTGTTGCGGACTGAGGCCGCCGAGCAAGGGCAAGGATTGATGGACGTTCATGCGCTGGGGTAGATTGGTGGCGGGAAGTCGGCATTGGACGCGGAGCAATGGCGGGCCGCGATGCCAAACTGCGACAATTCTCCTATGGAAATCTCACAACAATGCGTGGTCGCGCTGACCTGGACCATCAAGGATACGCTGGGCGAGGAGCTCGACGTGCTGGACGACCCGGTCGAGTTCCTGGTCGGCGGCAATGACCTGTTCAAGAAGATCGAAGAAGCGCTGCAAGGCCATGAACCGGGCGCGAAGTTGCAACTGCAGATCGAGCCCGAAGAGGCGTTTGGCGACTTCAATGACCAGTTGGTGTTCCTCGAATCGCGTGCACTGTTTCCGGCTGAAACAGAAGAAGGCATGACTTTTGAAGGCCATGCGCTCCCGCAAGGCTGCAATGCAAACGCGCCCAAGGACGCCCTCTACACCATCACCGACATCTACCCCGACCATGTCGTGCTGGACGGCAACCATCCCTTGTCGGGCATCGCCTTGCGCCTTTTCCTGAAAGTGGAGTCAGTGCGCGAGGCGACCGAAGAAGAGATCACCCAGGGCAGCGCCGGCACCGGATTTTTCAAGCTACAGGTGCAACAGCCCGGACCCTGACTAGCGTGCCGCCGGAATGCGGGCTTTGGCGGCCTCGACTTCCTCGGGCGTCATGACCGCAGCCACCCGCTTCAATGCCTGGACGGCCGCAGCGATCTCCTGCGCCGCTGCCATGCTGTACCAGACATAGGCGTCTGCCGCGCTGGCTGTCACGCCATCACCATGCTCATACGCGCGACCGGCAGCCATCTGGGCCGGGCTGAATCCGTCGCGCGCAGCGCGCTCGAACCATTGCAGGCTGGTTCGCCGATCGGCTTTGACAACGGTGCCGTTGACATACGCCAGACCCAGAAAATACCGAATCAGCATGCGTCCGCGCGTGATGGCCTCGCCCGAGGCGGTTCCCGAGCGCTTCAGGATCACCGGCACTTCGCCCTGCTCGTCGGCAAACGCTTCCATGCGCCGCAGCGTGTCGTCCAGAAACGCGCGTTGCGCTGCGCGCGCCTTGTCTTGTTCCGCGCCCTGACTTGCAACCAGCGCGTCGGTCAACACCACCACCGCTTCGAACGGCGTCATGCCGGCGCGCATTTCCGGGGAGTACCAGGCGCGCACCATCAGCCGGTCCAGCTCAGTCAAGGCGTCGGCCCGCTGATAGAAGTAACTGAGCACTGTGTCCCCGGTCGGATGGCCGGATATGCCGACGGTATGCATGGCCTCATGCAATACGCAGCGATATACGGCACGGTCGCGCATCTTGAGTTCAGCCTTTTCGATCCGGGATCGCGAGATCTGAAGGAAACGAACGAAGCAGGCCTGGTTGTCCTGCAAGTCAAGGTCATTGACGATGTGCACATCCAGGTTGGCCTTTTTATCAGCCTCCGGCAGATCGGTGACATCTACCAGACGCACCCCAGCCAGCGTAGTCACCTTCTCCAGCGCCGCAACGATGCGCGCGCGATGCGTGGACTGATTGCGGCCCTGGACGTTGACCCGCATCTGATCGCCCCATCGGATCACCGTGGTCGGGGAGCCGCCCTGGTGCCACAGGGCTTCCCAGACCGTGTCAAAGCTATCGCGCAGACTGTCGGCGTGGGCTGCGCCCACCAGCAACAGAACCAGACAGACCAGTAGTTTCTTGATCATCGTGCGGATGCGAAAAAAGTATGCTGCCTCGTAGTTGCAAGCACCGTGACCCTTGACCTCTGTCCGATTGGGGCAATAGCCGGCGATTAGGCCTTGCCGGTGGAACCATAGCCGCCCTCGCCCCTTTGGCTGGCAGGGAACTCGACCACGAGCCTGAATTGGGCCTGCACTACCGGCACTACCACCAGTTGCGCAATGCGCTCCATCGGCTCGATCGTGAACGGCGTCGGGCTGCGATTCCAGGCGCTGACCATCAACTGGCCCTGGTAGTCGCTGTCGATCAGCCCGACCAGATTGCCCAGCACAATGCCGTGCTTGTGTCCAAGCCCCGAGCGCGGCAGGATCAGCGCGGCATAGTTCGGATCGGCCAGATGGATTGCAAAGCCGGTCGGCACCAATTGCCAGGCGTTTGGCGCCAGCAGCAACGGCGCATCCAGGCAGGCCCGCAGGTCAAGTCCGGCGCTGCCGGGGGTTGCATATGCTGGCAACTGATCGGCCAGCCGAGGGTCCAGAACCTTGACGTCTATGTGCATGGGAAAGAAGCGTGCTTGGTTGAATCAATGGCGCCGGGCCAGCATCTGCGCGCAGGTCTGCATCAAGGCGCGGGCCAGCTCCAGCTTGGGTGCGCGGGCCAGTTCGTGCGCGCCATCGGCGGTCACCAGCAGCAACGCGTTGTCGTCCTGTCCAAAGGTCGCCGGGCCGATGTTGCCCACCAGCAGCGGAACGCCTTTGCGCGCGCGCTTGGCCTGGGCATTGGCCAGCAGGTCCTGGCTTTCAGCGGCAAAACCCACGCATAGCAGGTCGCCAGACCGCGCACGCGGTGACTGTGCCACCGTGGCCAGGATGTCCGGGTTTTCGCAGAACTGCAATTGCGGCGCGGTGCCCGAGCCGTCCTTCTTGATCTTGTGCTGCGCCGCATCGGCCGGCCGCCAGTCGGCAACCGCAGCGGTCGCCACAAAAACCGTGGCGTCATCGACGCAAGCCAAGGTCGCGTCGTACATCTGCTGCGCCGATCGGACATCGACCCGCGACACGCCGCGCGGTGTTGGCAGGCTGACCGGCCCGGCGACCAGCGTCACCTGCGCACCAGCCTCGCGCGCGGCGCGGGCAACTGCAAATCCCATCTTGCCACTGCTCAGGTTGGTGATGCCGCGCACCGGATCGATGGCTTCATAGGTTGGTCCGGCGGTCACCAGCACATGCTGACCAAGCAGCGGCTTGGGTTGAAAGAACGCTATCAGGTCGTGCAGCAGTTCGGCGGGCTCCAGCATGCGGCCATCGCCGGTTTCGCCACAGGCCTGATCGCCGCTGCCGACGCCCAGAATCGTCGCGCCGTCTTCGCGCAGTTGCGCCATATTGCGCTGGGTCGCCGGATGGGCCCACATCTCGCGATTCATCGCAGGCGCGAGCACAAGCGGCACAGTGGCGATCGGACGCGCCAGGCACATCAGGCTGAGCAGGTCATCGGCATGCCCTTGCACCAATCGGGCCATGAAGTCGGCGCTGCATGGAGCGATCACGATGGCATCGGCCGCGCGCCCCAGATTGATATGCGGCATGTTGTTGGGTTCGCGCGCATCCCACTGTGAGTTGTAGACCGTACGATTGGACAGTGCCTGCATGGTCACCGGCGTGATGAACTGCTCGGCGGCGCTGGTCATCACCACTTGTACACCGGCGCCTTCCTTGACCAGCAATCGGCACAATTCCGCGGCCTTGTAGCAGGCGATTCCGCCAGTGAGCCCCAGTACCAGATGTTTGTCAGTCAAGTCCATGCACATTTGCCGTCCGAAGCGATGGTGGCAATGTAGCAGACGCCTATAATTCTTCTTTACCACCCAACCGAACCCTGCGGTTCGCCCCTGACATGACCAAATTTGTCTTCGTCACCGGCGGTGTCGTGTCCTCCCTTGGCAAGGGAATCGCCTCAGCCTCCCTCGCTGCGATTCTGGAATCGCGAGGTCTCAAAGTCACCCTGATCAAGCTCGACCCGTATCTCAACGTGGATCCGGGCACGATGTCGCCGTTTCAGCACGGTGAAGTGTTCGTCACGGACGACGGTGCGGAGACTGACCTGGACCTGGGCCATTACGAGCGTTTTGTCGAAACGCGCATGCGGCGCAGCAACAATTTCACCACCGGGCAGATCTACAAGAGTGTGCTCGACAAGGAGCGCCGTGGGTTGTACCTGGGCAAGACGGTGCAGGTGATTCCGCACGTCACCAACGAGATCCAGGAATTCATCAAGCGCGGCGCGCGCTTTGGCGAACCCGACGCGGTCGATGTGGCCATCGTCGAGATCGGCGG
Source organism: Burkholderiaceae bacterium (assembly GCA_037968655.1). Classification (GTDB taxonomy): domain Bacteria; phylum Pseudomonadota; class Gammaproteobacteria; order Burkholderiales; family Burkholderiaceae_C; genus CAISIP01. Next base: position 5,986 of record JBBKVW010000060.1, read on the forward strand.
CACCGTTGGCGACATCGAGTCCCTTCCCTTCCTGGAGGCAGTGCGGCAGTTGAGCCTGAAGCTCGGCCCCAACAACACCGCCTTCGTGCACCTCACCTACGTGCCCTGGATAGCCGCCGCCGGCGAGCTCAAAACCAAGCCAACCCAGCACACTGCGAAGCAATTGCGCGAGATCGGCATCCAGGCCGACGCGCTGGTCTGCCGCGCCGACCGGCCGATTCCACCCGACGAGCGCGACAAGATCTCGCTGTTCTCGAACGTGCCCGCCTGGGGCGTGATCTCGATGTGGGACGTCGACACCATCTACAAGGTGCCGCGCATACTGCACCAGCAAGGGCTGGACGGCCTGATCTGCGACAAGCTGCGCCTGAACACACCACCTGCCAACCTCAAGCGCTGGGACGACCTGGTCTACGAAACCGAGCATCCCAAGTGCGAAGTACACATCGCCATGGTCGGCAAGTACGTCGATCTGAGCGACAGCTACAAATCGCTCAACGAGGCACTGCGCCACGCCGGCATGAAGAACCATGCCAGGGTGCGCATTGAATATGTCGACTCCGAGACCATCAGCGCCGACACCGTGACGCAACTGGCCCGCTTTGACGGCATCCTGGTGCCGGGCGGCTTCGGCAAGCGCGGCATTGAGGGCAAGATCGCCACCGCGCGTTTTGCCCGCGAGAACAAGGTGCCGTACCTGGGCATTTGCCTGGGCATGCAGGTAGCCACCATCGAGTACGCGCGGCATGTGGCCGGACTTGCAGATGCCAACAGCACCGAGTTCGAGCCCGCCTGCCCGCACCCGGTGATTGCGTTGATCACCGAATGGCAGGACGCCGATGGGTCGATAAAAAGCCGCAACGCCGACTCCGAACTGGGTGGCACCATGCGTCTGGGCGCGCAAAGTTCGGACGTTCTCAAGGACACGCTGGCCCATGAAATCTATGGCGACGTCGTCACCGAACGCCATCGCCATCGCTATGAGGCCAATGTGCACTACCTGGACCGGCTGCGCGCGGCCGGCCTGGTAATTTCAGCCAAGACCCAGCGTGAGAACTTGACCGAGATCGTCGAGTTGCCGCGTGACGTACATCCCTGGTATGTGGGCGTGCAGTTCCACCCCGAATTCAAATCCACACCCTGGAACGGCCATCCGCTGTTCAATGCCTTCATCAAGGCCTCGCTAGACCATCAGGGTCAGGGCCGCAACCTGAAGGCGGTTGCGTGAACCGCATCCGGCGCATGACGAAAGCAGCCTTGTGAATCTGTGCGGCTTTGAGGTCGGCTCGACGCAGCCTTTCTTCTTGATTGCGGGCCCCTGCGTAATCGAGTCCGAACAACTGCAAATGGACACCGCCGGTGCCTTGCGCGACATCACGCAGGAGTTGGGCATCCCGTTTATCTTCAAGAGCAGTTTCGACAAGGCCAATCGCAGTTCGGGCGGCAGCTTTCGCGGGCCAGGCATGGAGCGCGGGCTGGAGATTCTGGCTAGCGTCCGGCGTGCATTGAACGTGCCGGTGCTGACCGACGTGCACGACACCGATCAGATCGCTGCGGTGTCCGCCGTGGTCGACGTATTGCAGACGCCCGCCTTCCTGTGCCGCCAGACCGACTTCATCAGTGCAGTTGCACAGTCGGGCAAGCCGGTCAATATCAAGAAGGGCCAGTTCCTGGCGCCGGGCGACATGATCAACGTGATCGACAAGGCGCGCGCCGCGGCGCGTGCCATGGGCCTGCCAGAGGACAACTTCATGGCATGCGAACGCGGCGCCAGCTTTGGCTACAACAACCTGGTCAGCGATATGCGCTCACTGGCCATCATGCGCCAGACCAAGGCACCGGTGGTGTTTGACGCCACGCATTCGGTGCAGTTGCCTGGCGGCCAGGGAACGACCAGCGGCGGGCAGCGCGAGATGGTGCCAGTGCTGGCGCGCGCGGCTGTCGCTGTCGGCATTGCCGGTGTATTCATGGAAACCCACCCTGATCCGGACAAGGCGCTGAGCGACGGGCCGAACGCAGTGCCGCTCAAGCACATGCGCGCCCTGCTCCAGTCCCTGCAGGCGCTGGACCAGGTGACCAAGAAGCACGGCTATCTTGAACAATCGTTTACAACATGAAATTGCGACTCCAAGGAGGAAACCCGTGAGCAGCGCCTATATCATTGCCAACGTGACCGTCACCAACGCCCAGCAGTACGAGGATTACAAGAAGTTGTCCAGCGCGGCAATGCAGGCCCATGGCGCAGAGGTCTGTGTACGGGGCGGACCGGTCGAGGTAATCGAAGGCGACTGGTCGCCCGAGCGGCTGGTGGTCCTGAAATTTCCATCGATGGACGCAGCCCGCAAATTCAACAATTCTCCCGAGTATGCCAAGGCGCGTACTTCTCGCCAGGGCGCGGCCATCATGCGCATGATCGTCGTGGAGGGTGTCTGATCGACCTCCCATCCGCGTGCTTGCGCTGCGCAATGGCGTAGCAGGCAGACCACAACAACCAATAACTGAACCTGATCAGAAAGAAATTCAATGAGTGCAATCGTAGATATAGTCGGCCGCGAAATACTGGACTCGCGCGGCAACCCCACGGTCGAATGCGACGTGCTGCTGGAAAGCGGCACCATGGGACGTGCCGCCGTTCCGTCCGGCGCCTCCACCGGCTCGCGCGAGGCAATCGAATTGCGCGACGGCGACAAGTCGCGCTACCTGGGCAAGGGCGTGCTCAAGGCGGTCGAGCACATCAATACCGAAATCTCTGAAGCGGTGATGGGACTGGACGCGTCCGAGCAGGCCTTCCTGGACAAGACCCTGATCGACCTGGACGGCACCGACAACAAGTCGCGCCTGGGTGCCAATGCGATGCTGGCAGTGTCCATGGCGGTGGCGCGCGCCGCCGCTGAAGAATCAGGCCTGCCGCTGTATCGTTACTTTGGCGGCATGGGCAGCATGCAGCTGCCAGTGCCGATGATGAATGTGATCAACGGCGGCGCACATGCCAACAACAACCTGGACCTGCAGGAGTTCATGATCATCCCGGTCGGTGCCCCGAATTTTCGCGAAGCACTGCGCTATGGCGCGGAGGTGTTCCACGCGCTCAAGGCCATCCTGCACGAGAAGGGCATCAGCATCGCCGTGGGCGACGAAGGCGGTTTCGCACCCAACGTGCCCAACCACGAGGCGGCGATCCAGATGATCCTGCAGGCGATCGACAAGGCTGGCTACGTGGCCGGTGAACAGATCGCCTTGGGCCTGGATTGCGCGGCCTCCGAGTTCTACAAGGATGGCAGCTATGTGCTGGACGGCGAAGGCCTGAGCCTGAGCGCAACCGAGTGGACCGACGTGCTGGCCAGCTGGGTCGACAAATACCCGATCATCAGCATCGAGGACGGCATGGCCGAAAACGATTGGGACGGCTGGAAAATCTTGACCGACAGACTGGGCAAGAAGGTGCAGATCGTCGGTGACGACCTGTTCGTCACCAACACCAAGATACTGCAGGAAGGCATCAGCAAGGGCATTGCCAACTCGATCCTGATCAAGATCAACCAGATCGGCACTCTGACCGAGACCTTTGCCGCAATCGAAATGGCCAAGCGCGCCGGCTACACCGCCGTTATCAGCCACCGCTCCGGCGAGACCGAAGACTCGACCATTGCCGACATCGCAGTCGGCACCAATGCCGGCCAGATCAAGACCGGCTCGCTCAGCCGTTCAGATCGGATGGCCAAGTACAACCAGTTGTTGCGCATTGAGGAAGATCTGGGCGACATCGCCAGCTATCCCGGTCGTGCAGCGTTCTACAACCTGCGCTAGCACTGCACGCCAGAGCCGGCATTAACGCACAGCACGCATGCGCAAGCGCTTCCTGCCAATGGCGCTGATTGCATTGCTGTTGATCCTGCACGGCCAGCTCTGGTATGGCCGGGGCAGCATTCCCAATGTGACGGCATTGACGCAGGAGCTGGCCGCCAAGCAAGCGCTGAATGAGCGTGAACGTCAGGGCAATGCGCGTTTGATGGCCGAAGTCCGGGACTTGCAAGAAGGCATGGACATGGTGGAAGAAAAGGCCCGTTTCGAACTGGGTCTGCTGCGGCCCAACGAAATCCTGGTGCAGATCACCAACAAGTAAGGCCAGGGTCGCGGGCGCGCCGTGTTTGGCCCGTCATTGCGGGGCGAACCGGCCGCCAGTGCAGGCTCAGTGCGCGTTGCTTCCCGCCTGCGGCGTTTCACTGGCGGGGCGAAATAGCCGCGCCGCGTCGATCGCATCAAAACGGTATTGCTGGCCGCAGAACTCGCAGGCCACTTCGATGTCCGGCCGCTCGGCCAGTATGCTGGCCGCCTCCTCCTGTCCGAGGCCGACGATCATGGCGCCGACCTTGTCACGGCTGCATCCGCAAGCGAAATGCGGCTGCGGATCCGACGGCTGGGGCGCAAACCGCAGCACATCCTCTTGCCAGAACAGGCGATGCAGAATTGCGTCCACATCCAGCCCCAGCAACTCTTCGCGCTTGAGACTGGCGGCAAGCGTCGCGATGCGGTTGTAGTGTTCGTTGCGGCCAATCTCGTCTTCGTCGGCCCGAGCCCGTTCGCCGGCCAGATTGCCGCTCCCTTGCAAAGGCAGGCGCTGTATCAGCAGGCCTGCCGCAACCGAGTCGTCCGCCGCCAGCACGAGCGTGGTATCGAGCTGTTCGCTTTGCAGCATGTAGTGCTGCAATACCGCGCTGAGTTGATCCAGCTTCTCGCGCCGATCGCCAAACAGCGGAACCACCCCCTGATAGGGCTGCTGGCCCGGCAGGCGCTGGCGCGGATCGAGGGTGATCGCGCAATGGCCATTGTTGTGCAGATTGACCATGACGCTCAGGCTGGCGGCCTGGGCGACCTCGCCATTGACAGTGGCGGTGGCCCGCAAGCCCAGGTCCGGACGCACTTCGGCCACAGCCAGCTTGACCGGCCCGTCGCCCATGATCTGCATGATCAGCGCGCCATCGAACTTGATGTTGGACTGCATCAGCGTGGCCGCAGCCAGCATCTCGCCCAGCATGTTTGCGACCGGCTGCGGATAGGCCCCGGTCTGCGTATTGGCAGCGCGCCGACGCAATATGTCGGTCCACGCGTCGGTAAGCCGCACCACGATGCCCCGCACCGGAAGGCCGTCAAAAATAAACTTGTGCAATTCAGACAAACTTGGTTCCCGTCAATATGCCAGCAGCACGCTGAACAATCCGCGCTCAGTCGAGCTTCTTCAGACCCGATCGGAAGCGCCGTGCGTTCTCGACATATCCCTGCGCACTGCTGCGCAGGCCCTGCACCTGCTCCGCGGTGAGGTCACGCGTCACTTTTGCCGGGCTGCCGATGATCATCGAGCCGTCTGGAAATTCCTTGCCCTCGGTAACCAGCGCACCGGCGCCGACCAGGCAGTGCTTGCCGATGCGCGCGCCATTGAGAATGACTGCGCCAATGCCGATCAGGCTGCCCTCACCAATGGTGCAGCCATGCAGCATCACCATGTGGCCAACCGTCACATCCTCGCCTATCGTGAGCGGCTTGCCGACGTCGGCATGCAGCACGCTGCCATCCTGGATATTGGAGCCCCGGCCAATGCGCATGTGTTCGGTGTCGCCCCGCAGCACGGCGCCAAACCAGATGCTCACGTCCTGCGCCAGTTCCACGTTGCCGATCACCTGGGCGCTGTCCGCGACCCAGGCTGACGCATCGATTTGCGGGCTCAGATCGCCCAATGCATAGATCGTCAATTTTTTCTCCTGTTGCAAGCATTGTAAAAGGCCGTGTTACCGTTGCTGGCCCGCGCGGCTGGCCGATTGCGGCACGTAGGGGCAAGCCAGGAGCCGGTGACACTGGCGCAGTAAAAACAAGACCAGTACGAAGGAAACCGCCATGATCGACCCGGCGCGCGCACAGCATGGTGGCGATCGCATTGCGCTGTCGCTGCAGGCGCATGGTGTACGGCAAATATTCACGCTGTGCGGCGGCCATATCTCGCCCATTCTGGCCGCATCGCGCGCGTTGGGCATCCGGATTGTCGATGTGCGCGACGAGGCAACCGCAGTGTTTGCGGCCGACGCCAGCAGCCGCCTGTCAGCCGTGCCGGGCGTGGCTGCGGTCACCGCAGGGCCGGGCATCACCAACACCATTACCGCGCTCAAGAACGCGCAGCTGGCCCAGTCGCCCTTGATATTGCTGGGTGGCGCGGCACCCACGGCCTTGCAGGGCCGCGGCGCATTGCAGGATATCGACCAGCGGCTTTTGGTGGAGCCGCATGTCAAGCGCTTCATCAAGGTCCTCCGGGTCCGTGATCTCGGCCCGGCAGTCGACCAGGCGTTCTGGCTTGCGGCCAGCGGCATACCAGGCCCTGTCTTCATCGAATGCCCGGTAGACCTGCTGTATGACGAAACCACGATCCGACAGTGGTATGCGCAGGCAGCAGGCAAAGGTCGCGCTATCGGCGATCGACTGCTGCGCTTTTACCTCAATCGGCATGTCGAGAAGATGTTTGCGGGATCGGCGCAGGCGGCAGCAGTCCAGATGCGGGCGGTCGACACACCCATGCCAGCGCAGCGTCGTGTCGCGCAGGCGCTGCGTGCCCTGCGCAAGGCTCAACGCCCCTTGATGGTGATCGGCAGCCAGGCAGTGACGCAACCTGGCCGGGCGGCGTTGATCGCACAGGCAGTGGAGCGTCTGGGCATTCCGGTCTACCTCTCGGGCATGGCGCGCGGCCTGCTCGGGCGCAAGCACGAACTGCACATGCGGCACCAGCGCCGCCAGGCTTTGCGCGACGCCGACTGCGTGATCCTGGCCGGCGTTCCGTGCGACTTCCGACTTGACTACGGCCGGCACATCCGGCGCGGCGCAACGCTGATTGCCGCCAATCGCAGCGCCAGGGATGCCCGCTTGAACCGCCGCGCCGATGTGCCGGTCATTGGCGACGTCGGACTGTTCCTGCAGTCCCTGGCACAAGTCAAGGTGCCCCCGGCGTCGCAGGCTGGGGCATGGCTGGACTGGCGAGGACAGTTGCAGGCCCGCGATGCGCAGCGCGAAGCCGAAATAGACATGCAGGCCGATGCAGGCGGCACGCATGTGAATCCGGTCGCGCTGCTGCGCCTGATCGAGCAGGTCGCCGCCGACAACGCGGTGCTGGTTGCCGACGGCGGAGATTTCGTCGGCACCGCCTCGTATGTGCTGCACCCGCGCGGGCCATTGCGCTGGCTTGATCCGGGCGCGTTTGGCACCTTGGGCGTTGGCGCCGGCTTTGCGCTGGGCGCGGCATGCTGCCAGCCCGATGCAGAGGTCTGGATCATCCTGGGCGACGGCGCCTGCGGCTATGGCCTGGTCGAATTCGACAGCTTCGTGCGACACGGCATTGCGGTGATTGCCATCGTCGGCAACGACGCGGGCTGGACCCAGATCGCGCGCGAGCAGGTCAAGATGCTTGGCGATGACGTGGGCACGGTGCTGGCCCGCACGGACTACCACCTGGTTGCGGCCGGATTCGGCGCCCATGGCATCGTCGTGCGGCACATGCAGGAACTCGAACCGGCACTGCGCCAGGCGCAGGACGTTGCCCGCAGTGGCCGGCCGGTCCTGGTGAACGTGTGGCTGGACAAAACCGGGTTTCGCGAAGGCTCCCTGTCGATGTAGCAGCCGCCGGCGTTGCAGCACTTGCCTTGATCGCATTGCCGGCCTGACCCAGACTACCCACACCATGACAAGCGAAAAAGACCTGCGGCACAAAGCGCTCGACAACCTGTTGCTGCGCGACCCGACCGCGAAGGCGAGCGCCACGCGTGCGCTCAACCCGGATGGCCCACTACGTGTTGATGCCAAGCTGGACCAGCCAGACGGCATTCCGGGACGGCCCGATCGCCCTGTCCTGGTGCCCTTCAACGCACTCAAACGCCGTTCCACATCGAGCGCCCAGGGCCGCGCAGTCCTGATCCATGCCCTGGCGCATATCGAACTCAATGCAATCGACCTGGCGCTCGATATCGTCTGGCGCTTTCCTGCCATGCCAGAGCCGTTCTATCGCCAGTGGGTCGGCGTTGCGCGCGAAGAAGCGCTGCACTTCGAGTTGCTGTCGGCCCACCTCAAAACGCTCGGGCATGACTACGGCGACTTTCCTGCCCACAGCGGGCTGTGGGACATGGCGGCCAAAACACGGCACGATCCGCTGGCACGTTTGGCGCTGGTGCCGCGCACGCTCGAAGCGCGCGGACTCGACGCGTCGCCGCCGATGCGCGCACGTTTGTCGGCCGCTGGCGATACGGCAGCGGCAGCGATCCTGGACATCATCTTGCGCGATGAGATCGGGCATGTGGCAGTGGGCAACCATTGGTACCGCTATCTGTGTCAACAGCGCGGGCTGGACCCGATCGCCACCTACGCAACCCTGGCCCAAGAACATGGCGCGCCGCGCCTGCGCGGCCCCTTCAATCTGCCGGCACGCCGGGCCGCAGGATTCGACGAAACCGAGTTGGAGATCCTGCAATCGGACGACGCGGCGTTCAGATGCGCTGCAGATACGAAAATGCCCAAACCAGGATAGAACAGGACAAGCTGATGTTGCTGACAATTCTTGCAATGGTGCCGATTGCCTTCGCCGCTGTGCTGCTCATCGCCGCCAGAATGCCAGATCATTTCCGGATTGAGCGCAGCGTGCAGATCGAGGCACCGCCCACGCGCATCTTTGCCTTGATCAACGACTTGCACGCCTGGTCCCAATGGTCGCCATGGGAAAAACTGGACCCTGGCATGCGACGCGAATTTTCGGGGCCCGAGTCGGGCAAGGGGGCCGCATACAGCTGGGCTGGCAGCGCAAAAGCGGGTGCTGGCCGGATGGAAATCATCGATTCCGTGCCACATGAGCGGATCTCGATCAAGCTTGACTTTCTCAAGCCCTTCGAAGCGCACAACACGGCCGAATTCACGCTGGCGCCGGCGGGCGACGCAACCCAGGTCAGTTGGGCCATGTACGGGCCCTCACCGCTGATGGCCAGGGTGATGCAACTGTTTTTCAGCATGGGCAAGATGGTGGGCAAGGACTTCGAGGCCGGCTTGTCCAACCTGCGCAGCTTGGCACGGCAGTAGCGCGGGGCATTTGCACGGAGTCATTTGCCGTGCATGCGGCGCCATCGCTGGATGGTGAGCTTCAAACAGTTTGCAACGAGTCGGCTTTTAGAATGGGCAGTCCCCATTGAATGCAGCCAATGTCCGCCCCCTACTTTCCAGCCACCGAACATCAGATGCTGCCGGCCATAGACGAATCGCGCAACATGGCCATCGCACGCCAGGCCATCGTCGACGAAAAAGGCAAGGTTTTCGGCTATGAACTGCTCGATCGCAGCCGCCAACAAAGCACCCACACTGCGGCCAGCGATGCACAACTGCTGTTCAACGCACTTTCGCAGACAGACAACAGCGCGCTGATCGACAACCGCATCCTGTTCGTCAACTGTGCCCACGGCAGCCTGGCCAGCGGACACCTGGATCTGGTGCAACCGGAACGCGTTGTACTGGAGATTCCCACTGTCGCGGGCAACGCTGCGCCGGAGATCGAGCGCCTGACGCCCATGCTGGGCGAGATGCACAAGCGCGGATTTCGGCTCGCCTTCAACCACAGCGTGCTCACCGCAGCGTACCTGCCGTGGCTGCCCCTGGCCAGCTTCATAAAAATCGATCTCTTGCTGCTCAAGCCCGAACTGCTTGAACCGGTCGTCAAGCTGGCCCAGAAAAGAACCAGGGCGCGCCTGATTGCCGAGAAGGTAGAGACCGCCGAACAGCATCGGCACGCCAGCGATCTGGGCGTGCAACTGTTCCAGGGATTCTGGTTCGCCAAACCCGTGATGGTCAGCGGCCAAACGATCCGCCCGTCGCAGGCAGTGATCATCCAGTTGATCAACCTGGTGCGTAATCAAGCCACGACGACGCAGATCGAGGAAGTGCTCAAGCACGACGCCAGCCTGTCATTTCACCTGTTGCGCTTTATCAACTCATCCGGATTTGGTTTGTCCAGCGCGATCACCTCGTTCCGTCAGGCCGTGATGCTGCTGGGACTGAAAAAACTATTCCGCTGGGCCGCCCTCTTGCTGATGACGTCGCGCGACGCCAGCCTGTCTCCGGCTGTAGGCACGACGGCCATCGTGCGCGGACGCCTGATGGAACTGCTGGCCGCCGAGCTGCTGGCGCCCGAAGAATGTGACAACGCCTTTGTCACCGGCGTCTTTTCACTGCTCGATACCATGCTCGGCGTGCCGATGACCGTCGCGCTCGATTCCATCGCCTTGCCCGAATCAGTCACCGGCGCACTGCTGCGCAATACCGGTCCGCTGGCACCGTTCCTGGAGCTCTGCATAGCGTGCGAAACATCCGACGACGCGGCATTCGCGCGCGCGTCGAAAACGCTCAACCTGAGCAACCACCAGGTCAACCTGGCGCATTTGCAGGCGCTGGCCTGGGCTGAGACCATGGGCGAATGAAGCAGGCTTGATTGCCTGTTGCCGACCAGAGACGCCTTCGCAACGTGGATTCGTTTCACCGCGCCCCATGCAGTTGAAAGGCTGACCATGTCGACCGCATCAAGCGCGACGCGGCAAGAACCAAGCGGCAGCGCCCATAGAGACCGTCTGTCATCCAAGTGATGCGGATGCTAGCGTGCCGCCCCGAGAGCGTTGTGCAGACGGGGCCGGCTGAGCTATTGGATGCGCCTGCCGCCCCGGGCTTGCTGGCGGCGCACCGTCGCGATCAGGGCGAGTCCTGCGGAAGCCAGCAAGGGGAGTGATGCGGGTTCGGATACTGGCGTCACCGGCGATCGCGGCGTCCAGATTGCCCATGTCACGTCTGGGTGATCGGTGAAATCCGTGGTTGTGGCCGCTGAAAAGGATGGGTTCAGGGAGTCATTGGCATTGACAGCATGATTGGTAGCAATCACCGCCACCAGAAAACCAAAGTTAAATCCATAGGGCGTCGCAATAAAACACGCCAACGTCACTTCACACCCACGGGTCAGTTCCGGCTGGGCGTCGAACAGCTGTTCTGGACCAACGTCAATCAACACACTATTCAGCAGCGCCTGGGAGGCGGTTAGCGCGGCGGCTTGCGTGCCGAAGACAAAAGTCGTGCCGGGAATGCATCCAGCGATGGCGAGCCCCAGGCAGGAGCCGTCCTGGAAACTGACGTCATATAGATTTCCAGAGACATCCACACCCGTTGCGCCTGTCAGCTTGCCGCTGCCTGCATCAATCAGCAAGTCAGGGCTCGCATGCACCGGCATGTTGACGACGGAGACAGCAAAGGCCAAAACCTGCGCCAGCGCGCGAAGAACACGAAGCAAGGATGACATGATTTCTACTGGAATGCCGCATCGCCGTGGCGCGCCGACAAGCGCGAACTCAATTCGATGAGAGCATATTCGCAACTAACGCAAGAACCAGGCCCGACTCGTTGAAATACGAAAAAATCCATACATATCAACAAGGTTTCGTCGCCTGTCAAATTCTGCGCATTTGCCGCGCGATCCGGCAGTGACAACGCATGTCGCTGTTAGTTGGATGCTCTGATTTGTGGCGCAGATTGCGGCGCGAAGAATGCAAAACGGGTTACAGTGAGTTCACTATAACCCGTTGATTTCATTTAGTTTTATTGGTCGGTGTGAAAGGATTCGAACCTTCGACCCCTTGCACCCCATGCAATAATTTTTTGGTCTTCACTGATCTACAG